>NZ_CP040840.1:3697500-3710000 GCF_006874765.1 Leptospira weilii
TTCTTAAAAATCTGAATCGCCCTATCCTCTCTTCCGGCATACCACTCTGACATCGCCCATAGAAAATGCCATTTGCCTAGATCGGGATCTCTCGGAGTCGCTTTGGAAAGATATTCCAAAACTCCCTCGAACGTTTTCGCCGCGAGAAAATAATTCTCTTTAATTTTCTTGAGCTTTTCCATCCTAGAAAAAACGTCCTCCGCATGTCCAGGGATTTCCAAATCCTTACGATAGAATAAGGCCCGCGCATACCAGAGTTTAACGGTCAAATCCGCGGGATTTTTTTCCACGAACTTTTGGAGATAGGGAATCGACTCCGTCTCTTCCTGAGCTTCGTTCATTTTGAGAATTTTTTCTTTAACCGCACGATTCCATTCTTTCCGATTCTCTTCGTTCGCAAAAATCGAAGAACAAAAAAATGCCAAGAACAAAAACCAGATTGATAAACGAATAAGAATCATAATGAAATCGAAAGAAATTTACAGGTATGTGAAAAGATTCTTTCCGTTTTTCGGATAAACGTCCACCGTAAAATCGTAGGCGTTTTCGGTTCGATCCATCAAAGAACGTATCCGTTCTTCCAAATCTTTTTTCGTGTATAAACCGAACGCTCCGACTCCGATTCCGAAGCACATATCTTCGGGATCGATAATTTCGAAAATTTGAGACATTACTTTTTTACGAAGCGATTCGAGTTTTTTAAAATCTTTTCCATGAAATTCAATTCGAAAAGACTTCATAAGTCCTCTTTCGCCGTCCGTTGCGATTCTCATCAAATGAATTCTGGAAGAAACGACGTCTCGTTTGTCTCGGAACAATTCCCCCAGAATTTTTCGATCGTGTTCCTCGAATGCCGGAATAACGGGTTCCAAAGAATGAAAGATCAAATTTTCGATTTCCTGAGCGTTCTCTTCCATAAGCGGATCTTTGAAAAATAGAAAAAATCGAAACGGAATTCCGAAATTGGACAATGGAATCGTAAGAATGGAAATACAAGATTCCAAATCAATCGGATCGAATTTTTTTCTAAAAAAACGATCCATCTTTTTTTCTTCAGTGATTTCGATGTGAGAATACGTTCCCAATTCTTTTCCGATGTATTGATCGTCGTAGAGAAAAATCATATTTTCGGACGTGCGTTCTTTCAGTCCGTAGGTTACAAAAGGGCTGTAACTTCCGTTTCTTCTATTGTAATAGTGGATCGAAAATCCGAAAAGTTTAAGGCTCGAAAACACAGAAGTATAGTATTTTAGAATAAACGAATATTCAGATTCTAACCCATAACTAAGCTCGTCCAAAACTTCCAAAATTTTTCTTCGGTCCCGAATCTGAAGAGTATTCAACCATTTCATATAACCCGGACCCAACTCCATATTGCGGGGCTTCGACTGCGATTCAGCGGTTTCTTCTACCGGAGAAAGGGATTTTTCACGGGTGGGTTCTCTCACTTTGGAGATCAAATCCTCCAATTCCGGAGTAAAAATTTCGGAACGTTTCTTTTCAATTTCAGGCGGAACAATCGTATGTGCTTTGAATTTTTCGGGGTCTCTTAAAAAAGCGGGGGAAATATAACCTTCTTTTTTTAACTCAAAAGGAAGGACAAAAATGGAAGGACCATCTTCCCGTTTGACTTCCTTCAGACTGATCGAAGGGTTATTTAAGTCTAAGTCCACTTCTTCCGAGGTTAAAGTTTGTATCTCTTCTACTTTGTCCTTTTCCTCTAACTCCAGAGTTTTTTGCTTCGCAGTTTGAAGTCTGTCGATTCCCTTCGAGATCTGTCCTACAATCTCCTGGATTTCTTTTCCTTCTTTACTCGTAAAAAGATTGCGCTTTATTCTTAGAACTCTGATCATTAGATCGATCAAAAATAGTATGGCGAGAAACCCCGAAAGGAATAAAAAGAAAAGCCCTTCACTTCCCGGTTTTAAAATGAGAATCCCCTTTAAAAAGCCGTAAGAATTTTCAGGCGTCGCGTAATAATACCCAATAAATGGAACGGAACCGATTTGAATCCGATGAACAGCGCTTTGGGATCGGTTCATCTCATCGATCAAAAGGAAAGAAATCCGACCCTTATTCAAGCCGTCATATTGTTTTCCGACTTCCACATAACCCCCGAATTTCAAGTCCGGAATCAACATGGATTCGGCTCCGGAAAAAGAAACACGAAACAAATCCTCTTTGAACTCGGCGAGAATCAATTTCTTCTCTTTAAGATTGGGAAGACAAAGTACCAAAGAGGGTTTTAAAAATAATAAACGACTTGTTCCCGCTTTTAAAATTTCCGCCAGAAGTTTTCCTTCCGCATCTTTGCGGGAAACGAGATCCGACTCCGCGACAAACTTCAAACCGGAAACGATCGGAAATTCCAACTGTAGATTTTCCAATTCCGAAGAAGAATTTATTTTACTAAGTCCCGCCTCAAGGCGGCGAAGCTCTTCGTTCAAATTCGAAAAAACGGATTTCATTTTAATTTTATAATATACTCCATCCGGAAAGTACGGCACGAGCATATAATAAAAAAAAGAAAGGACCGATACGGTTAAAATTGCAATTCTTAGCTTGAGTCCGGTCATGAAAAATCCCTTTTCAGAAGCAGTATAATCCTCAGAAAAATGTCCCTCAGCTTAAGAACTTTTTCCTTATGATCAAACTCCTTCTCCACTATAATCGATTGAACCAAAGTGGAGGATATGATTCCCAATCCGCAAGTTCCGAGTAAAAAGAACAGGAATACGAGAATCTGAAACAACTGTTTTGTTCTGGATCCCTTGTCATACGAAAGGAAAATCGTATGATCGCCGATTTTGTTTTTTTCCCAAAGAGGGCGGTCTTTCCATTCGATTGCGGGTTTATTGAACTCTGTCAGTATCTCCTCCAGATTATCCGGATAGTTAAGCGACCTAAGATCATTCGAGCCGATCAAAGAATTGTCTCCGATGTTTTCGGATTTAAAAATCCAATAGACCTGTTTATCTCTGATGTTAAACGGAAGCGATATATGTTTCCCCAAAATAAAACCCTTCATCCAGAGAAACCATTCTCCGTTTTTGCTTCGATAGATCGGAACTCCGGAACTGTCGAAGTTGATTTCAGAAGGTAAGATTTTCAAATCCCCTAAACGAAGATCCCCGTTAAAAATTTCTTTCGTCTCTTCACTGGAATATACGAGACGATACGACGAATCATATACTTTGATCGATTGCAGCCCCAAATCCTTTAGCAAACTTTTGCCAAGTTCCTTCGCTTCTCGCGGAAGGGAAAAAATTCGAATTGTATATTCTATTTTGGAACCCACCTCGAAAAAAGGAACTTTCTGGGCTTGCGACCAAACTTTTAAAAAGCCATCCCGCTTTAAAAATCCTTCGTTTCCTGCCGGATTCAAGGGAAACTTCATAGAAGATTCTTTCCACTCTTCTTTGAAAAAAGGAATGGAAACTGGAATCAGCCCTAATAGAATCAGAGTTAAAACCAAGGCGATTTTTCTATAAAAATGGGACGTCACTGCTCTTAGTATCGGCCCTTTTGGTCTAACCTGAAAGAAGAAAACCGAATAGAATATTTATGATCTTTTATATGTTTATCGATGGGGTCGGATTCGGACCCGACGATCCGGAAACAAATCCATTTTCCAGATACGCAAATTCGTTCTTCCTACCGCTTGCGGGGAAACCGATTCCGGAAAACGCCCCCGAATCGCTTAAAAATGCCATTTTCCTTAAAACAGATGCAAGTATGGGAATCAAAGGCCTTCCTCAAAGCGCCACCGGTCAGACTTCTCTTTGGACTGGAATCAACGCTTGCAAGGTACTCCAAAGACATCTAAGTGGGTTTCCCACATTTACACTCAAAAAAATCATTAGCAAATATTCCATCATTCGAGTTTTGGAAGAACACGGTTTTAAAGCAGATCTTCTGAATTGTTACACTCCCGCATTCAATGAGCACGTGAAAAAAAATCCCCGTCACCTTTCGGCTTCCACTTTAATTCAAATGGCGAGCGATAAACCCCTCAAGGGAATGGAAGATCTTCGTCAAGGCAAAGGCCTCTACATGGACATTACTCACGAATATCTGAAAGAATTTTCCAAAGGTTATCTGGACGATTCCGACGAATTGTTTCAAATTCGAGATCCGTATAAAACCGGGAAATCTATTATCCATAATTGCAAAGAGGATAATTATACCCTTTGTATTTATGAGTTTTTTCTAACGGACAAAGTAGGTCATAAGATGCACTGGGAAGCGGCCCAAAAATACATAGGGGAATTGGAAGCCTTTCTAACCGGAATATTAGAAGAATTGAATCCGGAAGAAGATCAATTGATCGTAACCTCCGACCACGGAAACATAGAGGATTTAAGCGTGGACGTTCACACACTCAACCAAGTTCCAACGATTCTTTACGGAAAATACACTTCACAAATGGAAAAAAAGATTCGATCGATTGTGGATATCCCTTCCGCAATCTACGACGTTTTAGGAATCGATATTGAACTCAGGGACGAGGAATTTATGAAGGAGGTTTTCTAAAAATGGTCTACGATCTTTCCGTTCAAGAATTCGTTCAGCTTATTAAAAAAGGGAAGAAAAAATTTACAAAAGTATCTATTGAGGATTTCCATTTTACGCTCAGAAACTACGATTTAGAAAACATAGAATTTAGAAATTCTTTCGTAAATATTAATTTAGAAAAATGCAATCTTAAAAATTCTAAATTCATTTCTTGTAATCTTAAAACCATTTCTATACGAAATTGCTCCATGGAGAATTGTTATATATCCGATTGTCACATAGAATCAATTGTAATTCTTGGAAGAAACATAAATCGAATTGTATTCGGAACGAATTACGCATACGGTGCGACTTTAAGTCCGGAAAAATGCTTGGTCTATATACAAAGTGAAATTCTTAAGAATCAATAGGTTCGAATTTATTTTATAGTTTGAAAATAAATTCTTTCTTTTAAATCTCAATCCAATCTTTCAATTTCCAAATCCTCTTTGCTCTTCGCCTTGTCGGATTCCTTATAATGAAGATTATCTTCCACTTGATCCAAAGATTCCTTTTTCCATGCGCTCGCTTTTCTTCCGACCGGAGAATCCGGATATCTATCCGAAGCTTCTTGAAATAAAGCCGCCGCCTTTTCATATTTTCCGCTTTTGAAATAGATCGTACCTTTGCGGAAAAGAGCCGTTTGATCCAAGGAACCGTCTTGATTTCCCAAAACTCGGTTTAAGTATTGAAGAGCGGAATCGGACTTGCCAATCGCTTCGTAACTTTCAGCGATATAAAACAAAGCCTGTTCTTCGGCTTTAGGACTAATTCCCATTTCAAGAGCTTTCTTGAAAGTGTCGATTGCCCCATAATACTGTTTACGAACGTAAAGTTGTCTTGCCTTCTCTAAGATTCCACTTCGAAATTCCGAAGTGACTTTTTCTTTTTCCGGATCAAAATAGAACCCGGCTTGGGCGTAGTCATCGTATACATCGTATGCGGACCAATCCTTTCCCATTCTGCGAAGGGATTTTCCCCAACGAACGCGCGCCTTTACATTTTCAGGATCCTCTTGCAACGCAAGAACATAGTTTTTACGAGAAAGATCGTAATTCCCCTTCTTCATATAATAGTCCGCAATGGCGGATAACGCATTAGAACGAAATTTTGAATCGGCGGAAATTCTGAGAACTTCCTCAAGATGTCCCTTTCCTTCCTCGTCTCGATTGAGTTGTAAAAGAAGATTTCCCATTGAATAAGCGACTTTAGAACGTTCATCTCTGGAAAGACCTTCTTTTTGGTTCAATTCACGATAGATTCCGAGAGCCAAAAGATTGTCTTGATTTCTTTCCAGGGCCCTTCCCATATCGTATTTCACTCGGAATGAATATTCCTCGGGAATCTCTTTCGCGGAAAGTTCGGAGAAGATGTCCACTGCTTTTTCAGCCGCACTGGGATTAGTTTGTTTTAAGTATTCCTCTCCTTCTTTAATTCTTTCGAGAACCGACATCCGTTTAGAACCCTCGTCTTGAACCGTAGTCTGGTAAACTCCGATTAAAAGACCGGCACAAATGAATAAAAATCCAGTAATTAAGATGATAGAGCGGTTCATGGATTTCCTCCGGAGATCCGAGACAGGCAACGCTTCGACCAAAATTCTGAGCGCTCTGTGTTATAAAATTTACTATCTTTATTGATGAAATACTTAAGGGCTTCTCGATAATTCCCTCTTTTATAGTAGGAGAGTCCAGTGAAAAATTTAGCTTTCCCTTTTAAGTACACGGAATTTCCGTCTTTAGCGTACGATTTCAAGTGGTGGATCGCGTCCGAGTATTCCTTTTTCCAGTAGGTTCTCTTCAAGATCCTATCGAGTTCGTCGTCGGTTCCGGAAAATTCTTCCTCCTCCTGTTTATCTTTAGGATTTTCTTCCTGTTGTTTATTTATCGTATCTTCTTCCTGCTGCTTATTTTCTACCGAATCTTCTTCCTGATTATCCTTTACTTTCGATTGTTCATTCTCTTCCGAATTTTGAACATTATTATTAATCGCAACAAAGGATTCATTTTCGACGAGATTGAATCCTTCCTTATCCTGATGTTTTACCGTAACTCCGAAATAAATTTTCGAGTCTAAAGATTTCATCCGAACCTGTGCTACCGTATCCGGGTGATTTATCTCGCCCAATTTACGGACACTTCCTCCGAGAAAAGTAGCGGTTCCGCCACTCAAGGGTTTGAGAGCCTGATATATCGTGTAAACCGTATTCGCATCCGCTTTTTCAGGGGCTTTCCATTCGAGTCTTACGTCAAGGTCTTCAACGGTTGCTTTAATATCTTTTACATGCATTTCATCTTCCGAATATTCAGAAGATGAAATATCGTTGGAACCATCCTTATTCGGATTTCCGATATAAAAAAATCGAGTAAAGGATTGTCCGTTTATCAGGGGTAAAACTTCTTTTGCACCGGATCGAACACTAACACCGTAATAGATCGTTCGAGATTTGTTCAGGTCCTGATCCAGGAACGTGGATTCGGGATGACTCAATTCGGTCAACTTTTCCGCTTTTCTCATCAAAGATAAGGAAGACATTGGTTCCGAAGAACGATAAACAGTATAAACGGTCGCGTTCGGAATCGCCTTTTCATACGGAGTCCAGTTCAATCGAAGATATTTGCCTTCTCTTTTAACCGTCAGATCGATCACTCTTGCGTCATCTGGAATTTCAGGAATTTTATTGTCTGCGTTCGAAACTCCCGGCGCAAGCGCGTGTTCTATGACGACCGGAACCGTTGTGAAGTTTTTTCCAGGAATCAGTTTGATCATATTCTTTTTAACGCGATGCGCTAAAACGACAGCGTAGTAATAAGTTCCCGGTTTGAGATTGTAATCGAAAATCTGAGTCACTCCCCCGGCGATTCCACTCGGATACTTACCCAACGAATCAGCAACCATACATTTCTCGGGAGTATCGATCATAGATGAAGCGCGAGCAACGATGATTTCACCGGTTTCTCTCGGGGCATCCCAAAAGATTCGAATCGAATTCTCATCCTTTTTTAAAATTTCCGCATGAATGGAATTCGCCACGCTATAATTCTCCACCTGATTCTGATTGAACGTGTTCTCCTGAGCTTTTGGAAAGGAAACCAACGTTATAAACGAGAATAGGAGCAATATACGAGTACGAATTTCCATAAAAGAATTGTCTTTGGTACTTATATCGACAGTCTAAACTGAGTAATTTAATACTCATTCGAAGAGAAATTAGTTTTAAATATGCAATAATAGAAGATTCATTATTTCGGATTTGACATTTCCGAAACGATCAATTAGACATAATCCAAGTAAGAATTATGAGCGATCTGGATTATTACGAAAACCCTGAATATCAGAATTTTCTGATTTCCAGCAAACGTCGCGAACTTACCCCTCCAGAAGTCGTATTCAAACACTTTAGTCTTAAAGAAGTGGCAAATTTGGTCGATTTCGGAATGGGACTCGGCTATTTTACTCTAGAGTTAAAAAAACAACTTCCCAAAGATGCTTGGATTTGGGGCGGGGAATGCCAACAAGACTTAATCGACGAAGTTCTTCATTGGAAAAACCGAGACGAGATTTCTAATTTCACTCCATTTTTTATCGAAAAATCGGACCATCCACTTTTACCGGAATGGATTCCAACACCCGATGCGGTTTTTGCATCTTTAGTTCTGTCCACATTTCCGGATCCTGGGCTTGCCATGGACGGACTTATACGCTCGATAAAAAGAGGAGGGAAATTGATTGTTTTAGACTGGGTGAAAAACGAATACGCAATCGGCCCAAAAATCAATGATAAGATTTCCTTAGATAAAATGAAATTCTTAGCCGAACTTTATCACTTGGATGTTGTAAAAAACATTCGGGTTTCCGAATATGTCTATGGCCTCGAAGTAATCGCAGGTAAAGACTTCGAATACGGATTTTACGATCTCAGAGAGGAAGAAGACATAACGGATGAATTCATTCGTTCGTAACTTTAGGGTCTGTCCCAAAACGTGAAACAATTGCAGCGATCCGCGGAGATTCCAATAAGATCGAATGGTTTTGGGACACGCGCTCTTAGGGAATTTTTATAAAAAAATCGAGAAAGTACAAATGATCCGAATAACCAACCTGAAAAAATTTTCAGTCAATTCATTTAAAAATGTACCAATAATTATTTCGAATAGGATCATAACCATAAACGTTTCCGTGGCTATCAGATACTCGGATAATTTGAGAATGGTCCCTATCACTTTCCGTGAAATCGACTCTTTCCAAAATCGGGAGTAGTCCTTTTCGAATTTTAAGAACCACAGTCCCGTCCGGAATGCAGTTATAGTGAAATAGGAATAATGTCTTTGGAGGTTTTTCTATAGGATATTCGACTATTTCTTCCAGGCAGCATACGAAACCTCCGTCTTTGAATTGATTCAAAATAAAAAAGAAGGAATAAAGAAATCCTAATATAACTAAAAAACCAACGCAAAGCCCGAAAGCCACTAAAGATCGTCTCCAAAAAACTTTTATGACAAAAAAGGAGAAATATAAAAGTAGAATGAAGTTTATTATGATCAGGAAGAAATTGATCCATTGGACATTTTTTTTCCAAGTCGGAATGAAGTCCAAAAAACCCACCACCATCAGAACGTGAAAAAATGCGGCTATAACAATGATTATCTTCATTTTGTAATCCGCTTTACCTTTTGAACCATCTTCGTTTTTTACATGGAATTTTCTCGGGCATCGCTCGTACAAGCGAACATTTCACATCAGTATTTTCAAGATTCATAATTTACTAATGTATTCTGAAGAAGAATCCAGTCCCTTCAAACCCAAACCTTCCATAATAAATTCCTCGGTGGAACGGGCAATCTCCTGAAATTTTTGAAACGTTTTCCAGTTCGAAATTCCCAATACACGAAACGTCTTTCTGTGATCCAAAATAACGGTGATATAAACGGCGAAAGCAATCGTTCTCCACAACAATCTGAAAATCGCTTTGGTAAAGAAGTTTCGGATTCGAATTCTGAAAAAATCACTGTGAAATTTCAGATGTTTTTCCTCATCCTTTATGATGTCCAACAACGCCGACTTTACGAGTCCGTTCGGAATTTTATCCACCAGTCTACGATAAAAACAAATTCCCACAACCTCCGCCGCGAGAAGAACCATCAGCTTCAATCGAACTCCGAGAAGCCTTCTCCCAAAATAAAACAATCGTTCCGTCCAATTGGATTCGATGAGGTTTCCTTTTAAGGCACGGACACATTCCCCCAGAATTCTTGCATGTCTTCCCTCTTCCTTTACGAAAAGTTTCAAAGCTTCTCTGTAAAAATCGTCGATTCCGAACAGGATGGTTTTATCGATTTCTTTCGCGATTCTTCCCTCCCCCGCTTCGCCTAACTGAAATATGGCGATAGAATAAGCGATGGATTGCATTTCATTCGTACGAAGATTCAAAATCTCCGAATCGATCTTCGGTAAAGGACGGGATTCGTTGTTCTTAAAGTGTTCTTTCCATTGTTTCCAACGAATTCCGATCTTTCTGTCCTTTAAAGATGCCTTTAGTCTTTCGCGGATTCTTTTTTTACCGAATACGTTGATCGCAAACGTCGATAAAACGATCTTCACATCCATTATAAAACTTTTTGAATTTAGATACGACCGATCGAAACAAAAAGAAGCCCTCGCACCCATTCCGGAATACAACTGAGAAAGTCCGGCGATCCCGGGATGAACCAACCAACGAACATCGTGAAATTTTCCGTTCCATTCCAAACGATCCACGTCATATTGTGTAAAAGGTCTAGGGCCTACGATTCCCATATCTCCGATCAAAATATTCCATATCTGAGGCGTTCGTCGAAATTTATCTTCCGGCTCAGGATTGAAGGAGTTCCTACATTCACGGGCGGATCTTATCCTTTAACGTGTGATTTTTGATAAAAAAGGATAAATTTCAGAAATATTTTCTCACGAAAGAAAATACAGATTTACTTTTTATCGGGAAACCTTACCGAAAAACGTCCCTTCCTTGTCTTCTTCCGTTTCGTAACTCCGAAGTTCCACGTTTAAGAATTGGCCTACTTTGAGACTTCTGAGTTCCGACTCGTTCAGTTTTACTTTGAGATAATTGTCCGTAACCGCAACGCCGCCTTGCTCCAGAATCGCCTCCCGGATCTTTCCGGTTTCGGAAATTGCGTATTTCTGATGCAAGTTTCTCGACAAAGCGTTGAGCGTGCAAACTCTTTCTTTTTTCGTTTCCTTGCTCACGGAATCGGGAAATGTTTCGGCTAACGTATTTCTTCTAACCGAAAAAGGAAACACATGAATCTTAGCAAAGCCGAGATCGCGGACCATAGAAACGCTGCTTTGAAACATTTCCTCGGTTTCACCGGGAAAACCTACGATCACGTCGGTTCCTAAGAATAAGCCCGGAACCTTTTTCTTGGCTGTTTCCACGCGTTTGCGAAAGGTATCTGGAGTATAGGTGCGTTTCATTCGTTTGAGAATTTCCGCGCTTCCGCTTTGAAGAGGAATGTGCAGAAACGGAGTAAAACGGGGATGTGTCATCAGCTCGGCGAGTTCGTTTCCCACATCGGGAGGTTCTATCGAAGAAATTCGAATTCTTGAATATTCTAAAATATTTAAGATGTCGCCGAGAATCTTGTTGAAGGCTTTTTTGTTTTCTCCGTCGCGAAACCATCCTAGGTTTACGCCGGTTAAAACGATTTCGCCCACTCCGTTGTCCTGCAAAAAGCGAACCTGATCTAAAACGTCCTGATAATTTCTGCTGACTCCAAGACCGCGCGCCTGAGGAATCTTGCAGTATGAACATTTACGGTTGCATCCGTCTTGAATTTTCAAATAAGCGCGTGTATGACCGTTCGGCAAAACATCCGAATAGGAAAATCGATCGTAGATTTTTCCGGCGAGTTCGCTTTCTTCGATCAACCCTCTCTTTTCGAGAATCATCGCAGGAAGTTTCGACTTCTCCGTATTTCCGACAACGCCCGCCACGCCTGGAATCGCTTCGATCGATTCGCGATCCGTTTCGGCGTAACAACCGGTAACCCAGATCTGAGAACCCGGAAATTTTTTGATCGCATTTCGAATCGCATTTCGATTTTTAGAATCGGCCTTATTCGTCACGGTGCAAGTATTGATGATGACTACTTCAGGATATTCTCCTACTTCTGCGGAACGAAATCCATATTTGCTCAAGGACGAAAACAAACCATCCGACTCGAAAAAGTTGAGCCTGCATCCGAGCGTGTTGAATAAAACGGTTTGTTCAGCTATTGGAGAGGGCATCGAGTTTTGCTTCGATTCTTCTTAAATTATCTTTAAAGTGGGAATTTTCAGGTTCGAGTTTCAGTGCGGATTCGATTTGCTCTTTTGCGGAGTTCAGGTAATTTTTCGCATTTGAATATTTGCCCTTTTTATTTTCCTGATTGGAAGCCTTCTCATAAACCAACGCAAGATTATTTAATACGTTCGCATTATTCGGAACAAGAGAGTTGGCCCATTTCAGACTTACTTCTGCTTTTTCTATACTTCCGAGATAGTAATAGATCTGTCCTTCCAACACCAAAGGGCGATAATCATTGGAATCTTCCGCCTTTAATTTTTCAGTGATACTAAGGGCATCTCTCGCTTTCCCGTTATAAAGAAGCGCAGTTCCGAAAAGAAGACGAATATCCTTATTACGCGGATTAAGTTCGAACGCGCGAGCTATCACTTGCAAACCGTCGAATTCCCTTCCGTTGTTTAAAAGATATCTTGTGTAATCCAAACTGACCGCCGTGTCTCCGGGTTTGATGGAAAGGGCTTCGGACCAATGAGAACCGGCGGACTTAGTCCTACCTAAAGCGAAATGACAATGGCCTGCAAGATAATGAGATTCATAAGAACGCTTTCCTTTTTCATGAAGAGCGCGAATAATTTCCAAAGATTTCTCGTAGTTCTTCGCTTCG
>NZ_CP040840.1:3717500-3730000 GCF_006874765.1 Leptospira weilii
ATGTCTTTCGAGCCGATCTTTTACGATCCTAAAGACATGGATTCCATGGAAGTTCTTTTAGAGGGGTCTGGAAGAGAATTGGCTCCGCAATGGGGAATTGAAAGAGGACTAATTTCGAAAATCCGACTCACTTCCGCAGTTATGGAAGAATTAAACGAAAAAACGATTCCGGCCGACGCACAACTCGAAGCGACCGTAGATAGGATAAGCCGAATTCTTCTCGGACAGAAGATAATGTTGTTTATTTACGGATTTTTAATATTACTTTCCATTACTTCCTTTTTAGCCCTTTATTATAAGGCGTGGTTTTATACGTATTTAAACAGAAGTTTGTATTTGATTTCTATTCTTCCCGTTTTAATGTCTCTTCAACATCCTTTGAGAAGCATATCGCAAACTCCCATAGTTGGGGCGATTTCGTCTGTTTTTCTATTCGTATTAACGATTTTATTAATCTATATGCTTTTTATGATCTCGAAAGTTTACGAAGAGAAAGAAGCTGATCGCTTTAACGTTTTTCAAACCATACAAGACGGAGAGGAGAGAGAATTTCAATCCGCGTCTTCTTCGAGAATTTCGTGGGTTCCCATGTTGTTTCATTTTGGGGGAATCATGTTGGCGGGAATCCTTCTGGGAAATTTGGTTTACATTCCGATTTTTCTTTTACAAAAGCATTATTCGTTCGAGTTCGGAATTCTACTGATCGTTCTCCTTTTGTTGATGATGGCTTTTTACATTCGCAATTATTTTAGAATGGGAAAAAACGAAGAGCTAACTTACACCGGAAATGTTAATTTATCCGTAAGTTATCTTCAATTTAGAGTGATTCGAAATACGATCTTTATTGTGTTCGCAGTCGTAGGAGTTACTCTTTTTGTGGTTCTTCTTTTTACGATCTTATCGATAAATACCTGGGTTCTCGACTTTGCTTCCAGTAAAGGTTTATAATCTCTTTAAAAGTCATCTCAAGACAACTCAGAAAACTTTTGAGATGATTTTTAAGAAAACGTAACAGTTCTATATATTAGAAATCCAACATAAAAGAAATGGTCGATTGAAGCAGTTTTGTGAATCGTCTCTATGGAATTTTTCAAAAACTTTATTATATAAGGAATTATTACTCATATTTACATAATAGAGTGTCCAAAATTCTGCGTCTAAACGTGGGATTTATACTCAAATTAACGGTACTCTATTTTATAGGGATCGGTAAAACAGCAAAAATTGATTTGAAAATCATTATCCGTAAGAACAAGAACTACTGCATTTGTTGTGAACTCTCAATAAACTAACATGAGTTCGGCGTAAGAAATCCACGATTCATCTTTCTGTAGGAAGTTGGAATTTGAACTCTGTAAATTGATTCTTAAAATGTGGGAACTACAACAAATCGCGATTTTACGAGCAAATTTTAAAAGCAGGAACTTCCACTTTTAGAAAATTCTTTTTATTTTCTTACGACCCTGCTCACGTTAAACTATGATTTTTTTGGGGAGTTTTGAGACAAATTTGAATTACGTTTTTTAAAAACTTTGAGTATATCAAGTTCAAAACCTCTATGCTTAAGCTTACCTATGTCTCTCCGAACATTTACTTTCGTGATATGTCCAGTTTGATCCGTCGTTAACAATAATACGTCCTTTGATTTTAAACGTTGATATTCTTCTCGATATAAAAAATTTCTCTTCAAATCGTAATATTCATGCCAATGAATTATTGCTCCTGTCGGGTGTAAAGATACGTGATTCGGGTCCGAAAATTTTTCTATTCCAATTTGATATCCATAAATATCACTAAACAAACAATCGAATAAAGACGCATTGCCTTCTGAATTGCAGTCAGAAAATAAACCTTTGTATTTTTTAGAAGCAAGTTCTTCCGAAACATGAAAATACCCTAAAGTATCAAAGAGTTTTGTAATGTTTTTTATGATTCTTTTTTCGTGTTTTTCCGTTTTGATTATTTTTCCGAATTCATAATAATTTTCTTTTTTATTGTAAACTATATAGTACAGGTTTATGGTATAGGCCGGGATGATATAATTGACGTAGATTTCGAAAATTCTGGCTTCTTGACACTTTATCGCAAGTTTTTTATCCCAATCATATCCGCTTTGAATATTTGAATTTAATAAAATTTTAATATTCCAAGACAAATCTCCTAAATAATCCCATTGTATTTGGCGATAATTTTTATCCCGAATGCATTTTACATTCCAATCAATAATGTTATTTCGAATCGTAAAAGGATGCGTCGTGCAAGTTTTAATTCTTTTTTTCCATTCATTTGTTTTCTTACCATCAAAACTAAAGCCTTGAATTATTTTTTTTAAAAGTCTTCTATCCTTTCCAAAATATTTTAGAGTTTCTTGAATCAATTGTTTTGGACTCATATTTACAGGTTATCTCCCAAACTAACATGATGAAGTTCACATGTTAAGAACCTAGTCTTTTTTAAGGAGAAAACGGCGTTATAAACGAAAATATTTCCGAATTTTCTTACGTTAAACATCCGTTAAATTATAGGGAACCTCTAAAAACCCGGTTAAAAAGAAGTACCCAACGAACATTGGTATGTAAAAATTAGACAATGAATAATTTTGAACTATTTGAAACCCAGAATCGTATCCAAAAGATAGAAAACTTAGGGACCCATTAAAAAACTTCAAGAGTTAATAGATTTTGAAAACTATCGAGAAGAATTAGAAAGTATGAAGCGGAACGGAACCAATCGCTTTCCGAAGATTCAAAAATTCTTAATAAACATTTATCGAAAGTTCGTTCGAGGGTAGAACACGTTTTTGCAGACATTCAATCCTTTGGAGGAAAAAGAATTCGATGTCGCGGATTAGCGAGAGCCCAGTTGCAGATGTTTCTGAGCAACTTCGTCTACAATGTTCGTCGATTTGTTTTTTTATCAGGGGCAAGTTATGCCTGATTCTTTTTCGGGACGTCAAAGATGACCCTAAATAAGTCGTTTAACGTTTTTTGAAAGGGATTCATCAGCGAATTTCATGGATTCAGTTTCATTTAACAATCTTTAACAGGACGTTTTTAGAGGCTCCCTTAAAAATGAAACCCTCTTTCCATTCTGCGCCAAATTCCTCATATATATTTCAAAAGTTTTCAAATTATAGTACCATAATCTCCATTTATTTATTTTAATTACCACTTGACACTTTATTGTGCGCCGCATAATTTTGGTCTATTCACAGTGCAGAAAAATAGAGGAAAAAAGCTTATGGAAAAAGAAATCAAGGAAGCGCTTAACTTTGCCATTGGGGCTGCGAAATCACTCCGAGAGCAAGCTGATAGCATTCTCCTGAAAGTTGAAAAAGAATTCAAAGATCTTGCCTCCAAAGGAGCGCAAGATCAATCCGAGGTTGCCAAAAACCTTAGAAAATATATAGAAGACGCTCTTCATTCGGTTGAAGGCGTAGCAGGACAAGTCAACTCGAAGGTAGAGGAAGTCAAATCAAAAGTTAGTCAAAGTGTTTCATCTACAAAGATTCCTTTGAACGGATCTTCAAAGACAAAAGCAGAAACTGCGGCTAAACATTAATTATTTTCCTTCCTGTGTTTTTAGATACAGGAAGGATTTTATCATTTCCAAACTCTAAAAATCACAAGAACAAAACCCTTAAGAATCAATTTCGTTTGATAAATCTGTAGCGGAAGCAAGGCTTAATCTTTGAATCAATCTTTCCTGTGCGGATTTTTTTTTCTCTTCCATCGAGATTTCAAAAGAAGTATTCATCATTGCTACGTTTTGGTCGATTTTTCTTTGAATCAGTCGCTTTAAAAGTTCTTTCTTGGATTGAAACAGTTCCTGGATAGAAATTCCTTTTTGAGAAAAAGTTTCTTCGATTAAGTCGATAGTTTCATAATCGGAAGCAATTGCCGAATAAGTAAACGAATCCAACTTCATCTCACCCAAAAGATCTTCCCAAAGTTTAGAACTTTTGCGCTCCATATTTCTGCATTCGTAACCTTGACAGATCGAAGAACCGTAAAAGGAATAATTTTGACTGAGAGGGTCTCCGCTGAAAACTGGATGAATCATACATCCTATTCTTTTTCCGAAAGCTCCCAAAAAAGGGCAATTATAGACGAGTTCGTCTTTTCTCCGAATGGTTACTTCTTTTTTTTCTCGAACCTTTCGATATTCGGCCATCGTCCAAGGTTTTTGAAAGTCCACGGAATTTTTAAATTCTTCTGTCCTTTCGAAGATCAATTTTCGAATTTTATCGAAACTCAGATCCAAATTGAAAATCCCACAACAGGATCCGCATGAAAAATTACCCCTTCCGGGTTGACAAAGACTCAAAGTATTTTAAATATTCTGAATGGAATTTTTTTCCGATTTGAAACCCGGAAAACTGAGTTCCAAATCCTTAGTTTCAGGATTTTCTATTACGTTACAAAGCATCGGAATGATCGTCATTCTATTTTCATTGAACACGATCACTTTACCACGGAATTTTTCTATCTGCTCCCCGATATAATCCTGTTTGACCACCGGAGCGACTACCAAAGAAGCTTCGGGTTTTATTCCGCGAAAGAAAAGGTGATTGTTGGAGTTCGTAGAAACTAGAAAGATACTTGTCTTTTCCAATTCTTCCAATTCCATCAGAAGATTTTCGTAATAATACTGAAAAGAGATTAGATAACCGTCGGCAGAATCCGATAAAATTTGTCCGCGTCTATAGAGTTCAATCCATTGAATCATCTTTTGAATCGTATCTTTGTTCACTTGAAGAACTTCCTGAATATTGCTGATAAGCGGACTGATCTCAAGTTTTCTAAAATCCATAAGGCATTGATAAATCAATTCCCACCATTTCTTGATTTCCACCGCGTCGTCCGGGTTATTCGGGATATACTTTCCCAAAGAGTGATACTGGTGATCACTGAAGATAATTCCACCGATGATTTTGGAAAATTCTTCAAATGAAAAAATCAAAGACTGAATCAATTCAAAAGAAGATTCGGTTTCCTCTTTCTGTTTTTGAGTGAAATTATGATAGGAAGCGGCAATATTTGAAGGGTAAAATTTTGAAATTAGAGTAGGATTGATAATTTTTTGGATCGATTTTCCTTTGGTCGGATCCACTATTACTTGTTGATTTGGAATTCCATGCAGAGAATAGTTAGTCCACGTAAGATCGTTCGTATCGAAAATTCTTCTTGCGTATTCTTTCGCTAAGAAAAGAGATTCTCCGATACTTCTATCACCAAACAGATACGTATAAAACTGAATCGTAAAATCGATCGTATTCTGGTTATCGACGATCTCCCAATTGGTTCCGATAAAACTTTTGATCCCGGACATCAAAAAGGCCCCGGCAAAATTATTCATCAAATCGGAATTGAGAGTTCTAGACACATTCGAGTTGGATTGACAAGAATTCGAAAATACCAAATCGGTATTAAATCCCGAATTTTTGATTTCTCTCGCTTTTAAGATCTTTCCTTCGGAGATTTGCCATCCATTTTCCAAAGGATCGTCCGAAAAATAAAGATGTCCGGAGTAATGAATGATATTCTTACCTTTGATCAAAGAAAGCAATTTTAGTTTCGTCACTTGCCTTCCTCCAATGAACTCAATTTCCAATCGGGAAGCGGAAACTTGTTCGCTAAGAACCCTAAAAAGTTGTTCTCCCTCTTTTTGAGCCCATTCCAGATCTTCCGTGGGATCCGCAACGATAAGCATCCTTAATTTTTCTTTTTCTTTAAAAACGTTCTGACTCGATTCTCCTCGAACCGTTTTTCCGATAAAAAATTTATCCGACAAAAAACAAGTTCCATCATGTAAAAGTTCCCAAGGAATGACTCCAAGTTTGGGATCCATGTTCAAGTGAAGGTATTTTTCCGTTGTAAGTCTCAGTTTTTCTTGAATCGGAGCGGGAAAGAACTGATCGTAGAAAGTTTCTCCGAGAATTTTCAGCTCGTGAAGAATTTCAGTTTCCAAAGTTTTGTGACTCATCCCTTTGGAATTTACTGCATTGGAAACGCGGACTAAATTTTCAATTTCCTTAATATATTCTAGAATGAGATCTTCATCAATGGTGGATTGTAGATGCGACTCCGATCCGCTTCCCGACGTATCTAATATGTTGAATACGTTTACACTTCCGACTCTATCTATAATCAGGTTCAACATAGTTCAAAATCCAGGATCAAATTGTAACACTGGAACGTTTTTTTCCAGAATTCTTTTTGTTTGGAAAAATAAAAAGGAAATTCCCTTACCGGAATTTTGATTTCATACAATCTTGGAAATTTCTTTCCGAAGAGTTATTTTTCCGGTTTTAAGCTTCCAAAAGAATAAAAAGATCCAACGATTTGGAATTTTCTTTCCCTTGAAATTCTACCGTGTATTTTCCTTCCCTAAGTCCGGAAAAATTAGCGATTCCTTCGTTATTGAATTGGTTAGAAAGAATAAATCTCGCGTCCTTATAAAGATTTACTCTTTGAAACGAATTAGAATCCGGTGATTCGATCTTAACACTCAAAAATGCTGTTTCAGGGGTTTCTTGAACCAATTGATATGTAAATTTCGAATTATCGAAAACTTTTTCTTCAAAAACAACAAATTCGGAAGGATCTTTCGTCAAAGCCGAACGCATGGAAGGCGCATAATCTACTCTTGTGTTAATTTGAAGCGATTCTACGAGACTTTCAAAGATTCGGGCCCCGGACTTTCCCAATTTTACTACAATAGACTCCTTGGATGGAGATTTCCTTGTAAGTTCCAATGAGACGTAACGTTTCAAATATTCCGGTATGTCTTTTGTTAGATAACCTGCCAAATCCACCTTTTGTAAATCGATCGCCTCTTGAAGCTCGGAAAACTTTCCTTTTTTAGAGGCTTCGTCCAGGTACGACAAAGTCGAAGCACTGATACCAGCCTGGATCGATTCTTCCATTTGGATGAGTTGATTCTGTAGTTTTATGTCTGTATCTACATTGATCTTTTCTCCGTTTAAAAGTAAGAGCAGAAGCTCGTTTTTTTGATTTATTTCAGATCCCGAATCCATTTTGTTCTCCAATAGCATAAAAAGACGGAAATTTCTAAAAATCTAAATCACTAAAATCCAGCTTTTTCTGAATTTTTTCAATTAAACGGAGTAAAGTAACGCTTACGTTCCCTTCCGAAATTCCAATTAGATCCGCAACTTCACGGTAAGGGGTTCTTGCTAAAAAATGCCCCTTCTTTTTCTTTTCCAAAAGTTTCTTACGCTGTTCATATTTTTTCTTCAAGGCGTGAGAAGTCTTATCCACTTCCATGGGAAGAATGGGTGCAATTTTGGCCGTATTTTGCTGTTTTTCCTTTAGCTCAAGTATATTCAAATAAAGAGTGGTGATCTTGTCTTCCATCCTAATATTTTCCTCTTCCCGATTGGAAAGTTCCGATCGGAGATGAAGAATTTTTTCTTTAAGCGCATCGGGGGATAATCCCGTTTTTTCTAAAAGATATTGAACTTCGTCTTCGTTTAAGTTTAAATAATAAATGTAGGAAAGTTTAAAAATGACCCGTTTATCGACTCCGATTTCTTCGAGAGCCTGGTTGAATCGATCGGAAAATTCACTCGCTTCTTCCTGCATTTCAGGGCGTGTATCCGGTTCATCCTCAATAGTTGCGTATTCTTTTCCTTCTTTGCTAATTTTTCCGAGATTGGTAACTTTAAGTTCTCGTTTGGTCCTTTGCCAATCAATCAACATATTCCTAAGAACCGAATAAAACCAGGTTCTAAAGCTAGATTTCCCCTTAAAGCTACCAAAACGGGATCCGGTTTTTAATCTTTCAAATGCATAGATAAAAAAATCCCCAGCGTCGTCTTCGCTTAGATGAAAAATCTTCATTGGAAAATTGTAGATATCTTCCGAATAAATTTCGAAGAATTGCCTGAGCGCTTCTTCCTCTCCATCTCCGCACCGAGAAATGAGATCTATAGTTTTATCTTTTGACAAATTCATTTTGTATGAGTTACTTGCACTTAGGTTTGAGTCCCGCATGAAAAAATTTCTCTTTATTGTCGCCTGGACCGCGTTCCATCTGAGCATGGAAGCGGAAAATAATAAAGTAATAAATTATCTCGTCCCTGTTAAAACCGATCAACTAGAAAACAAAATCACCTCCACCTTTGGAGAATCCAGGGGAGATCATTTCCACAATGGAATGGATATTTCTTCCATAAACGAATCCGTAATCGCAATGGGGGATGGAAAGGTTTTGTACAGCCGTTATACGGAGGACCATCCTTTCGAAGACGAACTGGGAACCGGAAATTCGGTTTGGTTGGACCATGGATCCGGAAATTTCACCGCTTATTACCACTTGAAAGATAGCAGGATTTCTAAATTATTAAAATCTGATTGGATCAAAGCGGGTGATAAAATCGGAGTCAGTGGCAATTCCGGTCACTCAAGCGGAGCACACCTTCACTTTGTTGTGCTTCGTAAATACGGGTTAGAAATTTTGGATCCTATGAAATTTCTTTCTCCAATTCCAGACAACACTCCCCCTGAAATCTCAAGCTTACTGGTTCATGTGAACGGAAAGTTTACAAACATTAATGACGGTGATAATATCAACCTCTCAAGAGAATTTCCTTTTACGGTTTCGATCGTAGATGCAGGAGAAAAAAAATCCCAAAGAAGGGGAGTCAGTAAGGTTCAATATTTTCTAAACGGTGAAACGCTTCGATCCGCCGATTTCGGAGCCTTGCAGTATTATTCTTCCGAATGGAAAAATCCGGACGGATTTTCCTTTATAAATCTTTATCATAAAGACCAGTATTTAATCGGAAATCTGAATTTAAAGTCCGGCGAAAATACAATCAAAATAGTCGCCTGGGATTTTAGAGGAAACATGAATGAAAGAAGTTTTACCTTTTATGTGAGCAGGCTCTAAACGAACTTGAATTCAGTTCAAAAAAATTAGAAAACCCGATTCGTCGAGTTCGTTCCGTTAAGAAAATCTAATGACTTTATCTTTTCTTTTTTCTGCTTAGAATTTACGGGTATAAATCCGTTCGTTTTATAAATAACCCATCAGAAACTATCGGCTATGTTTTAATAATAGAAATTTTTCAGATTCCGTTTCGTCGAACGATCAGGCCAAATTCCTCCGACAAAATTGAAAGAGATATAAATGAGCGGGGAGTTTATAAATTTTCGAATCGTTTTTTTCGTTTTCCAAATTCCTATTGAAGTTTCTATACATTCTGAAGTTTTGGAACAAGTTCTTAACTTCTGGAACTTGCTCCAAAGAATTCCCACGATCAACCTACGTTACCCGCAACCTGATTTTTATTGATTACTTTAAGCTGTTCCCCAACGGAGTAAAAAACGGAACGATCTCCTAAAAGATCCGCCAATCGGAGAAAGAGTTCGTTGATCGGTTGGATCGAATACGTATCGTGAGCACGAATAACTCTCTTTTCCTCCCGATTTTCTACGATGTGAAAATAAACGGAAGATTCTCCCTTATAACAGGCAAGTAAAGCGTACAATTTCGGAATCAGTTCTGGATCTTCTGTGTGTCTTTCTTCCAGTCGAAGATGAAGTGATTTTTCGAGTTTATCTTCAATCGTCGCATCATCTAAAATTTCGATACTGTTGACTTTAACCTGTCCGCGGAGTTCCGTATCTCCCACTTCGATTTTATCCAAGTCCCCTTTGATAAAGATTGCCTGATCTTCTTTTATGAATTCCTTATATTTCTGATACGTCTTTGCGAATGCGACACATTCGATCTCTCCGGTTCGATCTTCGAGTTTGAAATTTGCGAATTCTTCGTTTCGTTTGCTGAGTTTTATGTTCTTGGAAGAGATAATTCCGGCAACTTCCACCTTACTTCCCGATTTCAAGTTATCGAATTTTTCAATCGGAATCGTCTTTAAACTTTTCAGTTGTTTTTCGTACTTGTCAAGCGGATGACCGGAGAGATAAAGCCCGGCGACCATTTTTTCCCGTTTGAGTTTTTCGTCAATTTCCCATTCGAGCGCGTCTTTCGGAAGATTGAGCGTAAAAGAACTTTCCGTTCCCCCAAAAAGAGAAAATTGTCCTTCGTTTGCCCTTTCCTGCTCTCTTTGAGCAAAAGTAAGAATGGAGTCTACGGATTCGAAAAGACATTTCCGAGTGTATCCAAAAGAATCCAAAGCTCCCGCTTGGATGAGAGCTTCAAAAACCTTTTTATTAATCAACCTCGTATCTATGTTCAGAGCGAAATCCTGAAGAGTTTTGAAACTTCCGGCCTTATTCCTTGCTTCGATAATGCTGTTTGCCGCGGCCTCACCCACACCTTTCATTGCGGAAAGTCCGAACCGAATCGTGGTATCGTCGATCACATTGAAAGAAGCTTGCGATTCGGAAACGTCCGGATTGAGAATTCGAATTCCCATCTCTCTCGCGTTGTTAATGTATTTTACGATATCAGTTGTCTTACCGTGATCCGACGCAAGAAGTGCGGTAAGATATTCGATCGTATAGTTCGCTTTCAAATAAGCGGTTTGATACGTAATGATCGCATAAGCCACCGAATGAGACTTGTTGAATCCGTAACCGCCAAATCTTTCCAATTGTTCGAAGAGATCCTTTGCAACCTTTTCTTGAATGCCTTGTTTTACGGCCCCTTCTACGAACTGGTATTTAAGCTTTTCCATAAGATCGGCTTTCTTTTTTGCCATTGCCTTTCGCAATACGTCCGAATCTCCGACTGAAAATCCTCCGACAACTCGAGAGATACTCATCACTTGTTCTTGATAAACGGGAACTCCGAACGTCTCTCTCAGAATCGGTTCACAAGAAGGATGCGGATACGCGACTTGTTTTCTTCCGGATTTACGATCCAAATATTCGTCCAACATTCCTTCACCCATAGGACCGGGACGATACAATGCGATCAAAGCGACGATCTCGTCAAAATTATTCACTTGGCTTTTAGCAACTAGATCGGTGATTCCCGTGGATTCTAACTGAAATATACCCAGTGTGTTCGCTTTTCTAAGAAGCGCATATGTGTTCGCGTCATTGTAAGAAATTTCGTCGAGATCGATTCGAACCCCTCTTCTCCGTTCGATGAGCTTGATCGCGTAGTCCAAGGTCGTTAAGTTTTTCAGACCCAAGATATCCATCTTAATCAAACCGATACTTTCTAAGTTGTTTTTATCGTATTGGGTCACGATGGATCGAAAGCCTGGTCTTTCTTTTTCCGCAACCGTGGAAAGTGGAACGACTTCCTCCAATGGGTAAGGGGAAATCACAACACCGGCAGCGTGTCTTCCGGGCTGACGATAATTTCCTTCAAGTCTTTGAGCGATGGCAAAGATCTTATGATTGATATCGTCTTTTTCAGAAAAGTTTTTCAATTCGGAAGAAGTTGTGAGCGCTTCTGCGATGGACATCCCGAGTTTGTTCGGGAATGCTTTGGTCATCTCATTCGCCTCTCCGAAAGGAAGATTCAAGACGCGAGCAACGTCTTTGAGAGCGGCTTTTGCCGCGAGAGAATTGAACGTGATAATTTGGCCGACTTTTTCTTCCCCGTATCTTCTGCGAATGTAATTGATAACTTCTTCCCGTCGTTCCACACAAAAATCGGTATCGATATCAGGCATATCCTTACGATCGGGATTCAAAAATCTTTCAAAAAGAAGATTATGCTGAAGAGGTTCCACATTCGTGATTCCGAGCGCGTAAGCTACGATGGAACCAGCGGCAGAACCTCTCCCCGGGCCGACAGGAATTCCATTTCTTTTTGCATAATTGATATAATCCTGAACAATTAAGAAGTAACCGGCAAACTTCATATTCTTAATCGTATTGAGTTCGAAAACGACTCTATCTTTGATTTCCGGAGAAAGATTAGGGTATTTTCTTTCGATCCCTTCCCAGATCAATTTTTCAAGATAAGAATCGGCGTCGTATCCTTCCGGAACCTCGAATTCGGGGAGAAGATAGTTTCCGAATTGAAGTTTCAAATCCACTTTATTACTAATTTCTAATGTATTATAAAAAGCTTCCGGGATTTCGGGAAAAACCCTCGCCATCTCATCCGGACTCTTTACGTAGAATTCTCCGTTAAATCCGAATTCCATCGGGTCCGTAATACGCTTTTGCATCCCGATTCTAAGAAGAATATCCTGAGCCTCTTGATCGTCTTTTTTTAGAAAATGAGAATCGTTTGTGACTACTAGAGGAATGCCGGTTCTTTTTCCAAAGTCGTAGATTTGTTTTGCCACAGTCATCTGTTCCGGAATTCCGTGGTTTTGGATTTCCATATAAAAATCCTCTTTACGGAAGATCTCATTTAATTTTCCGGCTAATTGAAAAGACTCCTCGATTTTTCCTTCCAGAATCTTCCGATTGACTTCGCCCGCAAGACAAGCCGTCAAACAGACAAGGCCCTGATTGTGTTGAGCGAGGAGGTCGTAGTCAATTCTCGCCTTTTTATAAAAACCTTCCGTATAGGATTTGCTTGAAAGACGTATTAAATTT
>NZ_CP040840.1:3740000-3742500 GCF_006874765.1 Leptospira weilii
TCAATCGGATTCAAGAAGAAGCCTAAAAGATCAATCCATTACTACTTAGGAAGACTCTGACCTTTCTATCACTAAGCAGTAATGGCAGATAAACATTCTGAACGAATGCTCAAACTCTCAGCCCTTTTTAAAGGGCTATTTTTTTTTTACCCATTATACATATCCCTTTATCCGTACAATCATTATAATTATTATTTTATCAGTTTTCACGATTGTAAGAAAATTATGTCACAATGTATTTAATTAACGTGAGTTCGGCGCAAGCAAATGAGAAAGCGATTATTATGTTGCGATCCGTAGAGAGGCGTAACCAACCCCACAAGTTAAGAAGGCTTTTGGGATAATAAGAATCAAAAACTGATATTTTTCAAGTGTTCCGACAAGAATGAGGCTTTTTACTTGCAAGAAGTATGATTTTCTGATAGAGAAAAATCTCCCGAGTCTTTCCGCCCCACCACCCAAAATTAGGGAGAGGCGCAAGTTTCACAGAGGATTTGTCGTAATTCCGACAGATTTATCTTCGGATCCAAGTATTTGGTGGGGTGGGGTTATGTTAGAGAGTAACACTTTAATTTCTTATTCGCCCAAACTTTCAACCGTCGAACTCACGTTAAATTAAATGATTTAAAATTTTTCGGAACCAATAAAAAAATTCTGAATTTATTGTTTCTCTAAAAATTCAATCTGTATTTTACTTTTTTTGAACCGAGAAATTTTATAAAAATGCCTATCTAAAAATAAAAAACCCCGGCATTAATTTAGCACTGGGGTTTTTATTTTAAAAAATCTTTTTTCGAAACGTGGAAACTTTTATCCAACCAAATAAAGAAGTGGAAAAAGATAAATCCAGATCAAGTCGACTACGTGCCAGAAAAGGCCTACCCCTTCCACAGGTGTGTAATAAGAGGAATTTACTTCCCCTTTAATTACCTTAATCATCACCCAAATAATAAGCCCGGCTCCAATCAATACGTGAGATCCGTGAATCCCGGTCATCACAAAGTAAAAACCGAAAAACATAGCCGCGTTTTTGATATCGACCATTTCAGTGTTCGTAAAGAATTTTCCCGGCAAAAGTCCGTGATGGATTTTCGCAGAATATTCGAAATACTTCACGACCATAAACGTAAGTGCGCATAAGACAGTAACGGCAAGTGCAATTATAGCTTCTTTCTTTTTACCCACTTGAACATAATGAATCCCAAGGGCCATCGTAAACGAACTAAATAGAAGTACAACTGTATTAAAAGCCCCCATCGGAACAGATAAATGATGACTTCCAGCATGGAAAATTTCCGGATGCAAAGAATGATAGATGGTATAACCCACAAAAAGAGCGCCGAACATTAGAATCTCCGTAACAAGGAACAACCAGATTCCTTGTTTAGAAGCGTCGTATTGATGCTCAGCACTATCAAAGTGGTGAGCATGGTGAAATTCCGCGTGTTTAGCGGTACTCATAAGGTCCCCCCGTAATTACTGGAGTTTTTTCAAAATTTTCGTGCGTCGGGGGAGACGGAATTGTCCACTCAAGTGTTTTCCCTCCCCAAGGATTGTTTCCGGCAGTTTTTCCTGCAATTAAGCCGTGAATTACGGCAATCAAACCGATTAAAAATCCGGTTCCAATCAACCAGGATCCCACTGTGGAAATTTGATTCAGGCTCGTAAATTCAGGAAGATAATCATAGTATCTTCTAGGCATTCCCATAGATCCTAAGATAAATTGGGGAAAGAAAGTTACGTTAAATCCGGTAAAAATAAATACCCAGGAAATTCTTCCTAAAAAATCGGAAGTCATTTTACCCGTTACTTTCGGGAACCAATAAATTAGAGCCCCCATTACAGCCATCAAAGTTCCTCCCACCATCACATAGTGAAAGTGAGCCACCACGAAATAAGTATCGTGAAAATGAACATCCATACCGGTAGAAGCAAGAAATACTCCCGTCAAACCACCAATCGTAAAAAGGAACATAAATCCGATCGCAAAGAGCATAGGAGCATCCAAACGAACTGAGCCCCTATACATTGTAGAAATCCAGTTGAATAGTTTGATTGCAGTGGGAACTCCCACAAGCATCGTGATAAAGGAAAATAGAACTCCCGCGAACTCGGACTGGCCCGATACAAACATATGGTGTCCCCAAACCAAAAAAGAGACTGCCGCAATCGCAAGAGATGAATATGCAATCGCAGTATATCCGAAAATTACCTTTTTGGAGAACGTAGCCACAAGCTCAGAAATCACACCCATCGCAGGAAGAATCATGATATAAACCGCCGGATGAGAGTAGAACCAAAAGAAATGCTGAAAGAGAACCGGATCCCCTCCAAGTGTTGGATCAAAAATTCCTACACCCAACGTTCTTTCCGCGACAAGCAGAAGAAGAGTGATGGCAAGAACAGGAGTTGCCAAAACCTGAATGATGGAAGTCGCATAAAGCGCCCAAACCATCAAAGGAATGCGGTTCATTGTCATTCCAGGCGCTCTCAATTTATG
>NZ_CP040840.1:3747500-3780000 GCF_006874765.1 Leptospira weilii
TACGAATCCCTAGAATATAGAATGCCGTTAATTTGAGTACAAATCCCGTTTTAGGCGCAGAATTTTGGACATTTTATTATGTAGGATCAGTAGGGAGCCGTTTCCCTGAGTTTAGGGAGAAACATTGAGTTCATTCCGAAGAAATTGGTGTGTTATGTGCGACTGTAGGCAGCAACACTTTAGTTAAAAAACTCAATGAAACGCTTTGTAAGAAAGCGTTAACTCAGTGTCTCACTCCTGAATGCCGATTCACAAAAGAGGCATTCGCTGAGTTTCCTAGGTCATTCGACAGGTCGCGAGCCATTTGATCTATGAAATTCGCGAGCTGTTGCGACCCGCAGAGCGACCTATCTCGCGACCCTTCGAGAGCGAGATTTGAGTTTAGGAAAGCTCTGCGCCTGAGTTCAAGGAGTCGTTACACTTTAGTTTCTTATTCGCCCAATTTTTCTTACGCCGAATTCACGTTCTATTATGTAGAGATGAGTAGTATTCATGATCGCCTACCGCACATGACTTCCACGATAGCTGATATAGGTGAGCTCGATAAGAATTGACCTTTATACCGTCCTCGTTCTAATAGAAGTATTAGGAGATGAGAATGTCCGAAAAAACTAAAATCGCAATCGCACATGGAGACGGAATCGGTCCTGAAATTATGGATGCAACTCTCAAAATTCTCAATGCGGCCGGAGCAAAAATCGATCCGATCGAAATAGAAATTGGAGAAAGAGTTTATAAGGATGGATATCCTTCCGGAATCAAGCCCGAGGCTTGGGACGTTCTCAGAAAAACTAAAGTGTTCTTGAAGGCCCCCATTACCACTCCTCAAGGCGGCGGCTACAAAAGTTTGAACGTAACCGTAAGAACCACTTTGGGACTTTTTGCCAACGTCAGGCCCTGTTTTTCTCTGTATCCGTATGTGGAAACCAAACACCCTTCCCTCGACATTGTCATCATCCGTGAAAACGAGGAAGACCTTTATACCGGAATTGAACATAGACAAACCAACGATACGGTTCAATGTCTCAAACTGATTTCCCGTCCAGGTTCGGAAAAAATCATTCGTTACGCTTTCGAATACGCCAAAGCCTACGGAAGAAAAAAAGTAACAGCAATGGTAAAAGATAATATCATGAAACAGACTGACGGTTTGTTTCATGATATCTTCAAGGAAATTGCACAAGAATATCCCGAACTCGAAGCAAATTCACAGATCATTGACATCGGTGCCGCAAATCTTGCGGATAGACCGCAGAACTTTGATGTTGTCGTAACTTTGAATTTGTACGGAGACATCATTTCCGATATCGTCGCGCAAATTGCGGGGTCGGTTGGAATGGCCGGTTCTTCCAATATCGGTGAAATCGTTTCTATGTTCGAAGCGATTCACGGCTCTGCTCCCGATATTGCGGGGAAAAACTTAGCAAATCCATCCGGCTTACTCAATGCCGCAGTGATGATGCTTGTTCATATAGGGCAACCCGATATCGCGGCAAAAGTCAACAACGCTTGGCTCCTCGCGATCGAAGAGGGAATTCATACCGGAGATATCTTTAAAGCCGGTGTAAGTAGAATCAAAGTCGGAACCAAGGAATTTGCCGATGCGGTAATCGGAAATCTGGGGCATCTTCCCGAAAAATTCAAACCGGTTTCTTTCGGCAAGGCAAAGAAAATTATAATTCCCGAATATAAGAAAATCATCCAAAAGAAAGAACTGGTCGGAGTCGACATTTTTTTGGATTGGACCGGAAACGATCCGAACGAACTCGGAAATAAACTCAAATCCCTTTCAAACGATCTGATGTTAAAAATCATCACCAATCGAGGAGTAAAAGTTTATCCGGACGGACAACCGGAAACGTTTTTGATAGACCATTGGAGATGTAGATTCGTGAGCAAGAACGCCCTGATTCAACAGGAAGATCCTTCGTATCATCCGATTTCTCACAAGCAAATTGCTGAACTTCTCTTAAAATTGGATTCAGCTGGTTTTGATACAATCAAAACGGAAAACTTATATTATTTTAACGGAAAAAGGGCATTTTCTTTGGGGCAAGGAGAGTGAATAGTCGTCCCTGAAAAAGTATAGAGAATTCAATTTAAAACGAGAAAAGATGAACTTGAACGTCTCTTTTCCTTTGGAAAGCAGTTTATTTACGCTGTACGTATTTTCGTTATTTTTTCAGGGACGGCTAAAAAAGACTGGAAAATAAAATCGAATTCCCCCTCTTGAAAAAGGGTCATTTCGAAAATTACAATCGACTTCGAATTAAATTTCCATACTTCATCCCTTTCTATCCTGAATGAATATTAAAAAAAAAGAAAATGGGCTTAGCGATTGCGCTATCCTGCTCGATTATCGGACTCGTCGTCGGTCTTGTAATTACATTCACCGCAGTAGGGGATTACAAAACATTCCCGATTTATTCAACCTTGGCCGCATTCTCAACATCTTATGTAGTTTGGAATCTTTTCGTTGAGAGAAAAGAAAATTACAACGTTATAAGAGGAATCATTTTAGGCGTTCTTATAGTAGCACTATCGCATCATTTGACTTTTTACTTTGTAATCATATCTGAAAATATAGAATACTGGATTTTAGATTTTAAAAGCCTGAACGAACAAGAACCTCCCATGAATCCCTTTATAGGATTTTTTGCCGTTTCGCTTGGCACATTGATCAGTTTATTCGTTTGTGGTTGGATTACCTTGCCACTCGGCGCTTTCTTAGGATGGTTTTTTACAAAATACAGGAAACTCTTTTTGTGAGTTCAACTGTCAAAACTCCAATTGCATATCCAATCGTAAAAACCAATTGAACTCCTACGAATTATTTTTCCAATAAAATGAAACTAATCTTAATAAATTCAATAAGTATAATACTCTTATTTTCAACGAATAAACTCTATTCTCAAAAGATATCGGCTGAAATGGAAAGTGATCGACTTATTATAAAATACGAAAACAAAATATTCAAAACAAAAACTCTTGGAAATTCAATTACGAGGTACCATGCTTTCGGTAAAAAATATATTTTTGAGCTTCACATTAATCCATCCCTTGGGGAATTGATCGTATTCGATACAGTCAAAAAAACGACCGAAGATGCGTACCTATACACAAACTATCACATTACGAAAGACAATCTCATAATTATTCTGTTGTCCTCTCCCCATTACACACAAGATCGCATAGACGGCAATCGTTGGTCTTTATATGTGAACCATAAATTATTGAAAAAGAATTTAGTCGTAAAGGATCGTATATCCTTTGATGAAGAAAAAAACCTAATTAAAATCTACGACGGAGAGAAATTTTTATTGAAGTTGGTAAAGAGCGAAAATCATATCGACGTACATACTCTTACGCCGGAATCATAAATTTTGAGAATCACTGTTTTAAGGACTTTCCGTTCGTTCGAAGAAAAAATTCGATGAAATATTTGACGAATTTCACAACGGAATCCGTATCTTGAAATTCAATCCGACTAACTTATGTTAGCTCGCTATAAAGTTTCTGAATATGATCTTGAGTCAGAGGTTTGGAGAGATAGCCCTTAACTTCGGGAAAAGAATTCGCCTTTACGATATCCCTTTCGTCTACGGAAGAGCTTACCATAAAGATGGTAATTTTTTTTGCCAAGACCCCTTGGATTTTTTTGAATTCGTCCAGAAATTGCCAGCCGTCCATAAAAGGCATATTGATATCCAATAAAATCGCATCAGGAAGTTGTTCCCGATCGGAACTCAATGTTTGAAGTTCCTGAAGAGCCAATTCACCGTCTTGAAAATCACGTAGTTTCGCGATCCTACCGTCTTTTTCCAAAAAACGTCTTGCGATCATAATATAGATCGAATCATCATCGATCAACCAGAAGTTCATATTACCGCTGTTCGAAATCATTGTATTTATCGAAATTGATGAGGAAAGATGTACCTTTACCCGGAGAACTTTCAACCGTTATTTCACCCCCCAGGGATTCTATTTGATTTTTCGTCATAAATAACCCGATACCTTGGCCTTCTTTTTCCCGGTGGAACGTTTTATTCATTTTAAACATTTGATGACCGTATTTTTGGAGATCGATTCCTAAACCATTATCGCGAACTATCAAAAAGATTTTTCTGTCTTTTATATATGAGACGAGAGAAATCTCCGACTTTCTGTTAGGATCGGAATATTTTAAAGCATTGCTCAATAAATTCAATAATATACTTTCCAGATATACCTTCGAATAAAGAATTTCCGGGGCCGCGGTAAAGTCCGTTTGAATTTCCGCGCTCATCTTTTTGATCTCAGTGGATAGAAGATTCTGAATCTTATTAAAGGCGTCCTTAAAAAGAATAGGTTGTTTATCCACGTTCCGATTTCTGCGAATTCTGATCACTTCCACAATATCGCTCAATGTGTTCATCAAATCTTTTACGCTCATTTCCAAAGATTGGAGAAGCTCATCTTTATCCGTACCGTATTTCTCGCTCAACATGGTCGTAAGTGTAAAAATATTTCCAATTGGCGCACGTAGATTGTGAGAAACGATCTGATTGAACTCTTCCAATTGAGAATTTCTTTCCGTTAAGTGATTGCTCAACGCCTGTAGGGTTTCGTTCTTTTCGATTAAAGCAGAAAGCATGTTTTTGCGATCGGTAATATCCTGGATCTGAGAGATGAAAAATAAAGGTTTCTTTTGGGAATCTCTCACAAGAGACACTATCAATAAAATCCATATCGTACTTCCGTTTTTATGAAAGTATCTTTTCTCCATTCTATAACTATCTCTTTTACCTTCCAGCGTCTCCTGTAAAAGATTCAAATCGGCGGTAAGATCATCCGGATGAGTTATATCTTGAAAGGTAAGTTTTAAAATCTCGTCCCTGGAGTAGCCGATTATATCCAAAAGACTTGAATTTACTTCCAGCCATTTTCCTTCCAAAGAAACGAGAGCCATACCGACGCCCGAATAATAAAACGCATTGAAAAATTTTTCTTCCGAAAGACGAATCTCATCGAGAACCTGTTTTTTTTCCGTCTCGTCAAGAATTGCGTTGAGCCCTAAATATTCTCTGGAAGTGCTAAAAAGAGCGATTATAGTTTCCTGATCATCTCGAATCGATTGAGTAATTGTTTGCAACCAAACGTATTTTCCGTCTTTTCTGAGAAACTGATATTCGACGTGTTCGATTTCCTTTCCTTTTAAAATCGGCTGGTGGGAATTTTCAAAAATTCTGCTCTTATCGAGAGGGCTAAAATAATCGTAGGGGTTTTTACCGATTAATTCTTCTGGTTGATAACCTAAAATAGAAGTTACCGAAGGACTGACATAAAGAAAGATTCCATCCGGATCATGAAAGCTAATCAACTCAGGACTTCTTTCGATTAGAAATTTATAAAAATCAGCCGATTGAAAATCGAATTCTCTCAAAGTACGCACCTTTGGTTTTCCTTAAAATAGGTCCTATTTTGGAAAAGACAATCCATTACGAAATTGAAACGTAGATTTTTACGTTTTTGTTCGCGTCCGAACCGCAAGCCTTTAATACAAATCGGCCTACTATTGACCTTTTATTCGTAGAAACCCGTAGATGAATAGACAGTTTTTTTAAGGATTTTAATCGAAGAATTTGTTAGATAAAGATAAGAAGAAAGAAATTGTGAAGATTAGAAACTTTCCAAAAGTTTAAGGATAAACACCGGGGCTGAAAATAAAATCCGACAAATTTTTAAACTTATTCTCCGTCATCTCCCAGAGCTTCAACAGGACAAATTTCCATCGCTTTTCTTGCCGCAATTTCCTCTTCAGGAGAAGCCGGCTGTCTGTGAAAATAAACTTTCGATTCGTCTTCGGTGTATTTAAGAAGCATAGGAGCTTCTTCCAAACAGTCGTTACAAGGAACACAACTATTATCGATATAGTATTTTCCAGGCGCGTTCTGTTTAACTTTGTCGTTTTTATCAGCCATGCTTGACAAAGTTTATCGAACGATTGTTGCGTCAACTACTTTTCAGAATTGACACCCGCTTCAATTCAGGGATATTCACCGAAGTTATGAACTTATGGACGGAAAAAATATCCAGACGAAAATTATTCGGTTTCGGCCTTGGAGGCTTACTAAGCATTGGTGTTGGAACTTTCTTTTTTCGTCGTTCTAAAAATCAATCCTTACCCAAAACCTTATTTTTTTCCATATCCGAAGTTGAATTTTTATCAGCTTACTCTCAAACCCTTTTGCCTCAAGAATCGGGTTTTCCCGACATTGAAAAGGCGGAAGTAATTCGCAGATTGGACGAAGAATTTTTTTTTGTAAGTCCGGACGTCTCCGATGATTTCAGATCTCTCATTCTTATTTTAGAATATCTTCCTCTGGTTAAAGGTTATTGGGGTCGTTTTTCCAGATTAAACGAAGAAGATCGAAAGAATTTTCTACTTTCCCAAGAAACAACCGAATCCGATACAATCCGAGCCGCATTAACAAATCTTAAATTACCCATTTACTTGGTTTACTATGGACACGAATCTTCCTTCAAAGCAATTTCGTATGACGGACCTTTCGGAAACCCTCCCGAAAAATTAAGCGAATCCAGAATCTATTATAAAAAAATTTTGGGGGAGTCATGAGCGGTCGCGTTTACGAATGGAAAAATCTGGGAAATTCCAGAACCGTAAAGGCGGATGTGGTTATCGTAGGAACCGGGTGCGGCGGTTCTACACTCGCTTACGAGCTTTCCAAAAACGGTAAAAAAGTAATTCTTATAGAAGAAGGTGGTTACTATCATACGGGAACTTTCGACAACCACGAACTCAACATGGCCGGAAAAATTTCCGCGGAAAGAAATATGAACACCGACGCTACCGGAACCATCAACCTTGTTTATGGAAAAAACGTAGGCGGAGCTTCGGTTCATTATTGGGCTGATAGTTACAGAACTCCGGAAGACAGACTTGATCTTTGGAAAAAAGAATACGGAATTTACGGTCATTCATTCGAAGATTTAAGTTCTCATTGGAAAGAGTTGGACGAAGTCTTAAACGTTCATCCTGCTAAAGAAGAATATTATAATAAAATGAATCACCTTGTGAGAAAAGCCTGTAAATCTCTCGACTGGGAAGGCAACCCGGTTCCGCAAGCGAGAAAGAATTGTCAGAAATCCGGTCACTGCATGCAAGGTTGTATGTATGGAGCCAAACAAAGCCAGTTGGTGACTCACATTCCTAAGACGATGGCTCTAGGAACCGACATATACGCGGACTGTAAGGCGGTTCGTTTGGAACTCAAAGGTGACAAGGTGGAATTTTTAGAAGCGGTTATGATGGATCGACCTTCCGGAAAAGAATCCGGAATTACGCTAAGATTCGAAGCATCCGTTTTTGCGATTGCGGCCGGTGGTTTCGGAAGTTCCACATTCTTGCTGAGAAACGGATGGAAGAAAAAACTTCCCGCTCTCGGGGAACATCTTGCGATCAATCCCTCCCCTTTCGTTCACGCGCTTTATGAAGAACCGATCGTTCAATGGAGAAATATTCCTTCCGCATTCGGCGTGGAAGAATTTCGTTTAGCCAGTTTTAAAGAAGGCGGAGATTATATCGAAGGCGGATTTTTAATCATGGCCAATCAACTCCAACCCGGAAGTCTCTCTGCGTTGATCCCCGGCTTCGGAGTTGAACATAGGGAAATCATGAAGCAACTTACTCATATAGGAGGTACGATCGGATGGATCGACGACGTTCCTTCGGAACTTGGAAATATTTCGGTAAATTCCTCCGGTAAACGTACGGTGACGTATCGCTTCGGAAAATTAACAAAGGAAGTCTTGAAAGACTGCATCCGCAAACAAGTTCAATTGAATTTTAGAGCCGGAGCCAAGTGGATTTTTTTACCCGACTTCAAAAGAACAAAAATTTTTTCCGAGAAAGAAATGGATAAGATTGATCGACTTGAACTCCGCCCCGCTTCGATGATGATGGCCGCTCCGCACCCGGCAGGAGGATGCAGAATGGGACAGGATCCTTCCAGGTCCGTTGTAGATTGGAAGCACAAAGTTCACGGTTTGAAAAACTTATACGTTTCCGATTCCAGCGTATTTCCGACTGGAGTTTCGGTGGATCCAAGCTATACGATCATGGCGTTTAGTAAGCAAGCGGCCAAATTCATTCTCGAAGATTAATTTTTTGTCCCGGAACTAGAACCCATCTCAAAAATGCCTAAGAAGGATCATAGCACATCCGAGAGCAATAAACCCATCGAAATTAAAATCGTAATATTCATAACGGACTACGAGTCTTCTAAAGTTTTGAAGCCAGGCAAAAAGACGCTCGATTTTCCATCGTCGTTTGTAACGCCTCAATCCTCGACCATCTTGTGTCGGTTGTTTTCTTTTCTTTCTATGCGGTGCAATGATTTTCGTTTCATACTGTTGCAAAATGTGTTCGTCTAAACCGTCGCTATCGTATGCTTTGTCACCGATCATTCGTTTTGGATTTTCTTCTATAAAAAGATTTTCTAATGTTTGCTCCACTAACGTGACTTCATGGGGCGAAGCATTTTCCGTGCAAAAGGCGATAGGAAGACCTTGGCTGTCTCCGATTGCCATGATCTTTGTACCCTTCCCACGTTTGGTTTTCCCCACTTTTGGACCCCTTTTTTTGCAGGAACAAATGTGCCGTCTATAAAGGATTCTTCTATATCTATTCCTCCGCGTTCTTTCAAATCGGAGGCTAAACTACGAATCATATTCCGCATCGTTCCATTTCGGTTCCATTCTTGAAAGCGACGATGGCATGTTTGATATGGAGGATAACGATCCGGCAATTCCTTCCACTGAGCTCCTGTGCGCAATATCCAAAGAATTCCATTTAAGATTGAACGAGCATCCATACGAGGACGACCTTTTCCATCTTCACGAACGTTAGGCTCAATTATCAGAGGCTCCAATATTTTCCATTGATCGTTGCTTAAATCCATTCTTTCAGTGATTTTTATTTTACGATTGTGTACAGCTTTAAAAATAAATTGTACTTATCATTTGTTGGTTTTTGAGATGGGTTCTAATGAAATTAAAACCGGGAAGGTTATCTTTGTTATCCCAATTTACAGAGGGCATTCGCTAAGTTTAGCAACCGTTAGAGCGGTGATTAACCAACCACACAAATTAAGAAGGCTTTTGGTATAATAAGGATCAAAAACTGATATTTTTCAAGTGTTCCGACAAGAATGAGGCTTTTTACTTGCAAAAAGTATGATTTTCTGATAGAGAAAAATTTCCCGAGTCTTTCCGCCTCCCACCCCACCACCCAAAATCAGGGAGGGGCGTAAGTTTCACAGAGGATTTGTCGGAATTCCGACAGATTTATCTTCGGATCCAAGTATTTGTGGGTAAGGTTATGTTAGAGCGGTGATTAACCTCGTAATTTAAAAATTGAATCACTTCGCTTTAAAGCATATTGTTTTGATACACAAAAATTGTGCGAGCTCCCGCATTTCAAAAATATCATTCTAGTCGTATTTGCGCGGTTTTACGGTAAACAACGAACCATATCAATAAATTTGCATATATATACCGAATGAATAAAATTGCTTCTTGACTTTGGAAATCTAAAAATTAAAATCAAAATCGCCGATGGAAAATTTTGCCAAACCGTTTTTGATTTTAGGTTTTTTGTTTTTGTGTGTCGGTCTCTTGATTCTTTACGGAAACAAAATTTCTTTTCTAAGTTATTTAGGAAAACTGCCAGGTGATATCCGCATTGAAAAGGAAAACTTTCGGTTTTATTTTCCTTTGACTACCTCGATATTAGCGAGCATTCTAATCTCTCTGATTCTTTTTTTGATTCAAAAATTCAAAAGCGGTTCTCCGTGAAAAAATCTTTTCCTTTTAGTTCCCGATTTTCGTTTCAAGAAGGGGAAAACGAATTCGTCGCAATCTTATCCGAGTATAAGAAAAACCAAATTCTTTATTCCGATCTGACGGTTTCCAACCCCACTCAAGTTGGTCTTCAATATCCGGCGGAAGCGATTCGACATAGTTTTGGAAGCACTGACCTGATCACTTATCACCCCGATCCTCGAGGAAACTTAGAGGCTCGAAAAAAAATTCAAGAATATTACTACTCGAAAGGAGTGAAGGTCGATCCAGACGATTTGTTTTTAACTTCCTCTTCTTCGGAAGCATATTCGTATTTGTTTAAGTTATTTTGCGACCCGGGCGATTGGATTTTGATCCCCGCACCCGGTTATCCTTTGTTCGAATTTCTTTCCGTGATGGAAGGGTTGCAAACCGTCCCTTATTTCACAAAAAAAGATAATGGCTGGAAATTAAAGGAATCGGACCTGAACCCGAAAGATTTATCAAAATGCAAACTGATTTTAGTCGTTAGTCCCAACAATCCCACGGGTTCCGTGTTAAACGAATCCGATTTTTATTCCCTAAAAGGTACTTTAAAAAATAATAATATACCGCTAATCATAGACGAAGTTTTTTCGGACTATGTTTACGGAGAAGATCTCCATAAGACTTTAACGGATTCGGACACGCCGGTGATCACCGTAAACGGATTGTCTAAAATTCTGGGGCTTCCGGGAATGAAGTTATCTTGGATTTTACTCAGCGGACCGGAGTTTTGGAAACAAAAGGCGAAAGAATATTTAGAACTCATATCCGATACTTATCTTTCGGTGAACACTCCCGTTCAAAGCGTGCTTTCCGATCTATTACAATGGAAGAATTTAATTCAATCTCAAATTATCAAACGGATTCAAAGAAATCTTTCTTTTTTAAAACGAACTTTGGAAAATGTGAATAATTCTAAGACGGTTCGATGCGACTTCCCGAATGCAGGTTGGTATTGCGTTTTAGAAAGCGAAAAATTTTTCCCGGAAGAGGAATTCTCACTTCGTTTATTAAAGGAAAAAAAAGTATATGTTCACCCCGGAGAAATGTTCGGTTTTCCAAACGAAAAGAACCCGGGAAGAATCGTCCTGAGTCTTTTGACAGAAACGGAACCGTTCGAGACAGGCTTAAAAGAAATTCTACAATTCTCCTGAAAGCTTTGATTTCGTTTTAATTTTTTATTTGATTACAAGCCATCGCATGTGGAAACTCCCCCCGCGAATTACTGATCTCTACATAAAGGAGTACCGTTCATTTGAGCACAAATCCGTGTTTAGACGCAGAATTTTGGAAACTCTATTATATAGAGATAAGTAGGAATTAGCGGTTGCTGTAAAACGTAAAAACTTCTGAGCACTTGAACTATATTAACGTGAGTTCGGCGTAAAAAAATGAGAAAGAATTTTCTAAAAGTAGAAATCCCTACAATTCCAGTTGTTCGTAAAATCGTGATTTGTGCTAGTTCCCACATTTTAAGAATAGATTTACAAAGTTCAGATTCCAACTCTTTGCAGAAAAATGAACCATGAATTTTTTACGCCAAAGTCACGTTATTTTATAGGGATCAATAATGAGATCCCAAAGGATTTAATCGGCTTTTTTACGATACACGAAGTCCCGTTCCCAGTCTTTCGGTTTCGTCAAACCGAGACGAACAAAATCTCTCAAAAAACCTCTATATCTTCCGACGGTTTCGATTTTGTTAAACGAAGCGGGATTGAAAATTCCCCGTTTGCGAAACAATTTGAAAGGATCCTCCTTGATATCGGACCAGGTTCCCACTTCCAAGGTTAGAGGAAGCAACTTAGAATTCCAGTTCCGCGAATTCTTGTGATAGTCTCTGTATTGATCGTAAAGCTTGTCCCAAAGATCACCGTGCGTCGTATAGGTTTCACTTTGAGGTCCGTATTGAAAATGAATATGACCGCAATGATGTTTTAAATGTTTTTCGATTTTTTGATACGAGGACGTATCCGGACAAGGGGCTTTTGTAAAAGCGTAAGGCCACCAAACGTTGTCAACCGTTCCGAACCCCGAATGCAGATCCAAAACGGGAATGATCGCGTCCTTAACCGTAAAAAAAGATTCGTAAACGAGACGAAACAACGCTTTGGATTCGGGTTCCAATCCGTTTCCGCGAAAGTAAGGTAAGCGTTTGGAAATTTTTTGCCCGCCGAAAAAAAGGAAAGGTTTTATCGCCGCAATTCCAGAATTCCTCATAAGATCAACGCCTGCGGGATTGGATCTTTGTTTAAGCACGACCCCACCCGGGTTGACGATCGGTAATACAACAATTCCTAATTTACCTTTTTCTAATTCAGGAATATATCCAGTAGAATTCGGATGCAGAACATATTCTAAAAAGTCGAGAAGAATTAAAATACCTATCGTCTCAAGCCCATGAACTCCGGCCATAATTCCGACGGGATGTTCTTTGATGCCCTTTTCCGTTCCGATTTTTAACGCATGAATCGGAAATCGAAATCCTTCCGAAGTTTTTCTGGAAAATCCGATTTGACTGAGAGATGCAAGTTTGCCCCCTAGTTTTAAAATTTTCAGAATTTTCTTATCATACCGATTGAGCCTTTTAAGACCGCGTAACATATTCGATTCTAATTCCGTTTGAATTGGATAGCCCGGAGTCGAACACAATCCTCGGAGAGTTTTAAAACTCCTTTTCGAATTTTTTCACAATTTCCGCCGATCACTGCTTGGAAGCAACCTCTGACTGTTTTTTTGATTGTTTCCGGATTTTCGTTTGCCAATAAGTACGCGTTCGAACTCCGAAATTTTTCGGCGCAATTTGCGGGTTTTAACTTTTCTTGAATCAACTCTTGTGAAGAATATTTCAAATCTGGCGGTTCTGTAGAAGAACTAGAATCTTTGACTCCCTTTGTACAACTTGCAAGTTTTTGACAATACGCGGAGACAAGTTCGGAAGATTCCTCTCTCCATTTGTCGTCCTGAATTCCAGGCGGTAAGTTGTTTTTTTTGCAGAAAGACGAACTCAAAAAGAAGAATATTCCAAAAGTATAAATTGTAAATAGCGATATATTCCGTTTCATAATTTCTCTATTCAGTGTTCCGATTTTTTACGGATAAAAATTTCTATTCTTTCCCCGGACGCTCTTCCTTCTGGAGTTGCTGTGGAAGATTGTACGGGTTTGTACGAACTGGAAGCTTCGATGGAAATTTTTTCCTTGGGAATTTTATAATTTTGAGACAACGAATCTGCGATCAATTCTGCGCGATACGCATTGTACTCCCAAACGTTTCTAAAACCTTTTTGGGCGGCTTCGTTTCCGTAAGGAATTTGAACTTTAAGAGTAATATCCACGTCCATCGCGGAAGATAATTCAGATATTTTCTGAAATGCGAAAACCATTTCTTCGTCCGGTTGGAATCGACCTTCCCCCAAAGAGGAACCGAAAAGTACAATTTTGATCTCTTCGGTTTCTTGAATTCCAATATTGAGTTTGGCTTTTTCTTTAAGTTTCCTTAAAGTGTAACTGATTCTTTCCCAAAAACGATAAAGCTGAGTTTTAGGTTGAAGCATAGGATCGTCTTCAATTTTAATCGCACTTCCTTGGAAGAAAGATTCCCCCAAACCGAAACCGCCCCGGATCACATCGGCGACTTGTTTGAGCTTTGCCTGATCGACTTGAGAGATCGAATACATAATGATAAATAAACCCAAAAGGAGTGTGATCATATCCGCATAAGTCAAAAGCCAACGCTCTCGGTTCTCATGAGATTCCCCTTTGCGGTGCGCTCTTTCCAGAAGTTGTCTACGAAGTCGACTCATGCTTCTTTGCGATTTTCTCCCAGTAAAGTATGAATGTATTCCGTTTCTTTCTTTTTCACTTCTTCATAAAAAGAATTGAATATGTTTGCGGAAACGGGAAGAGTCGCGTTATACGCCTCTTCTACGCTTTGAAATAAGGCGGACACTCCGAAAAGAGAAGCCATAAATCGAGCCGGTTTGATTAAATAAGCGCTAATCGGTCTATGGGCCAATTCATAAAAAACTTTTAAGTTCCGTAAAACGATTTCCAACTGTCTCATTCGTTCTTTATAGTGACCCATTTGGCCGTAGTGAAGATCATATTCTTCCCTGCTCAAACGTTTGCCGTCCCAACCCGAATCCACCAGATGTTTGGCAAAGATAGTATCCAGTTCCTCCGTAAGATTGTTGAGTTCGATCAGATACTCGATGTTCTCGCGAGAAGTTTCTTTCATCATACCTTTTACTTTTTGGTATGTATCCATTGCAAGATGAAGCCAGACTTCTCTTCCTTCTAAGTTATAGATTTTTTCGAAGAAATACTCGACCATTGGAATCGTTTCTTCCAAATGAAAATAGCTCGCGTAAAAAACGCGAAACCGTTCCACCTGCGCTCGAACAACTTCCGCTCTTGCCGCTTTTAGTTTTTTAACTGCGAGATCGCTCATTCTTGTTTAGAAACCAAATCCAATTTGTAGGAAACGAAACCTTGCTGATCGGTTTGTTTTTGAATCGATCCGAATTGATTCGGAAGATTGACGACTTCTTTTCCCATTCGCGTTGAAGAACGGAACAGAACGCTCGGAGTACCGTCCCTATCCGGAGTTAAAGAAAATCGAATTCCGTATTTATGATTTCTTCCCCAGCTTTCCTTCGTAACTTCAATAAGAGGAAATACAGAACTGATGTATTTACCCGCTGAGGAGAATACGTTTGAACCGGGAGAATAAATTCTTTGTCCTTCTTTTGTAGTATCTATGGTTACTTTTCCACCCTCGGGAAATGAAAGGGAAAGATACGTCACGCCTGCGTAAGAACCTCGATTTTTAAACCAAAGAGTCACTTCTCCCGGAATTCCCTTTTTCCATTCTTTCGGAGCTTCCAAAGAAAGAAGAGAAGGTACCGCCACTCGCGGTATATCCGGAACCATTTCCCAGCCGTTAAAGATAAAATTCTGAGCATAGCTGCGATTGGAAGGAAAAATCGTGATGTTCTTTTCGGTTTTATTATAATCGAAATCGGCTCGTTTGGACTTGATTAAAAATTCGTGATCTTTCAAAGACAAAAGACCGTCCAAAATTTTCTGACCTTTACGGATCGCGTAAGGTACCGAAAAAAGTCCGAGAGGAGGCTCTTCGCTTAATACTTCCAAAAAAAGAGAATTAAACCCGTCTCCGGGAAGTTCTTCCATTAGAATTCTCTTAACTACGAAACCTGATTCCTTTTTCCCGGAATCGGATTCCCCGGAAAGCCAGGAAGACTTAGAGGAGTCGTAGCGAAGTGGACCGATATTCAGTAGGGAAAAGGAAAATTTCCCGAGTAAAAACCATTCTCCTTCTTTCTTTTTGAAAATTCCCAAAACCTCTTCCGTTCCGTTGCGAACCAATGAGAAAGATTCTAACTCCTGATCCTCGTCCAAATTGCCCGCTTTTTTCAATAACACATTAGGATTCTTTCGGTCAGCGGATGAAAACAAAAGTTCGACGATCCGAGAATCGGAAGGCATTTTGGGAGAACAACCGAGAAATAAAAAAATGATAAGAACCTGTCCCAAAAAAAACTCAATGGTACTGCTCTCTAAGAATCGTAGCGCCAGGGACAAAACCCTTCGAGCGTTAATAAAAACGATACGTTGAGTTACCAGCTTGATCTTTCCGACAAAGTAAATTGGGGTTTTGAAACACGCTGTAAATAGAATCTGACCTAAAACGAACAAAACTCGGAATGTAGAATAAGCGGTTCCGAACTTCCGATGTAAGACCGTTTTGGAATGGGAAATTTGAGTTTTAACGCGGGTAGTAAACGAAACGGAAAAGATCCTTCTAAAACGAAATGAGAATGTGTTCATGATTCGATAACAAAATTGAGGAATAAAAAAAGCCTGTCTATGATTTTCCTGTATTCTTTAACTCAGATCCAAAACCTCTTTTAAAATTCGAGAATTTACTTTTCCGGTATACTCGTCTTCGTATCTTCCCAGCTTCGTTGCAAATTCTTCCGAAAATCCAGCCTGGATTCTCGTTTCCGGAAAGTAATGATATCCTTTGGCCCTTCTCGGAGTAAACGGAAACTCGATCAAAGAAAGATAATAGTCCCATTCGTCTTTAGAATCGGGAATCCGTTTTTTGACATAGTGATAACCACGACGGACGTGTTTGATCTCGTCTTCGTAAACCTTTTTCATAATATTGGCTTTTTCCAAATCTTTGAAACGTTCGAAAGCCATTGTGTAAATCTTTGAAAAATCAAGATTAGCTCCCTCAAAAGAGATTGCCATGATCGCGTAAAACTTTTCGAGGGTTTGCATTCTCGGAACCTGTTTCCAAAAAATGGAATTGAGAGGCCGATCTCCCAGTTCCATTCCGCCCTTTTTCATTTCGGAAAGATACATTCTTAGGTGAGTCTGCTCTTCCAAAAGAGTTCTATACAAACCGAATCGGACAGAAGACGCCGCATCTTGAAACTTAAGAATGGCCCAGGCAAAAAGTTCGATCGCCATCAATTCGTGATTCGCAAAATGATGCAGAGTGATAAAACGATTCTCTTCCTTGAATAACTGCTCCAGTCTTGGAATTTTACTCTTTTGTTCGGAGGTCCGAATTTTTTTTTCCCGAACCGGTAAGGAAGGTATATTCAAAAAATTGAAAGAACGAACGTCGATCGGTGGAAGGGAGGGTGAAAACAACTTATCTTCAAGACTGGAACCGAGAAGCACATTTCTCGCGAACTCATTTAAGGTCATGTTTTATACGAGATGTTTGGAAGAATCAAAACCAAGTTCGATGATGGATCCTTGGATGTTTCTCTCATCAGGGTCAGACGAGATTTGCCCCTCTCCACAATGATACGTGATTTTGAAAGTATCCATCAACGACTGAATGATCTGAAGTCCTCTTCCTACATTCCGATGTGGGATTCGAACTCCCTTCAGAGGAAGGGTTTCGCGTTTTTTTTCCTGGTGTTGTTTGACGCGGTTTAAATATTCATCGAGGTTGGTTACCCGAATGTCTACGGGAAAAGATTCCAGTTTTGGGGATTTGAGTCCGGAACCGTAATCCATGATCCACATTGTAAACTTATGATCCTTGATCTTCCAACGGCAGATGATCATTTCTTTAGAACCCGATATGACATTAGCCGAAATCGAATTTGTAAGCGCTTCGTCCGCTGCCAATTCGATATCAATGACGGCTTTGTTTGAAAAAGAATTTTCTAAAAGGGAACTTTTCAAAGCCGACCGGAGTTCTCTGACACTAGTTAAATCATTGGGAAGAAACATAACGTAAGAACCTTCATTATGTTTCACTAGCAATAATTTCTTGGAATCCTTCATCTCTGTTCCCGTTGCGCCTCCAGGATTAACAACTTAAAAGCGGACGATTTGAACGAAATATATCGGATTTTTCAAGTCGACAACGGGATTCCCGCTTCTTGGGCGGTTTTTTCAATTCTCCGAAGGAGCTTTTCTTTCCCTAAAAGAGGAAATAAAATCGGTAGCTCCAACCCAGCCGATTTTCCGGTAGTCGCCACCCGGATCGGCATATAGAGAGTTTTTCCTTTTTGCCCGGTAACTTCTCCGACTTTGGACATTAGATCCTTATAATTCTCATCGGTCTTGGGATTGGAATCCTTCAGTATTTCGTAAAACTCCTTGATTACTTGGGTGCCGCTCCCCTCTTTCAAAAACGCAGCAGCCTCTTCCGATTGGATCTTTAAGTCGGTAACGAAAAATTCCGCGATATAGTCCGGAGCTTGAGTGAGGTTGTCCAGATATACTCTTATAGATTCGATTATAGAAGTAAGCACGGGGCTATTTATATTTTTCACCTCCTCGGGAATATCTTTTCTATCTTTCAAGAACGGTAATAAATTTTCCAATACTTTGGATATTTTCAAATCTCTGATAGTTCGATTCGATAACCAATTGAGTTTCGATTTCGGGTTCATTGCTTCCGCAATTTGAGTTAAGTCCGAAAAGTTCGTTACGACTTCGTCTTCCGCGCCTTTCGGTTTTTTGAATACATCAAATGTGGATGGAGATTTGGAGCAGCGATGCACATCGAAAATTTTTTCGAGTTCGTCTTCAGGAAGAAATTCTCTCCCGTCGGAGGAAGTCCATCCGAGAAGTGCCATGTAATTTCGAAACGTTTCCGGAAGATATCCCAAATCTCTAAACGCGAGAATCGAAGTCGCGCCCGCCCTTTTGGAAAGTTTCTTTCCGTCCATTCCCACGATTTCGGATGCATGTGCGAACTCGGGAACCTCATAACCCAAAGCTTCGTACAATAAGATCTGTCTAGGAGTGTTGGAAAGATGACCCACTCCGCGAATCACGTGCGTAATCTTCATGAGGGCGTCGTCAACTACAACCGCGTAGTTGTAAGAGGGAAACCCGTCCGATTTAACGATGATAAAATCTCCGATCAACTTGGTTTCGAATTTTACTTTTCCTTGAATGATGTCGTCGACGATGAGAGTTTTAGAAGTGGTTTTGAATCGAATCGAATGCGGAATTCCTTGTTTGAGTTTTTCCTCCACTTCCTCGTCGGACATGTTCGCGTGCAATCCGTCGTAGACGTAAGGAACTCCCATCGCTTCAGCTTGTTTTTTTTTCGCCTCCAATTCTTCCTGTGTACAAAAACAACGATAGGCTTTTTTTTCTTTCAGAAGTTTTTCGGTATATTCTTTGTAGATGCCGAGACGTTGACTCTGAATATAAGGACCGTATTCCCCTCCTATCTCCGGACCCTCGTCCCAATGGACTCCCAACCATTTCAAAGATTCTAATATGATTTTAAAAGAATCTTCGGTGGATCTGTTTTGATCCGTGTCTTCGATTCTTAAAATAAATTTACCACCTTGGGATTTTGCGTATAAATAATTGAAAAGGGCGGTCCTCGCTCCGCCTACGTGTAAAAATCCGCTGGGAGACGGCGCAAACCGGGTACGAACTTCTCTATTTTGATTCATTGGAATTGGTTTTTCTCGTTAGAAATTCTTATGATAGGATAATTTTTGAAATTAGCCGTTGTGGTAAATGGTTTATTTACGGCAAGATCGTAAAATGAAACGGATTTTTTAACTTCATTCTCTCTCAGAGTCGTCAAATCGATTTCGGAAGGAAAATCTAAACAGTAATATTCCGTAGAAACTTCTGTTTTTCGAAGTGGAAGAACCGGAATCATCCCGGTCAATCTGATCGCCGGAGGATATTCGAGCGAATCGTAATCGTAATCTCTGGAAAAAGTTGCGGTTCCGTTTGCAGAAATAAATTCGGTCTGCATGACTTTAAAAAGGATTCCTCTTGGGCTATGTTTCCATTTAAGCGTTCCGATTCCGGGAACAATTCTAATTTCTTCGGCTTCCCTAAGGCTCCCTTCGTCGCTGACTACAAATTCTTTTTTTACATCGTTGAAAATTTCCTTTCTCGGTTCAAGAGCGGGACTTTCGGATTTGTTCGAAGAAGTTTCAAGACGTTTGATTACGAAGGCGGGAGAAAATTCGATTTTTCGATTATCGTTTGGATTTCGCGTCGTTGCTCCTTTCCATTCCGAAACCTCTAAGAGAATTTTTCCCGATTGTTCACTCTTTCGAGACAATTCCAGATATTTTAAATTTCCTTGAATCATCTCGTTCTTTCCGAATTGAGATCTCAAAATAACGTAACGAGCTTGAAAACTGGAAGGTTCGTAGTATAACGAAACAAATGGAGAGACCGCAAAGAAAATTTGCGAGGCGTAATTTTCGGAAAGGGATTTTGAATCCCTCCATAAAATTTCCTGAATATTTCCGCATTGAAACAAAAAGAAAGAAACGTGTATGATAAGAATATGGATATTAAAAATCCCGGATCGAATCGGAATCGACTGCAAAATTCTGAATACGGTTTTCATTGTATTGTAAATCTTGATTTTTCAAAAAATCTGCAAGGAAAAACTGAAAAGTAAAACTTTCTTTACAAAAACCGAGGGTCTGATAATGCAAAAGCGAATTGTTCAAATATTCGCTCCGAAAATACTGTAATTAAATCCGGTCGATTTTTTACAGTTGACAGGATAGTCTTCTAGAATTTCGTTGGCCAAAACCGTATGAAGAATTCCAATCCACCAAAATTAAAGGACTCGTTCCCCAAACGCCCTTTTGAAGATCAAGTCAATGACGATCAGAGAAAATATTCGCGTTATGTATGCGATTCTCGGGCGATTCCGCACGAAATCGACGGTCTGAAACCCGTTCAGAGAAGAATTCTTTGGGCGATGTGGAACTCAGACGCAAGAAACCGTTATACGAAAACCGTAAAAGTTGCCGGTCTTGCGATGGGATATCATCCTCACGGGGATAAATCGATCCAAGACGCGCTATCGCAAATGGCCCAGGATTTTACCTTCGCGAATAATATTCCGCTCGTTTCCGGAGAAGGGACTTTCGGTGACGTTTTGGATCCGAGCGCGATCGCCTCTCCCCGCTATACGGAAGTAAAATTATCCGACTTTGTAAAAGATTTGGGATTCTTTGAAAGTTTGCCGGACATCGATTATGTTAAAAATTACGACGAAACAGAAGACGAACCGATTCATTTTGTAGGAAAAGTTCCGATCGTCCTTCTCAACAATATCCAAGGGATCGCGACCGGATTTCGCTGTTTTATTCCGGGTCATAGACTTGCGGACATCGTCAAGTCTCAGGTCAATTATCTCAAAACCAAAAAACCTCTTCCTTTAAAGCCTTGGTACAAAGACTTCAACGGCGAAGTGAAGATGGCGGAAACCGAAGCCGGCAATACCACTATGTCCACGACGTTCGCGTTCAAGTGGGAAGGCGATACTCTTTATCTCACCGATTCTCCGATGAATTGGAATCGCGAGAAAGTCATTTCTTTGCTCGATGATATTTTGGAGAGAAAAGATTCCTGGCTGAAGGAATACGTGGATTATTCCAGCCAGACTTTTAGAATCGAACTTCAATACAAAAAAGGCGAGAAGCCGAGTCAAAAAGAAATCATGGCTCTCTTCAATAAGGAAGATATTCAAACTCTTGCGATGAACGTCATTACGTATGACGGTAAATTGAAAAACTTCAAACCCGAAGAAATCATCAAACGCTTCTGCGACTTCCGCAAAACTCACCTCATCCGCAGATTCAAGCGTTTATCCGGTTTGGAAGAAGAAAAGATTGAAAGAAACTCGGAATTGATCCGTTTTATTAAAGAGAAATGGAACGAGAAAGTAATCGGAATCAAGTCCAAAAAGGACTTCGAGGACAAGCTCAAGGCTTCCAAATTCAAGTACTTCGAGTGGTTGTCCACGATTCCGGTCTACAGAATGACCATTGAAGAAGTTAAAAAATGCGAAGAAGCGATCGTAGAAGCAAAAACGACCCTGGCTCGTTATCAAGGTCTGGTCAAAGAAGATAAAAAACTGACCGAGTTTATGATTACCGAGTTAGTAGAACTTCAAAATAAATGGGATAAAGTATGAGCGCCGATAAAACCAAAGTAAAAGAAAAATCATCCCAAGAAAGAAATTTTAAAAAGTTATCCAACGTAGAGCACGTTCGAATGAGAACCGGTATGTGGTTAGGACAAAATTCCGCTTCCACGTTCGAACAACATTTTTTTCGTAAAAACAACGAAGGAAAATACGAGATCGTTCACGAAGAACTCGAGGATGTTCCGGCAAAACTGAAATGTCTGGACGAAGCCTGCATGAACGCAGTGGACGAATATCGTAAAAATCAAAAGGATAAAACAATTCCCGAAAAGGACAAAATGTCCAAATTAATCGTCCAACTTTCCTCCGACCGCAAATGTGTGACTATTGCCGACAACGGACGAGGAATTCCCGCAGCAAACGCGGAAGGTGTTTATCTCCATTTGATGTACGGGGAGAATTTTGACGATCACGTAAAACAAGATCACGTTGCGGGTCAAAACGGCGTGGGTATTTCCCTTGTGAGAATGGTCTCCAACTACTTCAAAGTAAAAACCGTAAACAACGGGAGTTCTTTTAAGAAATTGTTTACCGTTCACGACGACGTAAAAAAACAAATTCGTTCCTACAAACTTTCCAAAGAGGATACGGACCGCGTGTTTCTCTATTTCGACGAACACGGAAAGTTCACCGACTGTAACCTTCTTACTAAGGATCAAATCGACAAACTCGACCCTTTATTAAAGAAAACGAATATGCAGGAATCGATCGAAAAAGCTTCCAAGGAAGACCACGGAACTTCGGTCGAGTTCGAGCTCAATCCCAAATATTTCAACAACTTGGATATTTCGTTTAATGTGGATCTGATGAAACAATATCTGCAAGATATCGCGATGACCAATCCGGGTTTGGAAGTTCAGTTCGTTTTTAAAGGTAAAAAAGAAAAGTATAAATTCAAGAAGGGTCTGGATGAAATTTTTTCCCACTCGGATCTTGTTTATTACAAAATGGATTATGCCGCACCGGGTTCCGCTTCTCAACTTCATCTGGAAACTTATCTGGTAATCGGGCAAAACAAAAATCTCACTTGGGTGAATTCCATCTTCGCACCGCAAGGCGGTTCCGCGATCGAATATCTGGAAAACAGAATCTGCGACGAGGTTCGTAAAAAAAGCCAGATCGTGGCTCTTGAGAAAAAACTCAAAACCAGTTCCACTCGTAACGACGTTAGAAACTGCTTTCATATGTATGTGAACGCGAGGCTCTTAAATCCTCGCTTTAAATCTCAGGACAAATCTTATCTCATAAACGATCTGAATGAGGATATCCGCAACGCCGTGGATAAACATCTTGAAAAATTCATCAAAAAGACGGGACTTCTGGAAGAGATCAAACTTCAGATGGAAAAACGAACTCAACTCAAGGCCTTTGAAGACGCTCAAAAAGGTCTTAAAAAAGCGAGCCGCATGAACATTCCAAAACTCATGCCTCCGACCGGAAAACCGGGAGATCCGGGAAGGGTGTTGTTCGTTGCGGAAGGGGATTCCGCAATCGCAGGTCTGCGTCCCGCGAGAAACCCGAAGTTGCACGGCTTATTCCCTCTAAGAGGAAAACCCTTGAACTGCAAAGGTTTAAGCATCGCTAAGGCGATCGCAAACGAAGAATTGAAAAATATCGTCGCGATCGTCGGTCTACCGTTGGATCAGAAAGTAAAATCCATAGACGAATTAAACTACGATAAGGTCAGCATCATTACCGATGCGGACTTTGACGGATATGCGATCCGATCCTTGATGCTTTCCTTTTTTTACGAGTACTGGCCCGAACTTTTTGAGCTTGGTTTTATTCATATTTCCAGCGCCCCTCTTTACGAAGTGGACGTGAAATTCGGAGATAAGAAGAAAGAAACCGTTTTCTGCATCGACGATAAGGATTACGAAGATCTAATGAAGCGTGTGGAAAAAAACGGAGGAGAAATCACTCGCAAAAAAAGGAATAAAGGACTCGGAGAAACGGGTAAAGAAGCGATGAAGTTTGCGGTCGACGAATGTATGACTAAGATTACGATCGGAAATAAAAAAGACGCTTCTAAAATTCAGAATCTCTGGTTTCACAAAGACTTTGCGGAACAAAGAAGAGACGCGATCTCCGAATACGCGATGAGTGTGATCGAAGATTAATGCTTTTGAAATTATTTGTGCTCCTATGTATCATTTTTGGGATTACAATCTCAAGTTGTATCGGCTGCTCGGATTCGAATGAACCACCGATACCAATTCGAACACTACCAGTTCCGAAAAATCTCGATACTCGGTGTAACGTACCGGAGATACGCATAAGAAGTTTTAACAAAAATCCGAATGCTGATCAAAAATTGAACCAAAAATCCGGTACAAGGATTGCAAACGCAACAATAGACTGTAAAAATTTCCAAATCAATATCATCGCACAATTCGATTCGACTGCATCGGAAGATGAACTTTTAAAGATCCGCTATGGAAAAAAACCAATCGAACTAGTTCGAGACCGAGGAGATCCTGCAGGCGGGAGGATATTTAAATTTTTTAGGTGTAGATGACCGGTTTGTGTATTATAGTATTTCTGGAGCAAGACTCCTACCGGACGACGACGTAGCTATAACTTATTATTGTTTCAACTGGAAAACCGGAGAAGAATATTTTCTTGATTCCGACAACTGTAGATACTTCTAATAAAATGGATGTTTGAAGCGGTTTTGTTAATCTGAATCATGGAATTTTTCAACAACTTTAATGTATTTCGATTTGATTTTCATCCTATTTTCTATTATAGGAATTCATCTACTTTCTACAAAACAACAAGTTTCTATTTAACGTGAGTTCGGTGTAAGAAACTCACGATTCATTTTTCTGTTGGAATTTGAACTTTATAAATCTATTCTTAAAATGTGGATCTACAACAAATTGCGATTTTAATAACAAATTCTAAAGTGAGACTCCTACTTTTAGAAAATTCTTTCTCATTTTCTTACACCGAATTCACGTTATTTACTATCTTTTCTAATAATTACACTTGATTGACTGCACGAATCGCTGAAGCGAGCGCGCCTTCCACTGTTCCATTCAACTCCGCGGTATGTTCTCCCGCGAAGAATATCCGATCCATTGGTTTCAACAAAGAGATAATCGATCCATAACTTCCAGGCGGAAAAGTCGCGATACCGGTAGGAACATACTTGGATTGAGAAGTTTCACTGCTTTGAATCCGAAGAACCTGCAGATCTTTATTTTGTCCCAAAGATTCCAGCGCAAGACGTATGTATTCGACTTTCATCGCATCGGTGGAAGAAGCCAAAACGTCGTATCGATCTCCCGTGGAAATCGTTCCGAGAATCTTATCTTCCGAGTTCGCCTTCGTCCCCGCGTCGTAGATAAAACCCGCGGCGGAATCCGAATACGCCGAAAAATTTCCCTTTGTCCAAGGAGCCTCCCGAAGCATTAAAAAAGTCTTATAAATTCTGGAATATCGAATTCGTAACGCCGATAATTTCTTTTCCTTGTCCAATTCAGGTTCCCATTGAATCGACGTTAGTTGATTTGCGGGCAAAGTCGAGATGCAAGCGTTCCCTTCTATTCGTTTTCCGGACGCCGTAGTCACGGTCACCTTACCTTCCCCCTGAGAAACGGAAACGACAGGATCCATAAAACTCGTTTCCGTATTTTCCAAGGACAATGCAAGCGCCTTCGTTAAGGCTTCCATTCCGCCTTCCACTCTGGTATTGTATTTCGGAAAGTTAACTAGGTCGGATAAAACCTTTTGCGCCGACAAAGACCGAAGCGAATCTCCGTAATATAAGGAATATTTAAAGTTCAGAAGGGTTAAATCCTCTGGAGTCATCCCTTGATAAATTAGAAAATTATAAAAGCTGATCCGATCCAATTCCTGTTGTTGCGAAGAATTGATCTTTGAATTCATCTGAACGAGTTTATTTAAAATTTCTTGGGACTTAAGTGATATATCCCAGGTTCCAAATTTACGATAAGATCCGAAAAACAAATCGGACTGAACCTCAAAGTCGGTCGTTTTCAGACCCAATTCTCGGATTAAACTCTTAGCAGTTTTGTGTTCGGCCTGAATCCATTCGGCGCCCAAATCCAAAAAATTCCCGCTTACATCGGCAACCGTTCGAATTCTACCCCCCAATCGATCTGTCGCCTCGATGAGTTGAACTTTGATTCCTGTTTTACCCAAGAGATAAGAAGTATACAAACCGGCAATTCCACCTCCCAATACGATTACTGTTTTTCGAGGCGATGTCCCTTGAGCGCGTAATTTTATTCCCGAAAGACCGGAAATACCCGCCGCGGTCAAAATTCCAAGTTTGATAAACTCCGATCTACTTAGTTTCATTGGATTGTCCGATTTAAATTTGGAAAGATTGTATCTTTATTTTCGGTTAAAAACTGGTTTTTTAGGAAAGATTTTGAAAGTACTTTCTTGAAATCCGTTTTCACTCAAGCTCTCAGAAAAATTCTTGCTTGGAAAAACCTTTTATTTTTAGTTATCCATAAGCTTTCAGGGAGGAAGTTGGGTGAAATTCCCACGCTGACCCGCAACTGTGAATTCGATTTCAAATTGAAATCGAAAAGCCAGATCTTCCCCGCAAACAAGGTCCTCGAGGTAGGGACAGTTTGGAACTCGCCTTGCATATTCCATGCGCCGCGATGGGGCCCCGAAAGGCAAACGTCGGAGGGGTTCTGAGCGGAAATATCCATCAGAAAAAAATTTATTTTCGCTTAGAACCGATTCTAAATCGAATTCTTATATTCCAAATTTAGAATCCGTATCTCCTTCTACAAAAAAACTTTTAGAGGTAAAAACATGAAATTTAGAACAAGCTGGAAATTCTTAATGGCAACCGTCCTTACTTGCGGAATGATGAATTGCTCAGTACCAAAGGACAATTTAATTATGGACGAAGACACATTTCTTCTTCTCGGAATCTCGATTCTAAATCATTGGGAAATAGAAGGAACCTGGAACTATTTCAACGGAACGAAAGAATACGCCGGTGGTGGTTTTAACGCGAATGGAACGGTATTGCAAGGTCAGTATGTCATTACTAACACCAAAGTGACTCGAGAGATAAAGGAAGGAGCAAGCAAACTAATCGGCGATGTAATCGAAATAGATCGATCCAAAAAAGTGGTCTATATCCAATTTACCCAGGACTCGTCTTTTTCAAAAGGAAAGTTCTCTTGGTATCGCTGGACTTCGAAAGACGGGTACTTTTATATCTGTCCCGATCTTTCCGGTGTAAACAACCAAAATACATTAGAACAAGCTAAAGCGGACAACTTGGATTCTTTTTCCGACATAAGCAACATCAATTCCGGATGCGGCTTAAACAGCGGATTTGATCCCGCCCCTTGGAGCCGTTTAGAAATTAAAACGAACTAAAACTTTGAGACAAATGCGAGCGATTCAAGTCGCTCGCATGATTCGATATAAATCTATCTTTCAAATTATGAAAAAAAACATCTTTATTTACAGTTTTCTAATTCTGCTTTTTTCTTTCTATTCGTGTAAGGAAAACTCATCCGAAGACTTTAATTCGCTCGTCGGCTTATTGGTTTTGACGCAATCACAACAAACTCCGGATTCAAGACCTTGCAAAGACAGGTTTGCAATTGATCGAGCAGGCATATACAACGCAACGGAAATCGTAAGCGATCCCGCAAATACCGGCACCGGATTTCAAGATTCCACCTGTGCGGTCGACGGAGTTTTAGGACTTGGAAATTTTAACGGTTCTCTCGATGTATTTACTTTGGATAACAACGGTGCGGGAGCCTCTTTGATTTTAGGCTGGAACGGTAAAAAAGTTCAGAATACAATCGGTATGGATTTTATCGTTTTTGAAAATCCGTTTCAAGTTGGAGGAAGTCCAAATTCGGTTTTTTTAGAACCGATTATCGTCGAGGTCGGTAATGATCGAAACAATTGGTGCGGATGGAATCCGACGTATACGCAAGGCGGAGTGTTTTCCAACGATCCGGCACATTGGTTACGATTTGCGGGATTAAAATATGTGGATTATAACCAAATTACAAATCCGATGAATTCCGTTTCTTTGTTCAATTTGGACGGAGGAGGAGACGGATTCGATTTAGGAGATGTGAATTTTGGAAATTCGGGATCGGGTTGCAGCGTAGCCTTAAGAAATGAACTTCAAGCGAACGGATTTCTATACATAAAACTAACTTCCGCAAAGGCGATTCTTGCCGCACTCCCGATTCCCGGCGCCAATGAAAACCCGGATATCGACGGCGTCATCGCCAAACAATTATCCCCATAGCATTAGGAGAATTGAATGCGACAACTCGATCAAATTCTAAAAAGAATTAAATCCGAACTCTTAACAAAAAATACGGTTTCCATACTCGGAGTGATCCTTTCCGGAATTTCCAGATTTTTACCTCATCCGCCTAACTTCACTTTGGTGGGCGCAATGACCGTTTATTCCGGAGCGAGAATTCAAGGATGGAAATCGTTTGTTTACCCGATGTTTATGATACTCGTTACCGATTTTATTCTTTCCAAAATCCACGGATTCGATTGGTTTTACGAGGGGCTTCCCTTCGTATATTGTTCTCTTCTGATAAATGTTTTGTTAGGAAGAATTTTTCTAAAAAACAACAATAAACTCATCTCCGTATTCGGCGTATCGTTACTTGCGAGCGCGCAATTTTTCGTTCTTTCGAATTTTTCGGTCTGGGCTTTTTCTTCTCTCTATCCTAAAACCCCGGAAGGTTTATTGACCTGTTATATTGCCGCCATTCCCTATTTTGGCGGCACTCTGCTCGGGGATTTGATTTATACCTCGATTCTTTTTGGGATTTTAGACCGAGTCGAATTAAAAGTGAAAGCGAATTTTACAAATTCCATAGACGGAACAAAGGAGGAACTTTCCGTTTGAATTCGAATGAGCTAATCGTAAAATTACAAAGTAAAATCGACCTAAAAACAAAACCTCCCGGTTCGCTAGGAACGTTGGAGTCTCTCGCTCTTCAAATCGGTTTAATCCAAAACACAGATTCGCCCGAACTAAAAAATCCTCATATTCTGGTTTTTGCCGGAGATCACGGTCTTGCCGATTCCGGAGTCAGCGCTTATCCAAAAGAAGTCACCTATCAAATGGTATTCAATTTCTTGAATGGAGGTGCGGCGATCAACACATTCTGTAAACAGAATTCCATCCGACTCAAAGTGGTGGACGCAGGCGTAGATTTTTCGTTTTCCGAAAATTCCGTTTCCCTTCATCCCGATTTTATCGATGCCAAAGTAGGATTTGGAACGAAGAACATTCTAATGGAATCGGCGATGACAAAGAAAGAATGTAATCAAGCCTTGGAAAAAGGGGCTTTTATTTCCACGAAAGAAGTATCAAGTAATTGTAATGTAATCGGATTCGGAGAAATGGGGATCGGAAATACTTCTTCCGCAAGTCTTATCACCGCAAGCGTTCTGCAAAAGGATTTAAGGGAAGTTACCGGAAAAGGAACTGGATTAAACGAACAAAGATTTCAGAAAAAGATTGCGATCTTGGAAGAATGTCTTCGTAAATATCAATCTTCGCTACGCACTCCTTTTGAAGTCTTACAAACTTTCGGAGGATTCGAGATCGCGATGATGATCGGGGCGATGATCGATTCTGCGAAAAAAGGAAGAATCATTTTAGTCGATGGATTTATCGCTACGTCGGCATTCTTAATCGCTCACAAAATGGAACCTACAATCTTAAAAAACGCGGTCTTCTGTCACAAATCGGTAGAACCCGGTCATATGTATTTATTAGAAGAATGGAATGCGAAACCTCTTCTTGATTTGGGGCTCCGACTTGGGGAAGGAACCGGATGTGCGATCGCGTTTCCGATTCTATTATCCGCGATAACTTTCTTAAACGATATGGCTTCCTTTGAATCCGCAAAAGTGGATCAAAAACTTTGATTCTCTCCATGATCCGAGAGGAGTGGAATCGTTTCTGCGCCTCTTGGACGTTCAGTACAAGACTTCCGATTCCTCCTTTTTTCGAAATTATTTTAAGAAATAGATTGAGGGTTTTACGGGAGATTGTCTCGGATTCACACAACAAGGGACCGAACTTCTCTTTTATTTGGGAATGACGGTTTCATGGAACTTTATTTAATTCGACACACAACTCCGGATGTCCCGCAAGGAACTTGTTACGGCCGTACGGACGTTTCTTTAGCTGCAGACTTTTATCACGAGTTTTGTTCCATCCTTGAAAAATTAAATGTGGCTTTCGATCGACTTTATTCCAGCCCGAGCTCACGCTGCAGATGTCTGGCCGAATTTCTAAAACAAAAAAAATTAGAAGAATTAGAATATTCCAATTTATTGATGGAATTGGATTTCGGAGAATGGGAAGGAAAACTTTGGTCCGAAATTCCGGAGAAAGAATCGGCCTCTTGGGCAAAGGATTTTGCGAATGTTCGAACTCCCGGTGGGGAAAATTATTCGGAACTCTACGAACGGGTCGAAAAAATTTTGGAAAAGGTTTTTAGTTCTTTTTCAAACGGAAAAATCGGGATCATAACTCATGCAGGAATCATTCGAGCCGTTCTTTGCAAACTTTTAGAAATCCCCTTGGAACGTGGGGTTTTCTTCGATTTGAAATACGGCTCTCTAAGCAAGATTTTCGTAGAAAAAAAAGGAAAACAATTCCTTTCCCAATTGATCTTTTGGAATCTTTGATTCTTTCCTATTACAGCTTTTCGGGGAAAGTCCGATAAAATTCTTAACATGCGATTTTTTTCAAAGCGCGCTTTTGATTTGTTTCTTGAGACTTGTTTTAATGTTCAAGGTATTCCATACTTCAGATTTACAAACCGAAAAACCGGACATTGCGTATACTTACGAAAGATTGTAAATTTTACGGGGCTCATTCTTTTTTTCTTATTAACGGGAACGCGCATCGTTTCCGAAAATCACGAACGGTCCAAATTGTTCATCATAGACGCTTCCGGATCGATGAACGAATATCTGGGGATTTATCAAAAAATTCATTTAGCAAAAAAACACGTTAGTCGCTATATTTCCGCTCTTCCTGCAGAAACGGAAATAGGATTTATAGCGTACGGCAATCGGGTTCCGGGTTGCTCTTCCTCCCGTTTGTACGAACCCTTACAAAGGGAAAATCACGACGCTTTCAAAAATCGTCTTTTCGGTTTAACACCTTCGGGCGCAACTCCCCTGGCGGAATCGATTCGAATTGCGGGAAACTTGATTTCGCAAAGAAAAAAAGAAACCGAAATCATCTTAATCACAGACGGAGCGGAAAGTTGCTACGGCGATCCCAAAAAAGAAATCCAAACATTAAAACAACAAGGCATTTATTTTAAGTTTCATATCCTCGGCTTGGGTTTGAAGCCCGACGAAGAACGAAAGATGAAAATTCTCGCGGAAGAGAGCGACGGAAAATATTTCGGAATCGAAGACGATTCTTCTTTTTATACGGCTCTCGATTCCCTTAAAAATCAAGCCGTTACGATCATCGAAAAAAACCGTAAGGATTCGCCTAGAGAACCTAACAGTGATTTGATGGTTTGGTTTGAAAAAATTCGTAAAGACCGAGAATCCGATTCTAAAACTACATACACGATCGACTTCGGCTTTAAAACTGGAAACAATCCTAAAAATTGCGTTGTGTTTCATCTAAGACGGAAGGGAAATTCTTCCCGTCAAAGTTTAGGCCCGAAAAGAATTTCATCTCCCGAAAATCTGATTTTCAGTGAAAGCTCCTGCTTTGATGTTTCCGAAAGCAAAGGAACGATTACGTTTGAAATTCCGAAACAAACCCCTTTAACCGGAGTTTTGGAACTTTGGGATATGGCCGGGGTACCTTCCCCCCTTGGAATTTCGAACGAAGAGGAATTTCATTAGACGTCACAGGTTTAAATCGAATTCGGCGGGAAAGCTTACCTTATATTTGAGTTTGATCTCTTGTTTTTGATTCGGTCTCAAGTCCAATTTCCATTCGAGAATTCCGGAATCTTTTCTCACTTCCGCATAACCCGGAGTCGTAGCAGAGTCGATGGAAACTTTTACGTTTTCTACCCCAGAAACTGGAATCGATTCTTGAAAGGAAATCGTTCTGGATTCTTTTCCGAAATTTTCAAGTTCCACTCGGATCGACTTTTCAACCACCTTCGTCTCCGAAAGAATTCCTTCTTTGGTTTGATTCGATTCCTTTCTGTAAATCGCTCGAACTTCGTTTTCGGAACCGAAGGATATTTCCGCCTTTTCTCCGGGACTGATATAACCGAAGCCGGACTTTCCCACCATCCCCGCTTGACGAAACACCGCCGTCTCTCCGGGAATAATGGGAAATCCGGAAATGTTTTTAAAACTTCCTTTAATGAGCGGATAATGTTTTAAGGAGGGAACATATAAAGCCGTAAATGTGGCGTCCGTTGTGAAAGATACCAAGGACAACTTTTTGGACTCTTTCCGAGAAAGAAACGTAATCGGCTTTGAGTAACGGAATAGAAACCCGCTTCCCGATTCTTCGCTACTTCCGGTTGTGGGATCGGTTTCGGCTTCGGGAGATTCCGGTACGGTATTCGATTCTCCCTCAATACTTTGGTTTTGAAAAGCGACAAGCCCGTCCTTATTCGTTTTCTTTTTTTGATCGTATAACCTTTGACTGGAAAGACGAGGTCTTCTTCCGCTTACATCGGGACTGGAAGTAGATAATAAAAGATTAATATTATTCCAATCCTCCCCGCTCTCCTGATTGATCTCCGCGAGATATTCAAACTCGATTTTTTCCCTTCCGTCCATACGAACCGAGTAGAAAGGTTTCCAAGAGACCCCTCCCGTCCGGTACGTTAGATTTAGTTTTACTTCTTTTTTTTCGGCTTCGGTAAAACTCACGAGAATTTTAGTAATTCTGGAGGATTTTTCGGATAAGGAAAGGATCACACTTAACTTGTCTTGCAATTCAGAAAGTTTTTTTCGAAGATCCTTGATGGCACGACCAACTTCCTGATCGGAACTCAACACAGCCTGAATTGCTTGTCGATTTCCGGAAAGAGTTTGAAACCACTTTTTGGAATCGACCTCGTTTTTTTTGTAGAACAGATTTTTGGAAATCATCTCGGTCAGTTTCAATCTCGTA
>NZ_CP040840.1:3782500-3850000 GCF_006874765.1 Leptospira weilii
GTTAAGATTAAAAAAATCAGGATCAGATTTAGAAATAATTTTTTTTCAATTCGCAACGGTAGAATGGGTTGTCGCATACAATTTAAATTTCCAGAAAGCCAGATTTCTTATCCACGAAAAAGAAACATCGATTTCGAATTGGGTCAATCCTTTTCCGAAACGGTTAAGGTAAGTTTCAGCAGAATAAGATCATTAGAATTGTTGAAAAATTAATTCTCTATCTGTTTCTGCTTCATTGAAATGAATGTTTGAAGCCGTTTTGCTAATCCGAATCATGGAATTTTTCAACAACTCTATTGAGAATTTGTTCTGAAAAACTCGGATTACTTTACGAACTGCCATGCAAAAGCCCGCGAGACGTTAAACCGAACTAATACAGCCTAAAGATATATCTTAGTTTTCGGGGCAGAATCCTATGATTTTGCACTTTTAGGGAATGTGTTTTCGAAATATATTTTCATAAGGTCTGCAAAACGAAGATATCCGATAAATTGATTCTCCTCGACAATTGCAACCTTATCCAGATCCCAATCGATCAAGATCTTCAAAAGAGCGGCGAGAGAATCTTCCGGTTTTCCAAACGGCGCCGAAACGTCCGTAACATCTCCAACGGTAATTAAGTTGCTGATGACGTCTCTAGATTCGAGGGTATGTCTTGCTTTTCGAAGAGATAGAATTCCCAGATATCGACCTTCCCCATTGAGAACCACATAGTCGCTCGCTTGAATTTTTAACGCCTCTTCCTCAAGTTCAGAAAGTAAAAAATGATCCCGAGCTACTGCAATCGTTCGCAACCGGTTTTTGCAAGTTTTGACTTGAATCTCTTCCAGAAAGTCTCGGTTCATATCCCAAAAATGAGCGGGAGATTGAAATCTTGTTTCTTTCTGCGCACGATACAAACTCAATCTGTGACTCAGTACAAACGTTAAAATCGAAACTACCATCAAAGGGGGAAGCAACATGTAACTTCCAATCATTTCACAGATCATAATCATCCCCGCGATCGGAGCGCTTGCAACACCCGCGTAAAAGGCTCCCATTCCCACCAAGATAAACGACGTAACGGAAAGATCGGGATAGAAGACAACCTTTGCAAAGGTTCCAACTCCTCCGCCTAACATTCCTCCGATAAAAAGAGAAGGTCCAAACATTCCCGCCGAACCTCCGGTTCCAATGGTAAACGAAGTGGTAAGAATTTTCATTCCTGCTAAGATAAAAAACAACACGACCAACCAAAGCCCCGTACTTTGAAATATCGATGAAAAAATTCCCAATGTTCCGACGGGGTCTTTTCCGTCCAATGCGACTTGAAGTATTCCCGCTCCGGTTCCAATCGTCTCCGGTAAAAAAAGTCCGACGGTTCCCACAAAAATTCCGCCTAATGCAGGTTTTAAGATCGGAGAAATTTTAAGACGCGCAGAAAAGTTCTGCACCTTTCTGAAAATCCGAATGAATATATCACCGCACAAAAAACAAAGAACGCCCAGACCTAAATAAAAAATCAGATCGGTATACCTCAAAAACTCGGCGCCGGTAACTCGATAAACCGTATTAAAACCGTTCAGACCGGAATAAACTAAGTAAGCCGAAACCGAAGAAATAATACAGGGAATCAAAGAATCGCTTTCGATATCTTCCCGATAGATCATTTCCACCGACGTTAATGCGCCTCCCAACGGAGCGTGAAAAATCGCGCCTAAACCTCCTGCCGTTCCGGCAAGTAAAAGTGTTCGTCTGGCTCTTGCTCCCGCTTTCAAAAGAGTAGCCAGTAAGGATCCGAAACCCGCTCCGATTTGTGAGATCGGACCTTCTTTTCCGCCGCTCCCTCCGCTTGCCAGCGTAAAGACCGTCGCGATGGACTTTACGAGTGAAACGACGGGATTCATTCTTCCTTCCTGATTGTGAAAGGAATCGATCATCGCATCCGAACCCGTTCCCCCCGATTCGGGTGAAAAACGGTTTACGATCCAACCTGTAAGTAACCCTCCGATGATTGGAAGAAAAAACACGACCCAAGGTCTATATTCATCCGAAAAAGGAATTCCCCAGTGCAAAGTGTCGCTGGAATCGATGAGAAATTCTCCGGAAGCGTGTGGAAGCGAAAGGCCTGCCGCACGATCCAAAAATAAGTATTCACATACGGCAAGAATTCTTGAAAATAGAAAGGCGCCCAATCCGGAAACGATTCCGGTAAGAATACAATAAAAGTATAAAGATCTTCTGCCGCTGATTCGAAAAATGGGTTGTTTTACTTTTTCCATCTTCATAGCTGCGTCGGCCGCTCTTAGAGAACTTTAAAGTGTCGATCTTATTTTCAGGATCGATATTTTAAAGTTTCTATAACACTTCAAAATCCTACTTTGTCTTGAAACGTGATTTCAAGATATTATAGGCCATTTTCGAATGAGTTCTAATATTTAAAAGTATAAGACAATTCGAACAAACGATTATGAGTCGCGGTATCTTCCACCGAACCCGTCATCCTATACAATCTTGGAATCACAATAGCGGCGATTACAACACCGCCGTATTTGGATTCAAAAACGTTTCCACTAGGACCTTCTTTACCCAGAAGATTGTCCATCATACTCTTTTTATGATTGTTGTTCATCGCGAAATAATATGCGAGCCCTCCGATCAACAAATCCGTAAGAATATAAAAAGAAACCCTTGTAAACGTATCCCCTGAGGTATAAATCGGAGATTTTCGAGAATTGTAAAAAACGGATAACGCAGGGGAAATCAAATTCAATCCTTGAGATACGAAATGGGATTTTTTCTCCGGCTTTTCGATTCTTTCGTCAGGCATGGTTCCGGAAGTCGAGCCGATTCCCGTTGCGTCTTTCTTCTGCAGCTCTTCTTTAAAATAGTCTCGAAACGCTTTTTCCATTCCATATTTCGGAGCTTCGATTCTCATGATGCTCACGTTATCGCGTTTTGCGAATTCTCCCAAATAGATATCGAACGAATATTTGGAATACCAAGGATTCGTATAATGATATTTGAATCCTTTTGTCTTCTTACTGAACTTCACGGAACCTTCCGCAAGTCTGTTCAACGCGGCTGAGATTTTCATATTGTTTTCTTCGATATTTCCCTCGAGTTCCATCACCTCGGACGCGAAAATAGAACGAAACGTTAGGAAAAACGGGATTAAGATAAAAAGAAGTCGCCTGTGACGCCGATTCACTGAAGCTCCCCCCCTTTGATATAAGCGATCAATAACATAATGGAGTTGTAACTAACGTGCGCCGATATGGAATACCAGATATTTCCCGTTCTCAGATAAAAAAGTCCGAAAAACATTCCCACAAAACTGAGCAGAATCGGAACGCTGATGGAAGACTGTTCACCGTAATGCACCAAACCGAAAACAACGGACGTAAAAAGAAGACCGGGTATTTCCAATCCTCTTCCTTGGAATTGTTTCAGACAAAATCCCCGAAAAAAAACTTCCTCCACAATTCCGGTGATCAGACCGACGCTATAAAGAGACCAGAGTAACAAGGACCTGTTTCCTTTCATTTCCTTGAAAAGCGCTTCTTGAAATTCATTCGGAGTTTGTTTACCGAAAATCTTGGTTAGAAAAAAACCGAAAACGATTACAAATAGAAAAACCAAAGCCCCGAGTCCCGCGCCGGTAAACATCGTCTTGAGATCGAAAGAATCGCTAAGATCTGCGTATTCGGCCTTAAAAAATCGAACCAAAATAAAATAAGCGGGAAGAATAAAACAAAGCGCCCAAATGAATCGATCCACGATCAAAAGCCAGGGTTTTTCTTTTACCATCACTTCGATATAGCGCTGATAAATCTGCTTATTATCAGATTGGATTTCTTTCTGAAATTTTTCAGTCGTCTGTTTATAAATCTCCGCTCTCGTGCTCCCGTCCAAATATGGAAAATCGCTAGGAAGTTCTTTGGAAATCAAAACGGTAAGAACGACCGAAGTGGCGATTAAAGGCAGAAGAACATACGTTCCAAGGATCAGAACGAGAAATTGTTGAAACGCGATCACAATCGGTTCGAACGGTTTCTTTTGCGGATTGCCGATATTTTCTTCTAAGGATTCCATTGGATCGGGAGTCTTGGTTACAAGCATTTTTGTCTCTTTTTTTGCGTCATTGTTTTTTTAGAACCGGCCGATTCTACAGGTATAAGACCATGAAATGTTCTTTCAAGTATCCAATCGGACTGGCCACCGTACTTTTAGCCGTTGTTTTTTTTAAAAGTCCGCTCGATTCCCGCCAAAAGCCGGAACTCCTGAAAAACTTAGATTACAACAATCAATCGATAAAACGGCTCAGAGAGGACGTCAAAAACAACCTAAGAATCTCCGTTTCCAATCTCGAACGATCCGAACTCACTTCCCTTGAATTTTATCGATATATCGTAAGGAAAGAAGACAACTTCTTCAAAATCATGGCTCGAACCGGAATGGACATCGACACGATCTCGTCGGTCAATAGTCTTTCATCTCCTTACGACATTTATCCAGGGATGGAGCTTTTGATTCCCAACATGCGCGGAATATACGATTTGGAGGAAAAGGAGAATTCGTCCTCGGTTCAAAGAAAACTTTCTAAGAAATACAACCTCGCGCAGAAGTTCATCTTTTTCGACGAGAGTAAAGGACTTTGGTTTATCCCCGGAAAAGGACTTCCGAAAGAAGAAAGATCTTTCTTTTACGGAATGGCTTTTAATCGTCCTTTGGGTGAGATGGGAATCGTATCCTCCCGTTTTGGAAGAAGAAAAGATCCGTTTACCAGAAAGGAAACCTTCCACGGCGGGTTAGACATCGCCGCCGAAGAAGGAACTCCAGTTTATGCTTCCGCCGACGGAGAGGTTCAATTTTCCGATAAAAAAGGAGGATATGGAAATTTAATCGTTCTGGGTCACAAGCTCGGATACGAAACCTTATACGGACATCTGAGTTCTATTTCCGTACGCCCCGGCGAAAAAGTCAGTAAAGGTCAAAAGATCGGAGAAGTAGGTCAAACCGGAAGAGCGACGGGAAATCATTTGCACTTTGAAGTCAGAAGATTCAATCAAAGACAAAGACCCGTCTTTAGGGATCATGTTTAAAAAAATTTTTCACTTTTTTTCCGTTCTGGTCTTTCTTTCCCTATTCTTTTTGGGTTTTTTATTTCTACGTTCGAATCAAAGTACGGACGAATATCTTTCCGATTCTCCCTTTGATCCCGGAAAAAATAATTTTCTCTTGGAATCGGAATGGATTCATAAGGAAACTTTAAACCAACCTTACGGAATCGCAATCGATACTTCCGGTTTTGTTTATACCGGAACCGCGGATCATAAAATTGTACGAATCCGTACGAACGAAAAGGTAGAAACATTTGCGATTCTCGAGGGAAGGCCTTTGGGAATGGTTTTCGATTCAAATGGAAATCTTTTGGTTTGTGTGGAGGAAGTCGGAATTGTAGAGATCAATAAAGACGGCTCTCAAAGAATTCTAATTTCCAAACTTCCGGACGGTTCCCCGCTTCGATTTCCGCATGGAATCGATATAACTAAAAACGGGAAAATTTATTTCACTGTTTCCAGCCGATCTTATTCTTTCAAAGAATCATTTTTAGAGGAACTTTCCTCCCAATCCGATGGAATGATTTTAACGACGGATAAAAACCTTGGTTCATTAGTAATTCTGAATGAAAGTTTGTTTTATCCCACGGGAATCGCGCTATCGTCCAACGAACAATTCCTACTCGTATCGGAACCGTTTCGTCATAGGATTTCTTCCATTCCATTGTCGGGCCAGAAAAAAGGTGTGGAAAAATTTTTTCTCACGAACATCCCGGGGCTTCCGGCTTTAATTACCGGAAATTCCGGTTCTTTTTGGATTGGAATTCCTTATTTTAGAAACGAGGTTTTGGATAGGATCCAGAAGTATCCCGAAATTAAAAATCTATTGATGGGCCTACCGAATTTTCTTTTTGCCAGAAACACACCCAGAGGTTTGATATTCGGGTTAAACGATTTCGGAGATATTACCGCTAATTATCAGGACTTTTCGGACTCTTCTGTTACGGGGATTACGGCAGTTTTAAAACACGCGGGAAATATTTATCTCGTTTCTTCGACCATCGGCAAAATCGCAAAAATGAAACCGATAGTCGAAGAAATTCAATTTTTCTAATATTAGGATCCTTACATGGACCCTAATACCTCTCTGAATCTTTCGAGAGGGAATCTATTTACAAAATCTCCGAATTTCTCATCGGAATCCCCTTCTTCTTTCCAGAGTACGAAAGCTTTTTCCAACTGAGCCGGGATATCCGCAAGAGGAACTTTCTTCGCGACATACTCGCCGACCTTGGTTCCTTCGGAATCCGCCCCGAAAAACAATGAGTATTTGCCTCCGGCTTGCTGACCTACGATTCCCACTTCCGCGGAATAAGGTCTCGCGCATCCGTTCGGACATCCGGTCATACGAACCACGGGAGCCCTATCACTGAGACCGAGCTTATCCAAAATTTTTTGAATTCCATTCAGAACCTCGGGAAAAGAACGTTCCGATTCCGTCAACGCAAGCGCGCAGGTAGGAAGCGCCGGACAAGCAAGCGCGCGATCGAAAAGCGGAGAAGGACTTTCCCAAGGTACATTCAATTCTTTTAATCTTGCTTCGATCTTTTCGCGATCGGATTTTTGAACTCCGAGAAGAATCAAGTCCTGATCCGCGGTGATCTGAACGCCGAGTTTGTAGTTTCCGATGATTTCTTTCAAAGCGGACTTCAGCGGTTTTCCGGGGAAATTTTTGATTCTTCCCGCAAGAGTATGGAACCCGAGAGACAGAGTTCCGTCTTCTCGTTCGTGCCATCCCAAGTAGGATGGAGTGCTCCAACTTGGAAGCGTCTTATTCGTATCGAGTTGTACTTGGGAACGGGATTCGACTTCGGTTCTAAACCATTCCACGCCTTTTTCCGCGAGAACGTATTTCAAACGAGCGTGTTTTCGGTTGGTTCTATCTCCGAAATCTCTGTGAGCGGTTACGATCGCTTCCGCAACGGAAATCAAAGCGCTTTCCGGAATCCAACCGAGCAAACTTGCGGCGCGCGCGAACGTTTCCGGTTTGTTGTGAGTCATTCCGAAACCGCCGCCCGCAAATACGAAGTAGCCGTCGATCTTTCCGTCCGCGGATAACGTCGCCGCAAAGCCCATGTCGTTTGCGTAGATGTCCACGGTGTTGTTTCCCGCAAGAGTTACGGCGATCTTAAACTTTCTAGGAAGATACGTTTTTCCGTAGATCGGATCTTCTTCGTCTTTGTTGAGCTGTTTGTCGCCTAACCATACTTCGGCGTAAGCGTTCGTCTTGTATTTAAAATGATCGGATAAAAGTTGAGCGACTCCGTCCAACAGCTGAAGTTCTTTTTTACCGAGAGGATTCACCGCTTGCGTCACGTTACGCACAACGTCCCCGCACGCTCCCATGCTGGAGAGATTCACTTCGTGAATCGCTTTCATCACGTCGCGGAGATGGAAAATTCTCAGCGTATGAAGCTGAACCGATTGTCTCGTCGTTAAACGAATCGCTCCGCCTCCGAATTTATCTCCCAGCTCGTCCCAAACCAAGTATTGCTCGGAAGTCAATCTTCCTCCGGGAATTCTTCCCCGAATCATAAAGCTGGTGGGAGCTTCGATATCGTTTCCGTTTTCGTCTTTTTTACGGTCTCTGTCTTTCTGCTGATAGAGCCCGTGGAATTTAAGTAATTGTTTCTCGTCTTCCTCGTAGGAATCGATGTTTTGGTCTATACCTTCGGCGATTTTTCCTCTTAGATTTTTAGAGTTCAACTTAATCTCTTCTACGGGTGATAGTTCTTTTGTTTCTGACATGGCTTGGATCTTTTCCTTTTTCGGGTTTATGATTTCGTTATATACGTTTTTGTTCCGCGGGGATTTTGAAATAATCTTCTTTGAGAGTCTGCAACAACTCTTTCAGAACCTTTTTTCTTTTTTCGGGATCGGGGAGAATCGATTTCAATTCTTTTCTAAGGCGCATCAACTCCTGCAGTTCCTCTTCGTGTTCGTCCGGAATGAGTTCTTCCAATGTCGTTTTAACGACGCTCGACAAACCCGCAAAATTTCCTTCCGTGGAAATCGCGACACGCACCGGTCCGCGATCCAACACGGCCGCGGAATAAAAATCGCAGTTGGAAGGATCGTCCGCACAGTTGATCCAAATTTTCCAAGAATGCGCATAGTCGCCGAGGCTTCGATTTAAATCGGAATCGTTCGTCGCGGAAAAAACCAAGGCCTTTCCTTGAAGATCGGAAAATTCCACGGATCTGTATTCCACTTTGATCTCCGGATGTTTTTCCAAAATCTGCGCGACTTCGCGGCAAGTTTCTAAAGCGATCAATGTGATCTTCGCGCCCGCTTCCAAAAGATGAGGCAGTTTTTCGAGAGCGACCTTACCGCCGCCGATCAACAGAACATTCTTATTTTCTAAATTAAGAAATGCTGGATATTTGCGGCTCATTCTTCTTCGCCTCCCCGCGTCTCGGAGAAAGTCTGTTGAAACCGGGTTTCTCCTAAAACTTGAGAGAACGCCGAAACCGATCTTTTGTTTTCCAAAAATCGAATTACTTTCCCGATATAGATGATGCCGGGACCTTTCGTCTTTTTTTCAAAGTAAGAATCCGCCGCCTCTTGGAGCGTGCAGGTTTGAACGTTGCAGTTTTCCAAGGACGCGTTCTCCACAAGTGCGACCGGTAACGAAGGATCGCTTCCGTGTTGCAAAAGAAGAGTTGCGATTTTCGGAAGAGAGGTCGTTCCCATAAAGAGTGCGATCGTTCCTTTGAACTTGGCGAACCAAGTCCAATCGGTTTCTTCGTTCAGAACGGTATGTCCGTCCATGATCAAAACCTGACGGGACAAACCTCTGTGTGTCAAAGGAAAACCCGCAAAGGAAGAGCCCGCATTCAAGGAACTTACGCCGGGAACGATCTCGTATTCAATATTATGATTGAGTAATGTGATTAATTCTTCGCCGCCTCTTCCGAAAACGAAAGGATCTCCGCCTTTCAGACGAACCACATTCTTCCCTTGCAAAGCGTAGGAAAGAAGAAGTTCGTTGATTTCCTCTTGAGTCGCGGAATGGGCGCCGGAACGTTTTCCCACGTAATGAACAACCGCGAACTTGGGAAAAATTTCCAGAAACGAAGGATCCAAAAGCGCGTCATACAAAATGACTTCCGCTTTGGTAAGAATCCGATACGCACGCAAAGTGAGATCCTCCGGATTTCCCGGTCCGGCTCCGACAAGATAAACCTTGCCGGGTTGAAGATCTTTATTCGTATCGACGTTTAACACGGATTAGGCTCCGACTCCGGTGATCATTCCCGCGCCGACGGTGGAATTGGTTCCTTCGTCGACGAGGATAAAACTTCCGGTGGAACGATTGATTCTATATTCGTCGAAACTTACGGGCTTTGCAGTGCGAATTTTGATTTTTCCCATTTCGTTTAACGCAAGTCCGGAAGAAGCGTCTTGTTTTTCGTGAGTGTCGGGCGCGACTTTGAATTCGATTTCTTTTACGACCGCTTTTACCGAGTTTGTGGTTTGGCGAAGAAGATATTTATTTCCGGATAATAACGCCTTGGAATCCATCCAACAGATGTTCGCTTCCAAATCCTGAGAAACGACCGGTCGGTTGTCGGACTGAACGATCATATCGCCTCGGGAAATATCGATCTCGTCTTTCAGACGGATCGTGACGGACATAGGAGGAAACGCTTCTTCCACTTCTCCGTCGAACGTGTCGATGGCTTCTATCGTGCTCGTAAACCCGCTCGGAAGAACCGTGATAAAATCGCCTTTTCTGAAAATTCCGCTGCGGACCTGACCTGCATATCCTCTGTAATCGTGATGTTCGTCGGAAAGAGGACGGATCACATATTGAACCGGAAAACGCGCGTCTTCGATGTTCTCGTCGCTTTCGATATAAACTTCTTCGAGATGATTGAGAAGTGTGCGACCGTCATACCAGGAAAGATTTTCGGACTTATCGACGACGTTGTCTCCGTTGAGCGCGCTGATCGGAATAAATTCAATATCCTTAATGTCCAATCGGAAAGCGAAGTTCAGATATTCCGCTTTGATTTCCTCGTAACGCGCTTGGGAAAATTCCACGAGGTCCATCTTGTTGATACAAACCACGAGGTGAGGAATCCGAAGCATCGAAGCGATGTAAGAATGGCGATACGTTTGTTCGATCACGCCTTTTCTTGCGTCGATCAGAATGATCGCGAGGTTCGAGTTAGACGCGCCCGTAACCATATTGCGAGTGTACTGAACGTGACCCGGAGCGTCTGCGATGATGAACTTTCGTTTTGGTGTGGAAAAATACTTATAAGCGACGTCGATCGTAATTCCTTGTTCTCTTTCGGCTTTGAGACCGTCGGTAAGAAGAGCCAGGTTGATCTGACCGTTGTTTCCGCGCGCGGTTTTTTCGATCGCTTCGAGTTGGTCCTCAAAAATCGATTTGCTATCGTAGAGAAGTCTTCCGATCAAAGTGGACTTACCGTCGTCCACGCTTCCCGCAGTAATAAAACGCAATAAATCCATCAGAAGTATCCTCCTCTCTTTCTGTCTTCCATAGCCGCTTCGGAACGTTTGTCGTCGAGTCTGGAACCTCGTTCGGTGGTCCGAGTGGTTTGGATTTCGAGGATGATGTCGTCGATGTTATCCGCTTGCGAATCCACGGCCGCCGTGCAAGTCATATCGCCCACGGTGCGGAAACGAACCACTTTGTCTTCAACGCGGTCGTTCGAATCGATGGTGATAAACTTGGATACGGGAAAGAGAAGATTCTCGCGATAGATCACTTGTCGTTTATGAGAAAAATATAAGGAAGGGAGCGCGATGTTTTCCTTGCGGATGTATTCCCAAACGTCCAGCTCGGTCCAGTTGGAAATCGGAAAAACGCGTACATTCTCCCCCGGACCGATTTTACCGTTATAAATATTCCAAAGCTCGGGTCTTTGCAGTTTCGGATCCCATTGACCGAACTCGTCGCGAACGGAAAAAACGCGTTCTTTCGCTCTGGCCTTTTCTTCGTCGCGGCGCGCGCCACCGATACAAGCGTCGAATTTGAATTCGGCGATCGTATCCAAAAGGGTCACGGTTTGAATTCCGTTTCTGCTCGGGAACTTTCCTTTTTCTTCGACCGCTTTGCCTTGATCGATGGAATCTTGAACGTAACGAACGATCAGCTTCTCGCCGATCTTAGAAGCGAGTTCGTCTCTGAAATCAAGGGCTTCCTGAAAGTTATGACCGGTATCGATGTGAACGAGAGGGAACGGAAACTTCCCCGGACGAAACGCTTTCAACGCGAGATGCACTAGCGTAATCGAATCTTTTCCTCCGGAAAAAAGAAGAGCAGGTCTTTCAAACTGAGAAGCGGTTTCCCGAAGAATATAAATCGATTCCGCTTCGAGTTGTTCGAGATGTGTAAGTCTGGATCTATTCATAGTTGAATTCATATTGCTCTTTTAGGTCCGGATTTCTGACGGACCAACTTGCCGTCGACGACGTGAAGTCCGCATTCTTGGTTGGATTCTTCCCACCACCATCTTCCGGAGCGGATGTCTTCTCCAGGCTGAACCGCTCTTGTGCAAGGAGCGCATCCGATCGAAGGAAATCCTTTTTTGTGTAATACGTTCACCGGAATCCGATACGTATCGATAAAGTCCTGCGTGCGTTCCAACGACCAATCGAGAATCGGATGATATTTTAAAATATTACGCGAAGAATCGAGTTCGACTTTCGTCAAAGAATGTCTGGAATCCGATTGTTCCGACCGAATTCCGGTGATCCAAAGTTTTGTTCCGACAAGAGCACGATTCAGAGGCTCGACCTTTCGGATATAACAACATTCTTTTCTATTATCCACCGAATCGTAAAAGCTGTCGGGCCCTTTCGTATTGATGAGAGTTTGAACCGCGATCGTGTCGGGAAAATACGTTTCGATTTTTTTGTTATAACTTGCGTTTGTCAGTTTGTGAAGGTCGTAGGTTTCGTTGAACAGACGACCCGTATCCAAAGTAAAAACTCTGATTTTCAGATTTCGGGAGAATATAACGTGAGTGATGACTTGGTCCTCAAGACCCAAACTCGTGGAGAAGGCCGCAGTTTCTCCATACTCGTTGCTAATCCATTCTAAAGCGTCTTCCAGGCTCAAAGGCGCAAGTTTTTGTTCCAGCTCTTGCGGATTCATGTTCGTGTTAATCTAAGTCTTGAATGGGAGGCTCACGCATCCAGCTTGATTTTATAATTGATCCAAGAAATAGCCCAGATTTAAGAAAAAATAAGACTATCTATTTACCAAAGTTTTATATATTGGATTTTTTGTAAACTATATTTGATATAAGGTATTGTTAAACGCAATTTTCTCAATCTTACTGGAAATTCTATGGATTAAAGAGAAATTTTTAAGATTTTTCTCCATGATATTTTCCCAACAGGTCTTGATCCACTTGATAGCGTTGTCACTTTAAATTTTCACACTCAATTTCGGATTTTTGTAAAATCATTCAATTCTCTTCCACAATCCCAAACTGCTTTGTTGATTACTCATCTCTACAAAATAGAGTGCCCAAAATTCTGCGTTTAACGCGAGATTTATACTCAAATGAACGGTATTTTATAAGAATCAGTAGAAACCCGCTTTTGCTTTTAGTATTGTTTCAGGTTTTTTTACGGAGCCTTTAATTGAAACATTTTCTGTAAACTCATCGGAACTAGTCCCAACAATTTTTAAGAACCCTATAAGACGAATCAGTTACAATCATTCCGCAAGTATGATTCCCACAGATCACGTCCCTTGAATAGTTTATGGGTTTCGAAACAGTCTTTTCGTTGTTAAATTCTTATAGTAGTTTCCACATTCTAAGGCATTAAGAAAAGGCCTGAGCATTATTTTTGGTTTTAATTACGAGCTCCTTATTACGGAAAGCTCTCGTTAGAAATTCGGAGATCGTATTTTATAATGGTTCGCTTAGATCCGTCGCAAACTTAGGGCACTTTTTTAGGATCAATACTAAAGCGTAACTTAGAAGTATTTTATAATGTTCTTAATCAATACAAAGACATGACAATACTTTAGTAACAGGTAAATAAAGGTTAAAAACCTACTTAAAAGCAAAATTCACTGCAAAATCTTTTTTTATTTTCACATTCTTAAGATCGAAATTAAATTTTCTGATCCGTTTTTTATCGAAAGTATTGGAAATTTTATCCTTTTAACTTGAATTGGTTTTTAAATGGAAATCGTATCGATCTTAAAAGGATTTTTTAGAAAAAATTCCAAAATCTATACTCTATTATTCGGTTTTTATGGGAGCCTATTTTTAATCCTATTCTTGAACGAAGAATTCGGATTTGCTCTTCTCACTTCGAAGGATTTTAAACTAAAAGCGACTAGTACATTCATACTATATGGAATTCTAATATTTCTGTTTTATTATCATCTTCCTAAAAAGAGAAAAATTCGATTCCGTAAAGGAAAAATAATCAGTTTCCTTTTCGTATTTTGGATTAGTTTGATTGTTTTAAATCTATCCGACTTTCCCTATGAAAAATTCCTATTCTATCTTCCAAGAGAATGGATCTTTTGGACCTGGAAGATTATTAAACAATTCACGCATACTCTTCCCTTGTTAGTTTTTCCTCTATTATACGACTTTTATAGATACAAAACGAATCCTGTTCCATTTGAAAAAAGAAGAAGTCCTTCTTATTATCCGATTTTAATTCTCGCTGTGATAATCTCTGCAATCGGTTCCTTTATTCCAGGTTTTAAAGAATTTTATCCGAGGGTTCCAATTACAAACGAACGGCTATTGTATCATGCGACTTGGTTTACGACTCTCATTTTTGAAATCGTATATCTTTATACTTTTTATTTTACGGAATTCTTTTTTAGAAAATTTTTAATTCGATATTTAAGCGTCGTAGGCCGTTATCACGCAGTAGGAATGGCGGCTTTAATTTATGGCATGGTTCACTTTCAAAAACCGAGAGGAGAAATTCTAAGTTCTTTTTTCGGAGGATTGTTAATGGGGGCTTTGAGCATTAGAACTCATTCGATTCGAGGCGGGCTTTACGCACATATCGCACTCGCAGCCGGTATGGAGTTTTTTACCGGGATCTATATTTGGGATAAATTATTTTGATTTTTAGAGTCTCCTAAATTTATCAGAACTTATTTTAAATACTGGTTACTCATTTAAAGCATAACCTTTATGTATGTAAAAATTTATTCTAAAAACTATCACACAAAATTTTCCAAACATGTTATCGGCAAGGTTAAGATCAAAGCAAAAGCTCGACTAACTCGAAACTTGGAAAAATCAAAATTGTTACTACTGATCCTATAAAATAGAATACCGTTAATTTAAGCACAAATCCCATAGACACAAAATTTTAGACACTCTATTCTGTAGGGATGACTACTAATCTCTATATAATAGAGCGCCGTTAATTTAAGCACAAATCCCACGTTTAGACGTAGAATTTTGGGCACTCTATTCTGTAGGGATGAGTAATCTAATAAGTCAGCAAAAGATCAAAAGTAAGTCTCAATACATAAGAGAATCATAATAAATAAGCATTCTATCTTGATAAGGAGAAGGCGCTTATCTCTACAGCATAAGTACCCAAAATCAAGATAAAAAAAGAAACTACTCCAAGAAAAAGTACAATTTGAAGTAGCAATATGCTCATGTAGAAAAACCAATTGAGTAATATCCCTTCCCCGGATCAATACTTTTGGTTCAAGAGTTCAATCTATATTAAAAGACAGGAATTTAATAAACTCAGCATTCTAAGAGGAATTCTTTTCAGAATTTTTCATCTTTCCGCTTTCAAATCACTCAAAAGCTTTTCGAACCGAATTCCGATCTTTTTTTAAACTCTTGAAAGTAAAGAATTGCAAAATTTATCTCTTCAAGAATTATTATTTACCATGCAACTGAGCACAGTTTTTTCAGATTTTATTTTAAGTTTTGTCTCTATCTTTGTCGCGATTCAAATTAAAAATATAACCTCTTATTCGAAAGCCGTTGGTTTTTTAGGATTTATTGCGATAGGAATCTCCGCCGGATTAGGAGCAATTCACTTTTTGGGAATCGAGATTCTAGACCCGATCTATCGTTTTTCGGTAGGGTTTGCCTCTTTTGTCGGAGTACCTTTAATTGGTACCGGCTTCTTCCATATCGGGATCAAAAAATTGGAAAAGAATTTTATTTATCCGATTACGGGAGTTTTCATTTTTCTTTATATAATTTTCGGTTATATTTTTCTTTTCCCACTTTTATCCACTGCCTTGGGTGGAGTTGCAATGATTACGGCGATTCTTGTTTGTATTCGTAAAAATTCGGGAGAGACAAAAATTCCAGCTCTTTATGGAATTTTGGGAGCGATTCTTTTCATCCTCGCAGGACTTGTGATAGGAACAACAGGTTCCAGAGGGCCTATTTTAAACGTGGATATTTTTCATATCGTTCTCGCCGTCGCCGTCTACTCTTTGAGCGTCTCCCTCAAAAGATTAAGCTAATAGTCGCCGTTGAAACATTAGAACACTATAATACTCCTAAAAAACTCTTTTTACCGATTAATTTAAGAACCTGCCCCAAAAGAAACTCAATCGCATCTCACTTCTTAAGGGGCGTTCGATGGGGATAGAACCCAGAACTCGCCCTATCTCTCGCGACCCTTCCGGAGCGAGATTTGAGTTTAAAAAGCGTTCTGTTAAGAGTCATCAGCTTGATCTTTCCGACAAAGCAGAAAACTCAATGCGTCGCTCTCTAACATAACGTGAGTTCGGTATAACAAATGCGAAAGCGATTCTATGTTTCGACCTGAATGCCGATCCATAGAGAGGCATTCGCTGAGTTTAGGGAGAAACATTGAGTTAAAGCGCAGTCGCGAGCGATTCGCCCAAACTTTCTTACGCCGAACTCACGTTAAATAATATTATCATAGTATTCTTCTCATGCGTCCGAGTAGTAAGAAGACTTTTGGGATAATAAGGATCAAAAACTGATATTTTTCAAGTATTCCGACAAGAATGAAACTTTTTACTTGAAAAAAATATGATTTTCTGATAGAGAAAAATCTTCCGAACCTTTCCATCTCCACCCAAAAATAAGGGGAAACTCAGGCACAACGCTTCCTAAGGGGCGCGTTGTGGGAACTAAGTTTCACAGAAGATTTGGTCGGAATTCCGACAGATTTATCTTCGGATCCAAGTACTTGTGGGGTTGGTTATGGCGCTCTAAGGATCACTTTCGCGGGTTTTGGGACGCGCCGTAAGATGACTCGTAGTCTTTCAAAATTCTTAGGAAGTAAAAATTTATTTCAAAGACTATTTACGGAGATACAACGAAAATTCAAGATAAAATGAATCCGATCGAATCTATCTTGAACTTTGAACTTGTCCCAAAACTTCAGAATGCAGAAACTTCAACAAGAGTCTTCCAACAACAAAGTTTGTTTAAAAGCTCTTAACCTATCCGGTAAGATTAATCTGTGAAAATTACTACGCTTTGTTCCGGATTTACTGATTTCTTTTAAAGTTTTAGAACAAGTTTTTTATACAATTTGCTAAAGTATTTTTGGCGCGACCCGATTCCTATCAAAGGGAAAAATATTTCCTATAAAAAAAGAAAGATAAGTCGGGGTAACATATGTTCGAACGACATTATTTCATAAACTCCAAATCGAACCAAATCCATACCCTCACAAAATAATAGTTTTTTATTTTAGAATATTCTAAATTTATTTCATACAAAAAATAAGTTGTTTGATCCCTATGCGACGCCGTACCTATCGGTACGGCGTTGGTTAAAAAACTAGAAAAGGGAAAGAAAAAGAGACGGCTTGGAAAACGGAGCGCCGTGAACGGCTTCAGCATCGGAGACCGTAATCGCATGCGATCCAGCTTTGAGATATTGCGCAAGTCCCTCAGTTTCCGATTGGTTGAAAAATACGCCTTTGTCCAACCACACGACTTTGAGATTAAAACCGTTCCATATATTTGGAGAAACGGACAACCTCGAAACAGCATTTGTCGTTTGTCCGGAAGGATCCAAACCTACGATATTGGCTGCGGCCGTGTACGGCTCCAAATTACTCATAACTTCCAATTGAGCCGGAGTTGGAGCACCCGTTACCGGAACCCCGTTTACCGCGAATTTTGTATTGATGTAAAAATCGTCCGGTGTCTCTACAAAAAAGCCCGTTATAACCTGAGGAGGAAAAGGTTGCGTTTCCACCACTTTTTCCGTCTTAAAACTCCAAACAAAACCTTTTGCAGAATTCGGGTCAGTTATAGGAGCATCCGCACCGAACCAAGGTAAAGCCGAAGGAATATCACTTGCGATCAGGATTGTATTTTCGATACCAAATGCATCCAAAAGGCTGGAACCGCCATCCCGAAACCTACTCTGAATCATCTGAATGACAAGGCCACCGATACTATGTCCAACGATGGTCGTAATCTTCCTTTTTTCCGTACCAACCATTTGGTTCAGCAAAGCACGGAGTGCATCTCCGTAATTTCCAACACTCAATTGACTCACATTGGCCGGAGCAGGCGCAGTCCCGCGAGTCATGGTACTAGCGCCATGTCCTGGAAGATCCATAATATAAACGTGAGTCGCTTTTCCCTGATTGATCAATTCTTTGGCTAACGGTTCAAAGAAGGCGCTATTGTCTCCGAAACCGTGAACAAATAAAACCGTCTTCCCATTGATAATGATCGGTCCTCCGCTTGGCTTGCGGTAATGAACGACATTGATCTTATAATAAGTGGTTTCAAGCACATTGAAACCGCGGCCTACCAAATTGTACGTGAGAATTTCCCTTTCATAAGCGGCGCTAATGGAATTTACGCCGGATAAAAAAACTAGAAAACTTACGACCAGAACAATTCTTCTAGATCGACTTTGAATTTTCTGAATACCCAATCCAATCTTCATGGAATAGTTTCTCCTTACACTTTTTTTGAAGAAAAAAACTCTACTCTAACAATTTCCTTTTTTGTTTGAGTTATCGGAAAAATCATTTTGCGATCTATTTGTAAAGCAAATTTTGCACCACTTAAAACATAAAATTGACTCTTTATTATAAATAGATCATGATTTAGTGTCAAAAATATCTTATTGAACTTAAAAGAGGTATTTAAAATAAAATAAATAGATTTTGAAATTATTTTAGAATCTAAAAAGCGGCCTTTTCTCCTAACTTGGAATGTGGTTTGATGCAAAAGTTCATATCAAAAAAACGACAGAAAAACGAGGGAATGAAAAGTATAAGGAGAAATGGAGGCGAGCGAAGCAAACCAAGAGGCTTCGCTATTTCGGCGCAAACTTCGTCGATAGGTTCTAATTTATTTGTAAATGTTCTAGCGAATTTAACTTCTTTTTTGTCACTTTTACCGTTATATCGGTGTTTGGCGGTCGGTCATCGCCTTTCCGAACTTAAAGCCTGTTCCAAAACCTGAAGAAATCAATCAGTAAGTTCGTAATAAAAGGCAGGGCGCGGCATGACAGATAACGACGAAAGTTTACCGACGTCGCCCTGAAAGTTTATAACGCGCTTTCAAAGAGTCTTTTCGGTGTTAAATGCGTATATGGGAGTTCCCGCCACTCCGTAGAATTTTCACTTTTCGAATCAGCTCCTAATTCAGGGTTAGATCAATCAGTTCGGATTTTAAAACTATTCCATCACGATGGTAATATCAACCCGACGGTTTTTTTGTCTACCCTGGGCTGTAGAGTTATCGGCGATCGGTTTTGATTTTCCATATCCTTCATAAGACATTCTTTTTTCTTCCAAACCTTGTTCGTCTCTAAGTTCTTTTAAGACGGAAAGAGCGCGTTCTCTGGAAAGTTTTCGATTGTATTCGTCCCCGCCCGAGTTATCGGTATGACCGCTAATCCTGATCTCCCTGTCCCCATATTTTTTCAATACGGATGCGATTCTTTTTAATTCGAGTTTCGCCTCATCTTTGAGTTGGGAACTATTGTAATCGAACAACACCGAGTTTAACGAAATCGCGATTCCTTCCTCTGTTCTTCGAATTTCAACCGGGGGGCCGGAAGATTTCATCGTTTCCTGTTTAGCTTTATTCTCCTCTTCTTCTGGCCATGAAAGAGTTTCTCTCGGAGGATTTTTAGAGTTTTTTTTCGAATCAGATCCCGATTCGATTCCGGTAGGAAGCTCTCCGCCCAAAATTTTACGGACTTCCTCAGCGAACTTATCTTTATCGCTATCCGTAAGCTTTACATTTTTATTATATACTCCATGGATGTCGAATGACATTTCCTGAGCCGTTCCATTTGCGTAAATGAAAGTATAAGTCAACTGAACTCTTTTATATTGAGGAAGACCAAGTTCGCGATTGAAAAAAACCATACCTCTTGCAAACCCGTAGATTTTAAAAGGAATTCCCTCTTGTCCCATTTGAGAATCGTAATATAACGTATAGTTGTATTCAATCCGATCGCCTTTATCGGAAAGATTCTGAAATTCCCATTCGTCGACGCCGTGATACTTATACTTTGCAAGAACCGTAATCATTACTCTTCCGCCCGGAAATTGAAAACTTTCCGTAGCAGGTTGAGTCCATTCGTCTCCGACAGAAACCGGCTTTTCGGAAAAACTTGGAAGAGAACGTAGGTTCGGCATACTATATTCTTGTGGAACCTTGTATTGCCCTAAATCCGTAATTTGAAATCTGCTTTTAAACGTTTTATCTTTGCGAAATGCGGAGTCGACTTCCGGAAAACGACTGTAAGTATCGAAGAACCCGTCTAACAAACATGTTTTCATTTCGCAAGAGAGAGTCTGTAAAAGAATTCGATTTTTATCCTCTCTTTTGATCGTTCTTCCTTGGCTTATCAGACGAACGTTATGATATTCGTTTAACTCAACGTTCTCTCCCGGAGTCAACCTCCAACGAAAAAGAAATTTTTCCGGTTCTTCCGAAAAAAGAGAATTAAAGTTTATAAACATTAAAATAACGCAAAATGCAATTTTAAGAAATCCCTGACCCGTAGTTTGAGATTTCAAGTTTTGATCCAAAAGTGTCCCCATAGTTATAGTTTCGTAAAATTTCACTAAAACATAAGGAAAGTATAAAAAACTTTCCGAAAAAATACGATCTGGACGAAATTTAAAATTAGAATTCTTACTTGTTTACCTTTAAGGAGAATGAAATGGAAGCTAGACTCGTTTACGTCACAGTCGGCAACGAAAAGGAAGCTATTAAAATTGGAAAGACCGTCGTAAAGGAAAGATTAGCCGCGTGTGCGAACATTCTTCCGAAGATAAAGTCAATTTATCATTGGGAAAAAAAGTTGGTTGAAGACAACGAAGCCGTTCTTATCCTAAAAACAAAAAGCGAACTCATGACAGAACTTACCCTAAGGATCAAATCCTTACACAGTTACTCCGTACCTTGTGTGGTTAGTCTTCCTTTATTGGAAGGAAATCGGGAATATTTTTCATGGATTTTCAGCGAGGTTATTGCCGAATAAAATATATTCAAAAAACTTTATATTATGCAAATACACGTTAAACAAAAATTCACAGCTCTTACATTTAATTCCGCCTTTTTCGGTTTTTACGCACATGCGGGTTTTGCAAAGGGACTTTCGGAAATCGGATTTTATCCTTCCAAAATTACTGGTTGTAGTTCGGGAGCCTTGATCGGCTCTCTCGTTGCGGCCGGAGTTCCCATCGATACCGTGACCGATCTAATTTTAAACTTAAGGAAAAAAGATTTCTGGGAAGGGAATTTGGTCACAAATTTTGTAAAGCCGATCCGCAAAGGATTGAAAAATTATTCCGGAATTCTTTCCGGTAAAAAGATCAAAGAATTATTAAAGCCTTATTTGGGTCATAAAAAGATAGAAGACCTTCCTATCCCGATGGGAATATCGGTTTCAAACATAACAAAACAAATCAGAGAACTCAAAACAAAAGGAGATTTGATCGACCGAATTCTCGCTTCGATGACCTTTCCTTTCCTCTTTGAAATTCAAAAGTTGGGGGAGGAAGAATTTATAGACGGAGGAGTCGCCGATCAGGAACCAATCAAGGAATTGATTTTAGATAAGTCCGTCCGTAAGATTGTGGTTCACAGCGTTCGCACAAAAAAAGACCGCTCCGAGAGAGCGATGATCCGCGCTTTTCATTCCTCGGTTCAGATCATCGAAAATGAAACAAGAGAACTAAAAGAATTACTCGCAAAACATTATAAAAAAGAAATATTAAGAGTCGAAACGGTAACTCCTTATATAGACGCAAATCAGCTTAGACATGGAAAGGATGCGATGGAAGAAGGAAAAAAAAGCGCGCATCACTGGAAGAAAAAGATTCTCGCTCCCGCTTAATTCTATTGGAACCGATCGTCGCAGAAGTCACGGAGAATTACGTAAAACTCCATAGGGCGCTTTCAAAATTAATGGAAGCGCCAATCTTCAATTATAAAAGTTTTGACTTCTATTCGAATCCGGATTCGCATTGGTTCACAAGAGCCATCCTCAAAGGGAACTTATCCCTTTCTGACTTGAGTTCGGAAATCGAGGATTTGAGGAACAAGGGATTCCATCCTGATATTTTAGATTTTTTGAATACCAGAACTCACGAAATCCCGATTTATAAACTCGGGTATAATTTCTGTAACGAACAGGTCGGAATGTTTTTAAAAGGAGATCCCATTTCGCTTAACAAAAAATCGAATACGGAATTCGATATTCGAAAAATCGAAACAGAAAAAGATCTAAAAATTTGGTTGAGGATTTTAAACGATTCTTTCAAATCCGACGACCGGGAAAATCTGTATCTTAAATTATTGGATCAAAACTCATTTCGACTATACGGAGGCTTTACAAACGGGCAAATGACCGCGACCGGAATGACTTTTTATGACGGAGAATCCTTCGGTTTATATTCGATTACTACCGATCTCAACCATAGGAGTTTCGGTTACGCATCTGCTCTCATAGAACATATATTAGGCGAAATTCGAAAAGAATTTCCGGGGTTTATCATTTTACACGCGACCGAGATGGGAAAGGGAATCTACGAAAAGTTTGGTTTTGAAAAGTCAACTCTTCTTAGGCATTGGAGTGCAATTTAGAACCCGTCTTAAAACACCAAAATGTAGAAACTACTAAAATTTCAAAGGAAAGTTTTTACACTTCCAATTCCTGTATACCGAATTTACCTCAGACTACGTACACATAAAGTTCTCGTTTAAGAATAGAAAGGAAATTAGTTATTATAATCTAAATTCTGAAAGTTAAATTTGATCCTAGAAATAGTTTACGAATCTTTTTACTACTCGGACACATGAATAGAATACTATGATAAATCTATTTCGAAAATTAAAATATTGGAATCTTCCTCTAAAAGACCGCTAATCCCCGATCTAACCTAATTTTTGAGAACTGCCGTTGTTTTGCAAAATTGATTGAGTACCGTTTTCATGCGTCCGAGTAGTAATTGTCTAACAGGTTCAAGTGAAAAGGATAACCGCAAGAATTCAGAAATCTTCCGATCACTTCATTCTAACGCCGCAAAAAAATACCGCCTCAATCGAACCCGGAAACTCATAGTTTTCAAAAGGAGACCAACCGGACTTACTTTTGATTTCCTCTTTTAGAAATTTCTTCGGCTTTTTTAAATTCAAAACGGTAAAATTGGCCGAATAACCCGATTCTATCTCGCCGAAGCCTTTGCCGAATTTTTCGGGAAGATATTCGTTCACAAAGTCTCCCGGATTCTTTGCGCAAATCCTTGCAATCGTTTTTAATTCCACTTCCGCTTTCAAGATCAACCATGTTACAAAAAGCGAATATGTATCCAGCTGAGAAATTCCGCTCGTGCCTTTGTGTTTTTCCTCGATACTGTGAGGAGCATGATCCGTCGCGAGATAATCGATCCAGCCTTGTTTGACACCTTCAAGCATCCTTTCCCGATCGTCCCTTTCCCGCAAAGGGGGATTCATTTGAAACCAATGACGATTTTCAAAAGTCAACATAGACCTATCGAAAAACAAATGAGTGGGCGTCACTTCGCAGGTAATTTTGAGTCCTTTTTGTTTTGCGAGTTTGATTTTGCTCAAACCTTCTCCGGTAGAATAATGACAGAGTTTTCCTCTGAGATTGTATTTTTCGATCAGATATAAAGCAAAATCGGTCGCCGTCGTTTCCGCTTCGGCGGGTCTTCTGTCCTCGTGAAATTTTTCGTTCTGATATTTTTCAAGAATTTCGGGATCTTCGCAGTGAAAGCTTATATTCTCCCCTGCATAGACACGGATCGTATCTTCCAAAGTTTGATTATCATGGAAAAAAAGCTCCCCTATGCTCGGACCCATAAAAACTTTATAAGGAACGGACTGTTTTAGAGGTTGCGTATTCGGTCCGATTCCCGCATATAACGTTATGTGTATATTAGATCGATCGGCTAACTTGCGTTTTTTTGAATATGTAAGTTCGTCTACGGGAGGGATCGGATTGTTCGGCATATCCGCAACGTGAATAACTCCGCCATTGACTGCCGCCGCACTCGCGGAAATAAAATCCTCCTTATAGGTTTGTTTACCGCTTTCGTCTTCCCTTGCGTGAATATGGATGTCTCCAAAACCTGGAAAGATCACTGTCTCGGAGGGATCAAATCGGATTTCATTCTCTTTTGACCGCGTATTCCAAAACGCTTTCGCTTCTGCGTGTTCCCGAATCCCGAGAATGAGCCCCGTTTTAAGGTCCCATTCCACGGTTCCCAAAAAATCTTTCTCATGAGTGACAATTCTGCCGGATATTTTATTAATCATACAGGATCTTCTTTGCGTAAAACCCGAAAGAACGTCCGTAAAAAAGCGAAATTCCATCTTATTTCTTAAAACAAAACGGAATTGCTCCAATTTCACTTAACGCAGATCACGTTATACTTCATTGCTCCCGAACTGCTCATTTCCGAACCGTCTTTGAAATTAACCGAAAAGTAATAACCAGTTTCTCCGTCTTGACTGGAAGACCAAAAAATTCCAGCGCTTCGTAACTTTTGCTCCACTCTTTTACTGAAAGTTTTAAGCTGATCCTTTCCGGGAAGGCGTTTCCCTTTTTCCTCACAGATCTCCCTTGCTTCGGCCCAAGTTGCAGATCGATGAAACGTATCATCCCAACCGCGTTTTCCATAAACGGGAGTTTTGGTATGATAATTTTCGCAAATGAAATAACTGAAAATTCCTAACAGCAGAATACTGGCGGTAAGAATCACTCGTACCACCAACTTTCCACTTTCTCGAGGCGCTCTTATTTTAGGAGCGGAATTTTTCTCCATAGCAAGTTCCCGGCTTTTGCGATGGAATTCTTGATTTCTTTGAAAATTCTTTCCTTGTTGTTGGTGGTGAGAATATTTTCTATTTCCTTCTCTTTGTTCGTTCCCACCTCGGTTGGAATCCGTATTTTCCCGATTTCCTCCTGGACCTTTTTGATTCGAACTATGCTTCTTTCTGGGAGGCCTTCTTTTGTTTGCCATTTGGACCTGTGTTTTTGAATTTAAGAATTTCTTCTTGATTCGTACCAGAGAAACGACGGGTTGTAAATTAAAATTTCAATCCTTCCAAGAACGCCGCTTTTTCCATCGAAAATTGAGTGAATCTTCCCTGCAAACTACGAAGATGGTAAACCATGGAACGCATTCGTATTGGATTGATCGGAGCCGGAACCGTAGGATCAGGCGTTATCGAAATTCTTAAAAAAGAAAGTATCTCATATCGCGAAAAGTTTGGAATAGAACCGATTCTTTTCTCCGTTTGTACTCGAACCCCCGAAAAAATCAAAAAGGAGCTACAAAATTTTCCAAATTGTAAACTGGAATCCGATTATCAAAAGATTATTACCGATCCTGAAATCGATATGATTTTAGAACTTGTCGGCGGAACGGATGTCGCCTATTCGATCATAAAAGAAGCTTTAAAGAACGGAAAAACTGTGATTACTGCAAACAAAGCTTTACTTTCTCAAAAAGGGGACGAATTGTTTTCTCTCGCTCAAGAGCAGGGCTTAGAAATCGGAATCGAAGCGTCCGTAGCGGGAGCCATTCCGGTGATTCGCTCGATCAAATCCGCGCTCTGTTCCGATTCGTTTCTTTCTTTATATGGTATTCTGAACGGAACGACAAATTTTATTCTTTCCAAGATGGAATTGGAGCATCTGGATTATTCGGAAGCTCTTCGAATCGCTCAAGACCTAGGTTTCGCTGAGAAAGATCCTACGTTCGACGTGGAAGGAATCGATACCGCTCACAAGATCAGTATTTTGGGAAGTTTAGCATTCTCCGAAAAAATTCCTTTACAGAGCATACAAATCGAAGGTATAACAAAGATTAGCAAACTAGATATCCAATTTGCGAGTGAACTCGGTTATAGAATTAAACTTCTTGGGCTGGTGCGAAAGTTGTCTCATCAAATCGAAGCCAGAGTTCAACCTGTGATGATTCCGGTCAAACATCCGTTTGCGAATATTATGAACGAGATGAATGCGGTTTATTATCAAACCGTATACGCAGGACCGGGAATGTTTGTGGGGAAAGGAGCCGGATCTTTGCCAACCGCCTCTTCGGTCGTTTCCGATGTGCTTTATTACGGAGCGAGAAGAAACAAGGGGCTTTCTCGGGAAAAAAATCTTTTTCCACAAGCAACGATCTCGGAGGCTAACGGCTCCCTAGTGCGTTATTATCTCAGGTTTACTACCGTGGATTTACCAGGAGTTCTTTCTGAAATTTCCAAGGTACTGGGAGACCATGGAATTTCGATTTCTTCGGTGAGACAAAATGAAGCTGAAAAAGAACCCGTTGAAGTTGTTGTGATTACACATCCTGCAACGGAAGAGAAAATAAAAAAATCATTGAAGATCATAGACGGGCTGTCTTTAATCCGGCATACTTCGGTCGCGATTCGATTAGAAGACAAACTCTGAGAATTCCTTGAATAGACGGGAGGATTTCAACTTATCTTCGTATTCCGAGGAAAATAAGAAAGGTTTAGATTCTTTTTGATTGGAGTAAGAAAATCCCTTTTCACTTTTCAAACCAAAATGCGAATCTGTAAGATTTTCCGAATAATCCTTGTAGTAGAATTTGAAAAAAATGTTCTCATAGAAGCATACACTTGGAATATGAAGATGCAATTCGGAAAAAAAAGAAAAATTTATCCGGAAAAAATTAAAAGGAATTTTCATGGCGAAAGTAGAATTCGATTCATTGTATATTGAGACGATAAGGACAAGCCTCCCCGATAAGGAAGTCCAACTCGTTGTATTCAACGGAAAGGTAACCAACTCCAATTCTTTCGAGATTTCCCGCAAAATTCATTTTATCTTCGAAGAGGAGGTTTACAACATCATCTTGGATCTTTCCAATCTCGAATACATCAACAGCGTTGGAGTTGCTACAATTCTGACCTTGATCAAAACTGTGGATCAACATTCCGGCAAAATCGTCATCGGCGGCCTCAATCATTTTTTGGAAAACGTAATCCGTTTGATGGAACTTCCGAAAAAAGTACAGATTTATCATTCCATTGAGGAAGCCAAAAAAGCTTTTTCTTCCTAAGAAACTACCTTTCCCCACGCAAAACTTTCTAAACTCAATAATTACAACCGAAACCACAAGTTTGTTTAGAACTTGTGCCAAAACTTTAATTGTAGGAACTCCTAAAATGTATGAGTTTCCACACTTCAAGTAGTAGTGAGCGAATAACTTGCCTAGGAAACGTTGGTTCACATTGCGACCATATCGGGCATAACCAACCCCACAAGTATTTGGATCCGAAGATAAATTGTCGGAATTCCGACAAATCCTCTGTGAAACTTACCCACAACGCGACCCTTAGGAAGCGTTGTGTTGAGTTTCTTCGAGCGACCTAAACACCGACCCATAGGAAGGCATTCATTGAGTTCATAGAATGAGATGTTGAGTTACTCCGCCGGCCTTGACTCCGTCGAATCAAGAGTATCACACTTCGAACTGTCTTACGTCCAAGAATCATACTAATCTATGGATCACGTTTCAGGCGAAAAGGCTCGGGAGATTTTTCTCTATCAGAAAATAATACTTCTTGCAAGTAAAAAGTATCATTCTTGTCGGAACACTTGAAAAATATCAGTTTTTGATCCTTATGATCCCAAAAGTCTTCTTAATTTGTGGGGTTGGTTATGATATCGGGAGCAACGTGCTTGAGTTTTTCTTTTTGAGTAGAAACCTATCTCAAGAATATTTTATCTTTGCTTAAATGCTGATTCCAAAATATTTTTGAGATAGACTTCTAGTTCTTCCTATTTTTAGCAAATTTATTTTCAAACGAACTAGACACATTGAAGAGAATGCGATTTGACATCGTTGTAAAGAAAACAACGTAGTCAGCGTCAGATATGTATCGTTCAATCATGGAAACGCAAAATTGTACTGGAGACAGGAAATGAAAATATTCATGGCAAAACGAGTGTTCCAGAGAGATAGCCTCACAACTTTTCTGCAATAGAATAGTTCGATCGGGATAAATTGTAGATTCTTTCTTCCAAAAGATCCAGAAAAGTTTTCAATCCCCAACCTTGGTAGGCAGAAACTAGAACCGTATCCGAATGAACGTCGATACCCAATTCTTCCTTCAAATCTGCGATCGCTTCCAGCCCAGGGCCATGATTTACGGAAGGGTGGGAAAAAACTTTATAACCGTTAGAATCGTTTTCAGTCTTCCAAGTTTTGAACTTTCCGAGATTGTCGATTTTGTTAAACACTTGGATCATCGGTATATGAGAAAGTTCTAATTCTTCCAAAATCTTTTCAACGGCTTCCATCTGAAGTTTATAATCCGGATTAGAAACATCCACAACATGTACCAAAAGATCGGAATCTCCCAATTCCTCCAAAGTTGCCTTAAACGCATTGGAAAGTTCAGGCGGAAGATCGTGGATAAACCCGACCGTATCGGAGATAATAATTTCTCTTTCCTCTGGAAAACGAATTCTTCTCGTGGTCGGATCAAGCGTAGCAAAAAGCTTGTTTTCGGAAAGAACCTCGCTGTTTGTTAAAGCGTTTAAGAACGTTGACTTTCCCGCATTCGTATAACCGACGATACCGACAGCGGGTAACTCGTTTCTCTTTCTTTGTCTTCGATTGATTTCTCTTCGTTTTCTGAGAGATTTGAGTTCAACTTCGAGTCTCGTGATTCGTTCCTCGACTCTTCGTTTTCCGATTTCAAGTTTTGTTTCCCCGGGGCCCCTTCCTCCGATTCCACCAGTTAACCTAGACATGTTATCGTCCAATTCCGTGAGTCGTCCTTTGAGATATTTAAGTTGAGCTAATTCCACCTGAAGTTTACCGTCTCTGCTCTTTGCATTCCTTGCAAAGATATCGAGAATGAGTTGCGTTCTATCGATTACCTTGATGTCCGCGATATCCGAGATCTTCTTCGCTTGAGAAGGCGTAAGTTCAAGATCGAATACGAGAAGTTCCACATGCTTCTGAATCGCTTTTAAAATAATCTCTTCGAGTTTTCCCTTTCCCAAAACTGTGGAGGGATCGAGACGATTTTTTCTCTGTATGAAGGTATCCACAACATGAACTTCCGCAGTTCTACAAAGTTCCTTCAATTCTTCCATAGACAAAGAAGGATGTCTGCCCACGTTTCTTTCAGGATAAACTCCCACTAAAAAAGCACGGTTTTCCTTTTGAGCGTCTTTTAAATTTCTTTTTGAACGAGAAAGCCTAGATTCTATTTCTAAGATTTCCTCCAGAAGAATTCCTTCAGTTAATTGTCCGGGATATTTTTTAGGAAGAACACTCCAAAGCTCGTTTTCCGATCCCGGATTCAGATGCGCGGAATAGTACCCGTTTGGATTTCCGGAAGAATCCATGACAATAGCGGTCATATAATCTAAACGCAACAAAGCTAAGTCGGTCAAATCCTCCTGGTTCAAAGATTCTCCCTTTAAATGCGTATGAACTAGTCTAAGACCTCGAAGCCTCGCTTCGGAGGTACGAAGTCTATCCAAAAAAGGAATCTCAATCGAATTGTCGGAACCTACCAGCACGTGGGTTACGTAGCCGGATCGATCGATTAAGATGCCGATTTGTTTGCCGATTTCTAAGGATAATTCGCAGAGTGCGCGCGCAAAATCTTGACTAATGATCACGTCTTCCCGGATTCTTTTCTCGGAAATTTTTTTCAGTCTTTGGATTTGATTGGATTTGAGGCCGTTGAGATTACCGCTGAGCTTACTAATACAGAAATTCTCCTTTGCTGAAACTTAACAGGTTTTCCAGTTTCCGTCAAGCATTCCTTTCGGTTTTCGGAAATCATGCTTGTCTACGGAAAAAGATAGGAAAAACCTGAGAAATCAGTCAAATTTATGAGTAGCATCTTTACAGAAAACTTTACATATCAAAGGTATCCAATGTCTTTATATTCAAAACTTAAAAACTTATACCTTTGTATTATTCTTTGTTTTTCTCCAAGTTTAGTCGATTTGAAAGCGGAATCGAATGCTCCTCCTTATCGCGACACTGATCTCCCAAGGCAGATCGACGCTTCAGATAGCTCCGCTGAAAATTCCGATCCGCAAGAAGAATCATCCACAAACGAAAACGGTTTAAACGTAGACGACCCAAGAAACCTTACCGAAGAATCGGACGGAGTTTCCTCCTATGAAAAAATTAAAAGAAAGGATCTTACACCGCAAGAACGACAAGAAATCGAATACGACCTACTGATTAAAAAAGGTATCCTTGCCGTTTTTCGAGCAGAGACCGAAAAGCGTTATAAAGTCCTGAATCGGATTGCGCTTACCCATCCGATTCCAAGAGTTAGAGCCGCGGCGGTTTTAGCAATCGGCAGAATAGGCAAAGGAGAAGTAAAAACTTTACATCGTGTTATCGAAAGAGACGGAGAAGCAGTCAGACAAGCGGCCTACAAAGCATTAGCCGATATCGGATCACCCTCTTCCCTGAATTATTTTTTCAGTGGAATCAAATCCAACGATCCGGAAATTCAATTTTCTTCTTGGAGAGGAATGGGTAAAACCAAGGACCCTTCCGCAAGAGACGCACTGCTACGCCAGGGCATCCGTTCTTCCAGACGCGAAATTGTGAAATCCTCCATCTTAGGGCTCGCCGCATTTCAGATAAACGAGGATCTCAAACTTTTCAAAACGTATCTGAATTCCGACGATCTCGAACTTCAAAAAACCGCAATCGAAGCCCTGGGAATCCATAAAACCCGCGCTTCATTAAGAATCTTAGAACAAACCTTGGAAACAAAACCCGAATTCGCAAAAGACATCATAGAAGCGATCGGCAATAATACGAGTCTTTACGGAACATATTCTTTTATTAGAATATTAGAAAACTCGACTTCCCAAGAATTAACTCAAAGAATTTTGGCGCAATTGTTTCTTAGAAAGGCTTTTTATCAATTCGGGACCGTGAAGGTGGAAAACGGCTTCTCCCAAGAAAATCCGTATCCCACATCCCGCAAACTGCGCGATCTTTCCGCCGGAGAAGTCGGAAAAATTCTAAAAAAGAGCGATCGCAGATTCATCCAAAAAGTCGGAGATAAATTCGCAGAAGATTATTATTATCTTCTCCTTTTAGAATCCAAAAATCCGGAAAGTTATTACGAAACGTTTCAATCCTGGGTATTCGGAGCATATCTGAAAATCAGAACGATTACAGCTCCGACTAAAGAACTTAAAGGGAAAAAAGTTAGAAAATCCCTGAAAAAAAAGCCAAACTACAAATTCACTCCCGCTTCCGAAATGGAAGAAACCGATCCGGCTCCTTCAGGCCAGAGCGAGGAATCTTCTACGGAAGAAAGCCTTCCTTTAGAGAACTGATTCAAAAGACACGTTTGATTTTAAATAAGTGGAAAGAAAAATCACCCTTCCTTCTTTCAAAGGGATCTTCGGAACCATCCAGCCGATACCTGCGAAGTAAGGCAGTATGAAAGAAGAGAAAAACATTACTCCCGGAAAATCAAAACCGGTTGTTGCGATGATTTTATTTCCTCGATAACCGTCTTTATGAATCTTTCGGATCATCCAAAGCCCCGAAGTCTGAGTTTCCATAGTGATGTCAGTTACGATCGTATGAAAAAAATTTCTATCCTTGGAATAAATTTCCCAGCCTTGGGCCGCATTCACGGCTCTTATGACCTCAAATCCTTTTTTCTCGAACCAAACTTTTAGGCTGTCCGCATAACGATCATTGTCATCCACGATTAAGACATTCTTGTTCATGGTAATACTCCATTGTTTGCCGCAAATTGATTGTCGGATAACTTTCGATAGATTCCGTTTTGCTCATATAAGGAATTGTGATCTCCTTCTTCCACGATTTTTCCGTTGTCCATCACGACGATCCTCGAAATGTCTTTGATGGTAGAAAGTCTATGGGCAATTACAAATGTAGTACGGTTCGCATACAATCTCCGAAGCGCATCACTGACCAATCTTTCCGATTCGACGTCGAGGGCAGAAGTGGCCTCGTCTAAAATCATAATCTCAGGATCTCGAAGGAGAGCTCTTGCGATCACAAGTCTCTGCCTTTGTCCGCCTGAAAGATTCAATCCGCGAACTCCCAAAATACTATCATACCCGTTATCCATCTTTTTGATGAAGTCGTGCGCGTGCGCAAGTCTAGCCGCACGAATCACGTCCTTACGAGTTGCGCCCGGTTTTCCGTAAGCGATGTTATCCGCTACGGAGCCGTGAAAGAGAAAAATATCCTGAGTTACGATCCCGATTTTTTTACGAAGATCTCCGAGACTGACGTCTCGAATATCGATTCCGTCAAACTCGATCGATCCCGAGGAAGGATCAAAAAACCTTGGTATCAAATCCATCAAAGTGGACTTTCCACAACCGCTAGCGCCGATGAGAGCAATCGTTTCTCCCTTTTTCACTTTAAGATTGATATCTTTTAAAACCGCTGCGCCGGTTCCAGGATAAGCGAAGAATAAATTCTTAAACTCTATGTTATATGCAAGAGGAGTTGCGACAACCTTACTTTCTTTGCTGTGATCTTCGGTTTCAAGATCGATGATCTCGAAAATTCTTTTTCCGGAAGCGATGGATTGAGTGATCTTCCCCACCATTTGAGAAAGCTGAGTCAAAGGTCTAAGTAAAAACAGAAGAGTCAATAAAAAGGCCATGAACTCGCCTTGAGTGAATCTTCCGCTGTATATAAGGCTCGCACCAGCCGCAAAAAAACCTAAAACCACGATCGAAGAAGTCAACTCAACGAGAGAAGGGGAAATTTGAAGATAAAACTGACCTTTAAAATTCCTGCGATAAACGTTTTGATTGATCTTTCCGAATTTTTCCTGCTCGTATTTTTCAGAGTTAAAAACTCGAATCACCTTGATTCCGGAAATCATCTCTTGAATGTTCGCGTTCAGATCCGCCATCTTTTCCTGAAATCTAGCGGTGGATTTGGTGATCTTTCTAGTAAACAAAGTCACAGGAAGAATAATAACCGGAACGGTAAGACAAGCGATTAATAACAACTCTGTATTCAAATATAATAAAACCATTAAGTGTGTGACCACGTAAAAAAAGTTAATTGTTGCATCCCTAAAATTACTCGAAATCACAGCCGCAACGATTTCAACATCGTTGATAATTCTACTCATCATCAAACCGGTTTTTTCCTTAAAGAAATATGTCAAAGGAAGAAGCTGGTTTTTTTCAAAAAGTTCCTGCCGAATGTCGCGTACCGCCTTATAACCCGCGGTCGCGATGCAGAATACGGACAACAGGTACGTTATCAACTTAAGAAGATACAAAGGCATCACTATGATACAAATTGACCAAACGACCTCTTTCGGTTCGAGCCCCTTAGTTCTATTATTAACCCATTCTTTTGCATCGATCAAAAGAAGCTTGGTCCTTTCGAGTCCGTCCAAAGATTCCTTTCCGAACACTTTTTGTTTGAGAAGAATTCTCTGCTCCGGTAAAGTCATTTGCAGTTGAAAGCGAGTTTGTTTGTCGTTTCCCAGAGAATCGAATAAAGGGATGAGCGCGGTGAGAGAAACCGCGTTTAAAACGGCCGTCAATAACGCAAAAACGATCCCCAATGTGAATCGATATTTATAATGTACGGAATAGGACAAAAGCCTGAAAAAAAATTTCATAACCCCTGAACGATTGAGGAAAAATTTCTGATCAAATCCAGCCCAGCGCTAGTCATAATGGATTCCGGATGGAACTGAACGCCGTAAAGATGTTTTTTGGTTCTGTGACGAACTCCCATGATCACCCCATCCGGAGTTTTGGAAGTTATTTCGAGTTCCGGCGGCATACTTTCTGGTTGAATCACAAGAGAATGATAACGAGTTGCAACGAAAGGAGAAGGAATCCCTTTGTAGATGTCTTTCCCGTCGTGTTCGATCAGAGAAATTTTTCCATGCATGATGGAAGGGGCAGACACAATTTTACCGCCGTGAACAAGACCGATCGCCTGATGCCCGAGACAAACTCCAAAGATAGGCAGTTTACCGCCGAGTTCACGAATCACATCCAGACAGACTTTAGAATCCTCGGGGCGACCCGGACCCGGAGAAAGAATGATAGCTTTCGGAGCAAGTTCATTAATATCGCCTAACGTAATTTTGTCGTTTCGATAAACTTCAACTTCGTTTCCGATCTGACAGAAATACTGATAAAGATTATACGTGAAAGAGTCGTAATTATCAATCAGGAGAAACATTATTTCCATTCCCCTTTGAGTCCGTTTCTCGCAAACTCTACCGCCTTTAAGAGAGCCGCCATTTTGTTTTTTGTTTCTTCCAGTTCCAACTCGGCAACCGAATCATACACAACTCCGCCACCCGCCTGTAAGAATGCAGTATCTCCGTAAAACACGATCGTCCGTATGATAATTGCAAGATCGCTTTCTCCGGAAAATGAAATATAACCCAAAGCTCCGGAATAAATCGCTCTTCGAGTCGCCTCTAGTTCATCTATGATTTCCATCGCGCGGATTTTCGGAGCGCCCGAAACAGTTCCTGCGGGAAGAGCCGCACGAATCAAATCATAGACAGTCTTATTTTCGTCGAGTTCCCCTGAACATTGACTTACAATGTGCATAACGTGAGAATATTTCTCGATCACTTTAAAATCGTTCACACGGACGCTTCCCGGTTTACAAACCCTTCCCAAATCGTTACGTCCGAGATCGACGAGCATAACATGCTCCGATATTTCCTTCGGATCGGAAAGAAGATTCTCTTCCAAAAATTTATCTTCGCTTAAGTTTTTACCGCGAGGACGGGTTCCCGCGATCGGACGAAGAAACGTCTGATTGTTCGCGTATTTCACCATAATCTCCGGAGAACTACCTACAATCGTAATTTCGCCTAGTCGGAGATAATACATATAGGGACTCGGATTTACGGTTCTTAGACCGCGATAAATTTGAAACGGGGAAACATCAGGCTTGAATTTCAACTTTCTGGAAGGCACGACTTGAAATATATCCCCCGCCTGGATATATTTCTTGGCTTTTTCCACATTTTCCTTATATTCTTCGTCTGGAATATTCGGATTTAATTGTAGAGCCCCGTTTACAACCTTCGGGTTTTTGATCTCTTCTGGAACAATCCCGTTTCGGATTTCATTTTCGATAGAATTGATTTTATCGATCGTGGAATCGTAACATTCTTTCAAGGAAGAATGTTCTCCGATTCTTGCATTAACCACAATTCTTAAAATATGATCGATATGATCGACCACAAGAAGTTCGTCGTAAATCGCAAAATAACAATCGGGGGCGTTTTCATCTTCCGGTTTTGTATCCGGAATATTTTCATAATAGCGAATCGCCGCAAAAGACACAAATCCTACTGCCCCGCCGGCAAACGAAGGAAGACGATAGTCTTGAACGTAAACTTCGTCTCCGAGAAGATTCTCCAAAAGAACCAAAGGATCGTAGGTAATGATTTCCGTCGAAGGTTCGTTTTTGACGGTGATATAAAAAAGGCCATTCTTTCCCTCAAGGATACGGGAAGGAGTTTTGCCGAGAAAAGAATTTCTTCCCAGCTTTTCACGGCCTTCCACAGATTCCAGAAGAAAGGAATTCTGTGAAGATTCACATCCCCACTTTGCAAATAGAGAAACCGGAGTTTCCATATCCAGAAAAACCTGTTTAAAAACAGGAATCAAATTCCCGCGCTCTGCAAGCGTGGAAAACTCCTCGAATGTGAGAGAAAACTCTTTCAGGAGTTCGGTCCCTCGATTCCCTTTCCATCCGCAAGAAAACGAGAAACGATCATTCTTTGAATTTGAGAAGTACCTTCGTAGATTTGAAAAATTTTCGCATCTCTCATTAATTTTTCGACCGGATATTCTGTGTTAAATCCGTATCCGCCGAGAACTTGGACGGCGTCCGTGCAAACTTTCATGCACATGTCCGCACAGAACATTTTTGCGATCGATGCTTGGTATGTATTTCTGAATCCGTTATCGATTATCCAAGCCGCCTGATAACAAAGAAGCCTTCCGGCTTCGATGTCGCGGGCCATCTCCGCGATCATAAAAGAGATTCCTTGGTTATCCATGATAGGGCGACCGAAAGTATTACGAGTATTTGCATAGTTGACGGAATGTTCCATCGCAGCACGTGCAACACCGACAGCTCCGATTGCAACTCCGGGACGAGTGCGGTCAAAAGCCCCCATTGCAATTTTAAAACCCTCTCCCTCTCTCCCGATCATCTGCCACGAGGGAACTTTCAGGTCTTCGAATGTGATTGCGCGTGTGTCGGAACATTTCTGCCCCATGTTGATTTCTTTCTTTCCTACAATGATTCCAGGAGATTTTGCATCTACGATAAATCCGGTAATTCCCTTATGACCTGCGGAAGGATCGGTTTTTGCAAGAACGAAAAGCCAATCTGCGTATCCGGCATTCGTAATCCACATTTTGGAACCGTTGATGATATATTCGTCTCCGACTTTTTTTGCGGAGGTACGAATTGCCGCGACGTCCGATCCCGCACCCGGTTCGGTCACCGCATAAGCAGCGAGTTTAAATTCCTCCGTCATCGGTTGAATAAATTCTTTTTTGATTTTATCACTTGCTCCGAGAATAACAGGAGCTAACGCAAGATTGTTTGCAAGAATCGCAGTCGCCACACCGGAACACCCCCAAAAAAGTTCTTCTCCGATGACCACCCCGTCAAGTTCCGACATACCGGCCCCGTTAAATTGAGGTTCGATATGAAGATTCATCAGCCCGATTTCCCAGGCCTTTTTTAAGATTGCAAGGGGATATTCTCCCGTACGATCGTGATGTTCTGCCTTTGGACGAACTTCTTCTTTAGCAAATTTTCTGGCAAGATCACGCAATTCTTTCTGTTCACTAGAAAGGGCAAATTCCATTTTTATAGTACACCTTGATCGAAATTGAACTCATCCGATGGTTCCTGGCATTCTCCGCTTGGAATCGTCGATGTCGGGATTTTTATTTTCCGGACGGCTCTTCGAAATCGGTATCGAAACCTAGAATAAAGCTCTGTATGCAAGATTCGAAGGGAATCCTTTACCGTCAAGAAGGTACGAAAGCTAAAACCTATGCAGACACCTTGAAAGAGGGATCGTAAGCGGATTCTAATACATTTTTCGTTTGCGAAAACTGTCTCCTTTTTCCAACAGATTTCTTGTTGGAACTCTAACACCTTCCGAGGTCGAAATTCAATCGTTTTTAGGAACGCTCGAAAAAAGAAGATCGGTTTCGATCAAAGTTTTTTCGTTTTAAGAGATGTAGGAACTACTACGTTCAAACGCCGGATCAACCCGGTGAAACCGTAGAAACTACAATCGCAAGGCTAAACCGCGAGCAGACGTTCTTTCCGATTCGTCCAATAAAACGGCAGATAAAGAAGAAAGAAAAAGCCGACTCCGATGATCTGCATCTGAATCAGATAGTAAGGCCATTCGCTTAGAAAATCCAACGCGGAACCGGCGGAAGGTTTTGCCATCATATAGCCGTAGTTTCCGTCCAAAGCGTAATCGACTACGAAAGCGGTCACAAAGAAAATCTGAGAATATAAAAACGCTCGTAAAATCGCCCAAGGACGCGGTTCCAATTTTAAACCGAATACGAGATACAAGGAAGCGATCACAAGACCCGAATGCGCGATAAAGAATATAAAGAAATAGATATGCGGAAACGTTACCTGAAGATCGGGACTAATCACGCCGTTGATCGAACCGCTCATCACCCAAAAATAAGAAAGCTCCGCGAACGTTCTGTTGTGAGTGAACAACGCAATCGCAGTTACGACCATCGCCCAGTTGCAAAATTCCATCGGAAGATCATAGCGAATCTCCCAATGTCCCGAATCGATTCTATAAATAATGTAAACGAGGTAATTTAAAATAAGAATCCAAGCCGTAACAAAGCCGATTCTTTTGGAAATGTTTCCTACCTTATCCTTTCTTCCGATCCAAAGGAGAACGAAGGTCGTAAACCCGGTTAAAAACAAAAGCAGATAGTGAAGACCGGATCCTATTTGAAATCGTTGTTCCATATTTACAAAAGCCTAAAACCCCACACTAAAAAAAGCCCGGGATCACCGGGCTTTCCAAATGAAACGGAAAGAAAGAATTCTTCCCATACGTTACGCACTCTTAGGCTTCCGGATTTTCCAAAACGAGAGCGATCCCCTGACCTCCGCCGATACAAAGAGAAGCGACGCCGTATTTCGCCTTTCTTCTTTTAAGTTCGTAAGCGAGAGTGATCGTAACTCTTGCGCCGGAAGCTCCCAGCGGATGTCCGATCGCAACGGCGCCGCCATTCACGTTCGTGATCGCCGGATCCAGTCCGAGTTCTTTTTGAACCGCGAGGTATTGAGCAGCAAACGCTTCGTTGACTTCGACGAGACTCATATCGGAAAGTTTCAAACCCGCTTTTTTCAAAGCGGCGGGAATCGCAAGCGCAGGACCGATTCCCATCTTAGCAGGATCGCAACCCGCGTGACCGTAACCGCGAATGATCGCGAGAGGTTTTTTACCGACCTTGTTTGCGTAAGAAGCGGAAGTAACGATCGTCGCCGCGGCTCCGTCGTTCAAACCGGAAGCGTTTCCAGCGGTAACGGTTCCTCCGTCGCGGAAAACCGCCTTTAACGATCCGAGTTTTTCTGCGCCCGCAGCGCCTTTGATAAATTCATCTTTTTCTAATGTAACGGGTTTTTTACCGCCGATGGTTACGGGAAGAATCTCGTCTTTCAGACGACCTTCGTTCGTAGCCTTTTCCGCGCGGGTCTGAGAAATCGCGGCCCACTCGTCTTGTTCTTGTCTGGAAATCTTGTATTGGTCAGCAAGATTTTCCGCGGTCTGACCCATGATCAAACCTACGTATTGGTCGGTAAGACCTTGTTCCAATGTATCTTCGAATTCAGCGGAGCCATAACGAACTCCCCAGCGTGCATTTCGAACTACGTAAGGAGCGTTGCTCATAGATTCCACACCACCCGCAAGAACCGCATCCGCATCCCCAAGGTAAATCTTCTTAGCCGCCTGAACGATCGCTTCCATACCGGAACCGCAAAGACGATTCAGAGTCAATGCCGGAACTCCCAAAGGAAGACCGGACTTTAAGCCGATATGGCGAGCGAGATAAATCGCCTCTTTTCCGGTCGGAATCACGTTTCCAAAAATTGATTCCCCGATTCCGTCCGGAGAAACTCCCGTCTTTTCCAAAATCGCCTTAGAAACCAAAACTCCCAAATCAACCGCACTGAGGTCCTTTAAAGTTCCTCCGAAATTTCCGAACGGGGTTCTAATTCCGTCCAGGATGACTGCCTCTTCCATAATTACTCCTAATAACTTTAATATTCTAATTCCTGAATGTTTCTTCGCTTTGCAATGTATTTCCACTCATTATCCGACACATTGTACCTGTAGATATTCCATTGGAAAATTTTCGAGGCGGATAGACGGAAGAATTTCCGTCTTAACCGTAAAGTAAACACTTTTCGCCAAAACCGTTTATACGAAAAAATCCCTCTCGTTTACAAAACGGAAATCTTAGTTTGATCTCTTCCTTGGTCCAAATAAAACCCAATTTTCTTTAGAAATCGCACAGTTGCGCTTTCCTTTTTCTGGCGTTGATCTTTGACTCGAAATAAAATTGTGTGGAAATCGTTTATAGAAATCATTTTTATATTCTTTTTAGTCCGAAGCGGAAATAAAAAATCCTCTGATCTTGATTTTCCAAAAGAAGGCGAACCCTTTCTTCGTGTGAAAGAAACAGTTCCTACAAATTCCTTAAAAAGGATTTCCCAAAAAGATTTAAATGCGGGAATTCCCACAATTTTTTTCACAACTCTACAAAACTAGAAAAAACCTTAAAAATAACGATCCGCCATTACTCATTTTCGTCCAACTCCTCAAAAAAAGCCTATTTTGGAAAGTAGGAATTCTTTTCGGTTTTTTCTTTAATCGCCAAATCATTCTCATTTGATTCTGAATAATAAACATCGTTTATTGAGGAAAAACAAACGGCTTGATATGCGTCTCATTGTAATTTCATTGATTGGTTTAAATCTATTTTTGTTTGAATTTTTTTACATAAGAGTTTTTGAAAAATTCAATAGTGGAGATTAACAAATATGCTCCGACCGTCCGTTTCAATGAAACAGAAATAGATGGAGAAGTAATTTTTCAACAACTCTATAGATCGACGCAGAAAATTTTACGATCAATCATCGTTACTGATCCTATAAAATAGAATACCGTTAATTTGAGCACAAATCCCATGTTTAGACGCAAAATTTTAGACACTCTATTATATAGGGATGATTAGGGAAAAGCTTTCGATTCCTGAAATGTTTTTGGTAAAATCTTTCTTATTTAGATCCATACTGATTGTCATGGATAGAATCATCGTTCTTATGAGGATGGAAGTAATGTGGAAGAAGAATTTCATTTTCTCATTTTTCTAAAAATCCAATTACTCGGACGCATGAATAGAATACTATGATAACGTGAGTTCGGCGGTTGAAAGTTTGGGCGAATAAGAAACTAAAGTGTTACTACTTCCTGAACTCAGGCGCAGAGCTTTCGTAAACTCAAATCTCGCGACCGTGCGTTAACTCAGCGAATGCCTCTCTCTATGGATTGGCATTCAGGTCGAAACATAGAATCGCTTTCACATTTTGCTATACCGAACTCACATTATGATAAACTTATTTCGAAAATTAGAATGTTGGAATCTTTCTCTAAAAAGTCGGGATTTCCCGATTTGACTTAATTTTTGAGAACCGTTGTACTTTTACAAAACCGACCGCTTATTTTCGAGTATCATTTTCATGCCTTCGAGTAGTAAGATAATACTTAAAAAACCAAAAATCCACGAGTCGACTTTATCGAAAAATTCCCGCAAAGCCGAATTTGTGAAGAAACAGCAAACTTGGTATCTTTACCTTTCGCATTCGGCTTTTATAAACTTCGCCTATAAACGTTGAGAAATTGATTTTTGCTTTCAGATCATAAAGGGGTTTATAAAGTTGAGACGACACGTATAAAGTAAAATATCTAGGCGTTTTCAATCAAAGCACTTGATAAATTTGGAATAAAATGACTACTGTAATTCGACACAAAAGGAGATCCCGAAATAGCCTAAACCGGGAAAACATCGTCCAAGTCGCGATGGAAATCCTACAAAAGGAAGGAATCGATGGGCTTTCTATGCGAAAAATCGCCGAAAAGTTGGACTGCAGCGTAGCAAGTCCCTACTCTCATTTTAAAAGCCAAGAAGAAATCATTCAAGTATTGATAGCCAAAGGAGAAACAGAGCTAACCCAACGGTTGCGAAACGCGCAAAAAAACGGGAAGAGCTCCTTTGAAAAACTTGCAGAAATCGCAAGAATCTATTGGGACTTTTCTCTCAATAATAAAGAACTCCACAAAGTAATGTTCAACACCGTTCACGGACATATGCACAGAAAGGCGTTCCCAAGTTTACCCACCAGTTATAGAGTGTTTTTAGAAACAATAAGAAACGGATGCGTTAGTCGCGAGTTCAAACTTCCCAAAACGGAATATCCGACAATAGCAAGAACGATGTGGGCTTGGATGTACGGATTGATGGTATTAGATCTTACGAATATGCTCAAACGCCGTCGTGGAGGAAAAGACGATCCGTTAGCGGAAGGTTTTTCGTATTTTCAGAAAATTCTTTTAGGAGAATAAGCCTTTTAATTATTAGAACTTGTCCAAAATTCGTCGAGCGTCAATAGAAGCCGGAGACGCCCGAGTTACCAGCTTGATCTTTCTGATAAAGCAGAAAATTCAAGTGCCGTCGCTCTCGGGATCGCTTCTGCAGATTTTGGGACGCGCTGTAAGTTCGAAACCTCGAAAGCAAATCGCGATAGCTTCGTATTTTAGAACATAATATAATTCTAATTCATTTTCAAGAAATTTTGGCAAATCCAATTTATGACCAAGATCCAATCCTACGGGGAACGCAATACGATCAATGGAACTTCCGCGGGACAAAAAAATCGAATCGGTAAAATCGACCAGCCGATACCCGCGGAAATAAATACGTCTTCGCCGGATTTATTTTTTTTAAATCCGACATCAAAGCTGGAATCCTCCACGGGTAAAATCGGTGAAAGATCAAAAATCGGGATTCTTACTTGCCCTCCATGAGTATGTCCGGCCAGAAACAAATCCACTTTTTCCTCATGATTTGCATTGGATGCGTCCGGATTGTGAGATAACACAATCCGGAAATCTTTATGAAAGGTACCGGATAAAGCCTTATCGATCTCAGTCCTATCCTCCAAAAAATCCCCGATTCCGGCCAGGATAAATCTTGACGCTTTTCGTTGTATTACTACGTTTTTATTTCTAACGGACCGACCGCTTCTTTCTAAAAGTTCAAGCGATAGTTTGTCGTTTGCCCAATGATCATGATTCCCGTTAACGAAATAAACGCCGTCCTTTGCCTTGAGTTCTTTTAAAATAGACCAAACTTTTAACAGCTCGGTATTCGTATTCCGCTTCTTTACATAATCTCCCAAGCCTACGATTAAATCCACATTACGAGAATTGATTTCTTCTATAACCCATCGAATCCAAAATTCGGGATTTAAAAAACCGTAGTGAAGATCGGAAACGACTGCAATTTTATAACCGTCGAAATCTTTTGAGACTTTGTCGGACTTGAATTCGTATTCTTGGAATCGGACCCAATATCTTTCGACAAAAAGACAATTCACTCCGATAAAAAGTAAAACTATTATAATATAAAATCGTATCTTTCTCATATACTCTCGAGAATAAAATCATTCGGCAACATATCAACTCTGATAAAAAAAGATATATAATTCAATTCTAAAACTCGAAATCAGCAGGTTCCCCGAATTAACGATTTAAGCTTTGGAAGGAAATGAAGAACTTTAAGATATTTCCAACCGAATTTTGAACTTATGATTCGTCGCAACGTTCATTCTGAATCGATTTTACTACTCGAACGCGCGAATAGAATACTACGACAAACTTATTTCGAAAATTAGAATATTGGAATATTCCTCTAAAAAATCGGAATTTCCCGATTTGGCTTAATTTTTGAAAACCGCTGTACTTTTGCAAAACCGATCGCTTATTTTCGAGTATCATTTTCACGCGGCCGAGTAGTAAGTTTACCGTAAAATTCAAATTGCGTGAACTCCAATAAATAAGTCATCTTTTAAGAACTTGTCCAAACCCTGCAGAGCGACCTGAACACGACCCATAGGAAGGTGTTTACTGACTTTAGGAAAGCTCTGCGCTAAGTTTTATCGGACACCTAGAAGCAAGACGCCTAAGTTTCGCAAAAATACGGATTCCCACTTTATTAACCAATTACAGTCGATTTATAGCAAAAATCTTTGGTGACTATATAGCTTTCTCGGTGAATTTGAGATTTTGGCGCGTCTTATTAGAAGTTATCTCAAAAATATCTTAGAATAATTGGAATCGGAATTTTAAATAAAGATAAAGTATTTTTGAGATAACTTTTCTAGTATTTAGGAATAGAAGAATCAACTTCGTCCGAATAAAGTAAAATCCCCCCTTCCACATTATGCACCTTTGTAAAGCCGGATTGTTTCAAAATCCCGCAAGCCATGGCAGAACGTCCTCCGGAACGACAATACACGATCACGTCCTTATCGGATTCTTTCCAAGAATTGATTTCGGAAAGCCTGTTCGAAAGCTCTCCTACCGGAACCAAAAGATCGGTTCCTTCGATTGTACAGATTTCCACTTCGTTCGGATTTCTCACATCAAGGAGATAAAATGAATCCTTTTTCATTTCTCTCAAATCCAATCTCGACTTTAGTTCTTTAGGGGTCATACGACAATGTTCCTCAATATAAAAATAGAATGCGGCATTCGCTGAATCAGCCGTTTTTTTCAAACAATCCGACTTAAAAATTTAAGTAATTCGAATTCACAATTTCCACGGAATTCCAACCAAATTACAATTTAAACTTTTCTGAAAGTTCCTCCAACTCAAATTGAAGCGATTCCCACGCGGAGGTCAAATGTGTGATTTCATTTTTGACTTCGTTTAAGTTGTCTAGCTCCAATTGATAACTACGATTTTTAAAAAAGCCCGGATCAGCCAACACTTCTTCCAAATTTTTTTTGGATTTTTCTAAAAGTTCGATTTTGGTTTCTATCTGCTCCAATTCTTTCTGAATTTTTTTGATTCGATTTTTGTCAGAATTTTTCTTAGAACGGGTTTGGTTTGTCTCCCCCTTTTTTAAGGCAGAACTGTCGCTTTGTAATTTAGGATGCGATGTCTCTTGTAAATTGTACTTCAGATAATCGGAGAAAGTACAATTAAAATCGCGGATCTGCCCGTTATCGACCGAAATGGTACGGTTACAAAGATCTTTTAAAAATTCGGGATCGTGAGAAATGATCAAAAGGGAACCTTCATAAGCCATCAGCGCTCGACGCAAATTATCCCGAACGACTAAATCCAAATGGTTTGTAGGCTCGTCCAAGAAAATGGCATTGGCCGGAAAACGAACGAGCATTGCAAGACGAAGACGACTTTGTTCCCCACCCGAAAGAAGATTGGTTTGTTTATAAACGGAATCATCCGAAAAAGAAAAATAACCGAGAAGACTTCTAGCTTGTTGCTCCGTAAGATCAGGGTAAGCGGACATCACGGTTTGAAGCAGATTTTTGGAAGGATCCAGTTCTTCGTGATGATTTTGCGAGAAATAACCGATTTTTGTTTTCGGCCCGTAATAAATCTTTCCCGAAATTAGTTTATGAATTTCTAATAAACAACGAAAAAACGTGGACTTTCCAGCCCCATTTGGACCGACAACTGCAATTTTGTCTCCCGCGGAAATCTCTAAATCAGCATTATTGAAAATATAAGGAGCCTTGCCGGAATACGAAAAGGTTCCGTTTTCAATTCTTACGGTAATTTTTCCCGAGGAAATAAAATTAAAACGATAATCGGACTTGGAATTCCAGAAAGATTCTTGAGGCGCCTCCACCTTATCTCTTTTTTCAAGTTTTTTGATCGCGGATTGAACCTGTCTTGCCTTCGTAGCCTTCGCACGAAATCGCTCTATCCATTCCATTCTATTTTTAAGATAAGCTTCCTCCTTTTCGAATTGAGCTTGAAGCTTTTCTTGAAATTCATTTTTATGTTCGAAATATTCTTCCAAGGTTCCCCGAAATTCGATGACTCCAGAAGGGGAAAGTTCCGCGATCGTATCGCAAGTCGCGTTCAAAAACTCGGGATCGTGAGTAACGAGCACAAAGGATTGTCCGGTGGAATTCAGATAACCTGCAAGCCATTCCTTAGACGCGTTATCCAAATGGTTCGTAGGTTCGTCCAACAAAAGTAAGTTGCCTGGATTCAGAAGAGTGATCGCCAAACCAAGACGATGTTGATAACCAGGAGAGAATTCGCGAACCTTCATTTCCATCTGAGCATTAGAGAATCCTAATCCTCCCAAAACCTTGCGAGCGTTGGATTCCAACTTGTGAATTCCGTACGTAAAAGCGTATTCTTCCAAAGCGCTTTGTTCGTCCAAGATCGCTGTAAATTCTTTCGAATCGTGGGAAACAAGATCGAACTTACAATTGATTTCCTTCGATCGCTCTGAATACTCGCGATAATGTTTATGTTTTTCTAATACAGTGTCTATAACCGAAGCTTCCGGATCGAAGTCCGGTATCTGTTGAAAAACCGAAATTTCGGTATTTTTTGATTTTGCTACGGTTCCGTTGTCTGGAATAAATTTCCCTTCCGCAATTCTAAATAAAGTCGATTTGCCAGAACCGTTAGGGCCCACAAGACAGACGCGAGAACCGGGTTTTATATGCCAGGAAAATCCGTTAAACAATACGGCCGAAGCGTATTGATGTTTTATATCGATAAATTGAAGCAAGGATCGAGAGGTTCAATGAGATAAAAACGATGCAGATTGAATCCGTCGAAAACCGACAGATTAAAAAAAGAAATTACTTCTTACCTTTTGCCGCAAGTTCTTCCAATCTTGCATTAAGATGCAAAATATATTTGCTGGAAGAGCCGTTCATTTTTTCTTTTGAAGTTTGAATCGCAGTGTCGATTTCCGCCACGGTCATTTTATTGATCTTTTTGTTTTTCTTTTCTTGAGTTTCTTCAGACATAGATATCCCGCTAGATAATTTTATGCCAGATTTTTAGAATTAGGGGGATCCGACAACCGATTTTAAGGGAAAGTATCGTTCGGTACAATCAAAATGTACTTAAAAGCCTTATCTCAACTATCGTTTACAATTCCAGTTCAAACTCGGCTTTTTGTAAAGAACCAAAGTGGAACTTTCTTAGATCAAAATCGTAAAGTCCGGCATTTGGACTCATCGAATAAGAACATTCTTACTGAAAAGATCTAGTCTCCGGATCAAATAAGACATAATTTTATTGGGAAATGTTCATCCTTTAAAAGAAAGTTTACCCAGATCCAGATCCCTACAAAATGTAAGAACGGCCATACCAATAACCAACCCCACAAATTTAGAAGGCTTTTATGGGATAATAAGAATCAAAAACTGATATTTTTCAAGTGTTCTGACAAGAATGAAGCTTTGTACTTGCAAGAAGTATTATTTTCTGATAGAGAAAAATCTCCCGAGCCTTTCCGCCTCCAGGCTCAATGATTTGCTCCCTACGGGTCTCATCACCCACCACCCAAAAATTAGGGAAACTCAACGCAGAGCTTTCCTATGGGTCGCTCTGCGGGGCGTAAGTTTCACAGAGGATTTGTCGGAATTCCGACAGATTTATCTTCGGATCCAAGTACTTGTTGGGTAAGGTTTACGGCCATACCAATGCAAAAATCATAAGTATAATAAATGTTCCTTTGCTAATTCCCGTCGGCACTCGAAGGGCGCCATAATAGAATAGGGTAAAACCCATTCCCCAAAAAATAGCCGCGATCGGTACAAGTATGCTGCCCATAGAACTTTCTATGATTCGTCGTAGGAATTTAAACGTCAAACTCATAACCGATCGTATTTCAACGAGAAAGTGATTGACCCGAACTCATAAAATTTTTTCTATTTTTCTGGATCCTGCAATAAAACGCAAGATTTAGAAATTCCATCATATCGGACTTCCTAAGTAATGGACCGCAAATGTCTCCGATGTAGTTTAAACAAAGATGATCAAAGTTAAAAATCTATCTAAATTCTATGGTAAGAAACTCGCCATAGATCGCCTGAATTTTGAGTTGGGAGAGGGAGAAATCGTAGGTCTTCTCGGTCTGAACGGAGCCGGAAAAACCACCACGATTCGAATTCTCACCGGATATCTAATCGCGTCCGACGGGATCTGTGAAATCGACGGAACGAACACTTTCGAGAATCCTCTCGAAGTAAAAAAGAAGATCGGTTATCTTCCAGAAACGCCTCCTCTTTATCCCGAGCTTTCCGTAGAAGACTATCTCAAGTTCGCCGCGAGAATTAAACAAGTTTCTTCCGAATCGATTGATTCGGAGATCGCAAGAGTTTGCGAAAGAACATTTCTCACGGATGTCCGTAAGAGTAACATCGAAACTCTTTCTCTCGGCTTTCGTAAAAGAGTGGGGATTGCGCAAGCGTTACTTGGAAATCCGAGAATTATCATTCTCGACGAGCCCGTTTCTGGACTCGATCCGAAACAAATTGTGGAAATCAGAAATCTCATTCATTCTTTGAAAGAAGGACATACGATTCTGCTTTCGAGCCACATTCTTCCCGAAGTTTACAAAACTTGCAATCGCTTCTTATTTTTGCATAAGGGGAGAATGGTATATCAAAGAGATAGAAAACAACTTGAAGAGGAAATGGAAAAACTTTCGGGCCTTGAAGTCACTCTTTCGGGAGCAAACCCCGAGTCCGGTAAAAAATATCTTTCCTCACTTCCCGGAGTGAACGTGGATAAAATTCAATCGATCGGAGAAGATTCTAGAGGCAACACATTCCTTGTTTCCACTTCCACCGAAAGGGAATTTAAGGAAAAACTTTTCGCATCCGCGTCTTCCTCTCCCCGTTTGGAATACATTCGCAAACAGGAAGTCACCTTAGAACAGATTTTTATGAACCAGGTTTGAAAGACTATGCTTCAAAATATTAAATGGATTTTTTTCAAAGAAGTGAAAGTGTTCTTCGGAACCTTTATGGCTCCTTTGGTTTTCGGCGGAACAGCCTTTTTGAATTCTCTTTTCGTATTAATTCTGAATTTTAATTCAGGTACGAATTATGTTGATACCACGGTCATCACTTTTCTTTCTTTCATGTCAACGATTATCATCGCGATGCTGATTCTCGCGATGGGAAGTATTACCGAAGAAAGAAACCGAGGAACTTTGGAGTTTCTTTTTACGGCTCCCGTCACGGATTTGGAAATCGTCGCGGGCAAGTTCGCATTCGGAACTCTGATTTGTCTTTTGATTTCCGTATTTGTAAATGGTTTGTTTCCGATTTTTCTTTATTCTTTTTGGAAAGCTCCTCTTTACATAGTGGTTTCGGGAACGATTGGAGTTTTTCTTTTGGGAATTTTTTCCTTCGCGATAGGACTTTTCGGAAGCAGCCTCGGTAAGAATCAGATGATTTCACTTCTGATTTCGATCGTGATCATTCTGACTCTTTGGGTATCGGGATATTTTTCGTACCTGTTCGATTCGGTTACGAGAAAGATTCTCTATCACCTTCACATTTTTTCGCATTTCATTTCGTTTTGCAAAGGAGTTCTGCCTTTGAACGGAATCGTTTTCTTTGTCAGCGGTGCCTTATTCTTCCTTTATCTCACCGTAAAAGTTTTGGAATCTAGGAGATGGAGAGGATGAAAAAATCCGTATTACTGAGAATTTTTCCGTGGGTTTCCCTTGTTTCCTTATTTTTGTATTTTCCGGTCCGAGACAGTATTCAATTGCCCGTCAATCGTTGGCTTTGGATGGGATTGGTATTGGTGATTCTGATTTTAGAACCGACCTATCGTTGGTTTCAAAAAAAGAATATTCAAGAAGAATGGAATTCTTATATATCCGCCGGTCTGGGTCTTATCGCTTTCGGAATCTATCATCTCCGCGTATTTTTGGAAGAACTTGCGCTGAAATCCAATTCGGTCAACTCCGGAAACGAAAGAATCCGGGAAATTCTTCTGGTTCTTCTGGTTCTTTGTACGATCGCATTTCTGATTCTGACTTTATTGAAGGAGTTGGGAAAGGATTCCGAGGGCGCGCAGAGTGTTTTGAAGACTTCAAAGCAAGCCCTAGTGCGTTACTTCATCATGAATCTTGCGATCGTTTTTGTTGTTCTCGTGATCGTAAATTACATTTCCGTAATGCGAAACCATAACTTCGACTTGAGTTCCAAAGGCCAGTATTCTTTTAGTCCGACAGCCGTCAAAATCCTAAAAAGCGTCAACAAGGAAGTAGAAGTGATCGCTTTTTATCCAAGACCTCTGGAAAATTCCCCTTCGAGCGATAAGGCCAATTCCTTTTCTTTGAGAAGAATTCGTCCGGATTTGGAAATCTATTTGGATCAATTGAAATCCTTAAGTCCACAGTTTAAGACTCGTTTTATCAACGCAGACGTAGAGCTGGACGATCTTGCCGAATTTGGCCAGGTATCGAATGGAATCATACTCCTTAGAACCAAAAAACCTTTGGCGGAAAACGGAAAACAATACGCTGAACAAAGACTTTCGATCCGAGAAAAAAGCGATTTGGAAGATTTGGAACGTAAGATTGTACAAGCAGTCGTAAACATCACAACCGAAGAAAAGAATATTTATTTTACCCAATCCAACGGAGAAAGGTTCTCTTCGATCTTTCAAAATCTTCCGAACGAAAAAATCGGAATTTTATCTAACTCTTTAAGTTTTTTAAACTTTAAAGTGAAAGGGCTCGGAATCGCGGAAGGTTGGCCGTCTCAAATTCCGGAAAATACAGACGTTTTGATAATTGCGGGACCAACCGTCGCTTTTTCGAAAGAAGCGCAAACCGCCATTTTAGATTTTATCGAAAAGAAAAAGGGAAAAATTTTCATTACGATCGATCCGAAAGGAACGGAAAATTTTCTATGGCTTTTGGAAAAATCGGGTTATGAATTTGTAAAAGGACCTCTTTCCCAAGTTCAGGGACAAGCTGGAATGATTCTCGCAAAGTCTTTTAGAAAACATCCGATCGAAGAAGCTTTAAGTAGAAAGGATATGGGGGTCGTGTTTCCATTTGCCGGTTACTTTGCTCCACAGACGACTCCCCAATCCGGCGGTAAAAATTTAGAAGCATTTCCTTTGATGGAATCCGGCGGAGAATCTATATTAGATAAAAATAATAATGGAAAACAGGATAACGGGGAAGAAAGAAGAAACGTAATCCTCGGGATGATTTTGAAGACGATTCCGAAAGTTCAGAAAGAAGAAACAAAACAAAACTCAGCGACCGGTTTGGCTGAACAAGATTCACAGAACGATCCGAACTCTCCTCAGGTTCCGGGCTTAAAACCGGAAAACAAAACTGCTCATCAAAATACGAATACCGATTTGAAAGAAGAAGGTAGAATTGTGATTTTTTCGGGAACGTCTTGGATCACCGATCAGTTTATTTCTTACGAAACAAACTACGAACTCGCTACTTCTTCGATTACCTGGATGTATCAGGATCTCTCTTTGTCTTCCATTCAGCCGAAGAAAGAAGAAATCAATACGGCTTCTTTAACCGAGGTTCAGAAGAGGGTCGTTTGGATTTTAGGAATGTTTATTTTTCCGGGCTTGATCGCGTTCGCTTCCTCCGTTGTTCTGATTCAAAAACGTAAACGAGAAGGTGAAGAATCTTGAAGCGGACACTCCTTCTTCTTTTTACGTTAGTTGCTCTTGCTCTTAGTTTTTTCTTTTTGGAAGAAAAAAAAGAAGATCAGTCGGAAATTTCCGTTTGGGAAATTGACATAGACGAAATCGAATATCAGCCCCCTAAAAATTCTTGGGAAGGGGAAGACATCTCCGCTTTTTATCGGATGCCTATCGTTCTTAAAAAACAAAAAGACATCAGAAAAAACGCCTATTTTCTCACCGTTCACTCTAAGGATTCTGAAACTGGAGAAACCTTAGTGTTCGAAGGCGGTTATAACGCGGAGAATATTTTTCGAGAATTTTCCGTTTTGAAAGCGAAAGGCGTCGAACCGATCGCGGATGGAAAGGTAGCCGCCTCATTGCAGTTAAATGAAAATTCTCCGCAGATTCTTTTGAAGTCTTCCGGAAAATTGCTGAAAAAAATTTGGATCGGTAAAAAGAAATCCTTCGACTCCACGAGAATCGTGCGAGAAGGGAATGAGGTTCTTATCGTTCAAGGAAACACTTCGGATCGTTTTACGAGAGGAATCGGGGAATTTAGACAGAAACAACTCGTGAATCTAAGAGACGAATCCATAGTCGAAACAATCTGGGAGGAAGAAGGAAAAACTCTTCATCTCGACAACCATCCTTACAAGGACCAAACGGTTAAGAAAAATTTTTGGAGAAGACTTTCCGGAAAACCAATTTCTTTAGAACAATCTCTGGGGAATTCTTGGAACAATCAAGTTATCAGCCAACTTGTAGAGTTGTATCCGGATGATCCCAACGGAGCAGGTTACGCCGTAGCCAAAAGTTTGACTAACGTTCCTGCGGATGCCTCTCTTAAAATTCGAATTTCCAACGATGATTGGATTACTTTGCGCTATTATCCGAAGACGAATATCAATTCCATCGATTACAGGCCTACAATTCGAATCATAAACGGAAAATTTTCCGAACCTCCTTTTTATATCCGTGAAGATAGTTTCTTGCGATTAAAGGAAGTTGTAGGGAATTTGGAAAAAGCTGAGCAAAAAAAGGAAGAGCCTGCAAATCAAAACTCACTTCCTAAAAACCCAAATATCCCTTCGCCCCAAAAATGATCATAGATAAAAAACAAGATTTCTCCGAAGTTAGAACCCTACTTCTTCAAGAAGTTTTTCAATCTCCCGAAAACGCTTTTAATCTTTATCAAAAAACGGGAGGTTTCGGTCACTTCGAAATCTTAAGAACCCATTTTCTTCTTTGGATTCTCGCACCTGCGACAAAAATTATTTCCAATCTTGTTTTTTCGATTTTTTCTTTTGTTCGATATGAGGAGGGAGAATGGAACCTGTTTTCCGGAGTTGTGTTTTCCTTCGTAATATATCCTGCTGTTTTATTTCTGGTCGCTCAGTTAGACGTATTTCGAATCTTTATGAAAAAAGCCGATCGAAGTAAGGGAGAAATACTTCCTCCCGCAAATATTCTTTTGGTTTCGTTTATTCCGTTCAGCGCATCTTCTTTGTTTTGGATTTTACCTTCCCCATTGCAGGCGGTTTTTATCTCGATTTCTTTTATTTTCTCCTGTGTCCTTTCCGTTCGAAGTTTGAAAAAAATTCTAAACTGGAACGATAAGGACATCCTAATATTCTTTTTGTCCGGTTCTGCGTATTTTTTGACGGGAACCTTATTTTTAACAGTCGTTTACAATATAGTTAGGACCATTCTCAATTGAAGATTTTTCTAATCGGAATCGGCGGCATCGCTATGGGCAATCTTGCTTATATGCTTCAGAAAAGCGGACACGAAGTTTCCGGCTCAGACACGGGTATTTACCCACCTATGTCCGATAAATTAAAAGAATGGAATATTCCTTACTTCGAAGGGTTTAAAGCCGAGAATGTTAAAGGCCAAGATTTGATCATCGTGGGGAACGCAATTTCCAGAGGAAATCCCGAAGTGGAGGAAATGCTCAATTCGGGACTAAACTATCTTTCTATGCCTGCGGCGATCAGCGAATTTTTTCTCAAAGGAAAAAAAGTGATCGTTGTCGCGGGAACGCACGGAAAGACCACCACTACATTCTTAATTCATCATATACTCAAAGAGAATGAAATCGAGCCCGGCTTGTTTGTCGGAGGAATCCGGAAGGACGGATTTCCAGGGTTCGAGCTTGGAAACGGATCTTATTTTGTCATCGAAGGGGACGAATATGATACCGCGTTTTTCGATAAGTCTTCGAAATTTTTACATTATAGACCGACTTATGCGGTGTTAAACGCACTGGATTTCGATCATGCGGATATTTTTCCCGACATTTCCGCAATCGAAACCATGTTCAAACGTCTGATCAATTTGGTTCCCGGAAACGGTAAAATTTTCTATTGGAGCGGCTCGGGTTCCCTCAAAAAAATGATCCAAAACGTCAAGTTTACAAAAGTGGAAGGTTTCGAGTGGAATCGAAAGGATTCTTTTCTTACTTGGAAAAAACACGAACTTTTTTGGGGAGATCAAAAACTAAATCCGGTTCTTTTCGGAGATCACAATTACAGAAACATAGAGGTTGCGATTCGTGTTTGTTCCGAAATTCTAAAAAACCAAAACCCTTCCGGTTACAAACAGGGAATCGCAAAAGCAATCGATTCTTTTTCGGGAGTTAAAAGAAGGCAAGATATTCTTTTCCAATCTTCGACCGCGGTCGTGGTGGAAGATTTCGCGCATCACCCGGTTGCAGTGCGTGAAACAATTCATGCGGTCAAAAAAAGATTTCAAGGCCATAAGATTATCTCCTTATTTGAACCAAGAAGCGCAACTTCTCATCGAAACGTTTTTCAGAAGGAATATTCATATTCTTTTATAGGTTCCGATCTAACCATTTTGACCGAGATTCATAATCTGAAAAAGGTTTCAAAAGACATTCGTTTGGACGTGAAAAAACTTGTTCAGAAACTTTTGAAAAACTCCAAAACAATCCCAGTTTATGCGAAGGATCCTCAAGAGTTACTTGTAAAACTTGAGAAAATGATTCCCCAATTTACGGGACAGAAAATTCTGATCCTAGCCATGTCCAACGGTTCCTTTGGCGGTATATATCCCGGACTCGTCGAGTTGGCTCGAAAACACGTATGAACTTATCCGAGGAACTGGATTCCATTTATCAAGAAGCCATTCAAAAAATCAGCTCTTCCATATCCGAAGAAGATTTAGATAGAAATAAAAACGATTTTATCGGTAAAAAAGGAAAGCTAACCGCAGTTCTCAAGAACGTGGCTTCGCTTTCCATCGAAGAAAAAAAGACCGTAGGCCAAAAAGCGAACGAACTTTCCAAAAAACTGGAGAACTTCGTTTTAGAAACAAAGACGTCGCTCAAGAAAAAGCTTTTCGAAAATCAGACGGCATTCGAATTTTTCGACGCACTTCGTCCCCTCACCAGTCCTTCTAACGGAAGCCTTCATCCGATTACTCAGATTCAATACGAGATCGAAGACATATTTGCATCGATGGGTTTCAGCATCATGGATGGCCCCGAAATCGAAACGGATATTAACAATTTCGGCGCCCTCAATTTTACCGAAGACCATCCAGCAAGGGAGATGCAAGATACGTTTTATCTGGAAAACGGAAATCTTCTCAGAACTCACACTTCCGCAATCCAAGTAAGAACATTAAGAAAGTTGAAACCTCCGTTTCGGATCATTGCTCCCGGAAGAGTGTTCCGTTACGAAGAAGTGGACGCTTCTCACGAACACACTTTTTACCAGATCGAAGGAATGGTCGTAGGTAAGGATATTTCAGCCGCCAATCTGATCGATACGATGCAGGTTCTTCTCTCTAGAATCTTCGAAAAAGAAATCAAAACCAGACTTAGGCCGGGATATTTTCCTTTTGTGGAACCCGGTTTCGAGCTTGATATCAACTGTCTTGTGTGCGAAGGGAAAGGTTGTCCCGTTTGTAAACAATCGGGCTGGCTGGAACTTTTACCCTGCGGTTTGATTCATCCAAATGTTCTTTCGCACGCGGGACTCGATCCGAAAGAATGGACTGGGTTTGCGTTCGGGCTCGGGCTCGATCGACTCGTGATGATGCGATACGGAATCCACGACATCCGCTACTTCCAATCGGGTAACCTTAGATTTTTAAAACAATTCTAATATGATTTCCACCCCGATTCAGACTCGTTGGATGGACATGGATCCGTTCGCTCATGTCAGTAATTCCGTTTTTGTTTCTTATCTTGAGATCGGAAGAGTGGATTACTGTAAGCGTCGTTTTAACGTGAAAGACGTTTTCGATGTTCCGTTTATTCTCGCGAGAATCGAAATCGATCTCAAAAAATCGATCGAGATGCGCCATCAAGTGGAAGTGCAAACAAGCGTGACCCGAATCGGAAACAGTTCCTGGGATTTCGAGTCCAAAATCGTCGAAACAAACACCGGAAACGTTTTTGCAATTGCGAGAACCGTTCAAGTTGCGTTTGACCACATAACCAAATCCAGCATTCCGATCCCGCAAAATGTTCGAGTAGTTTTAGAAGAGGACCTCAAGGAATTTCAGAGACAGAACAAAGAAAGTTGAGCCGATTTCTTGGCTGCGAAAAGTCAATAGTTAAGATTGAAGTGCAGAAACTCTCATTTCATTATAAAGAGTCTTTAATATTTTAGAAGCAGGTCAACTTTGATCAGTACAAAAGTAATTTTACTACATAAAATTTGATCTCTAAAATCCGATTTAAAGAAAAATCCGACTCAGCTTAGGAAAAAAATATGACGATCAAAACACAATTTTCTTGGAGAACCGCTTTACTTTCATACTTTATATTCTTTGCATGTATTTCAAAGCTTGTAGCGCATCCGTGTTCAACCGAATTTAAAATGGACACGATTGAAAAAGACGGAGCCAGCTCTATTCGCCTAACGCCTACAAATCCGAATGTTTTCGTGATTCAGCCTCAATTCGATAGAGTCGGAAAATTTTCAAACGGTTTGGCGCCCGTCTTGGTAGGAAAGAAATGGGGATACATCGATTTTACTGGAACACTTGTAATTCAATTTCAATTTGAAGACGCACATTCTTTTTCAGAAGGTCTTGCATCTGTGAAGATTAAAAACAAATGGGGATACATTAATTCTACGGGAAAAATCGTGATTCAACCTCAATTTGATGAGGCTAAAGATTATTTAGAAAGCGGTGCATTTGATTTTTCAGAGGGTTTTGCATCCGTGAAGATTGGAAACAAATGGGGTTATATCGATCATTCTGGAAAGATTGTAATTCAACCTCAATTTGATATGACGGACAATTTTTCAGAGGGTTTTGCGGCTGTAGAGGTTAGAGAGAAATGGGGATATATTGATAAAACCGGAAAAGTGGTAATCCAACTTAAATTCTTATATCCAAGTTCCTTTTCAGAGGGGCTTGCTTCGGTAGGTATTATAAAAAGTAAATCGGGAGGATTCAGCTTTGGTTATATTGATACCACCGGAAAGGTTGTGATTCAACCTCAATTTCTTGGTGCAGAAAGCTTTGAAAATGGTTTCGCACTTGTTCAGTATGGCCCGAGAATGGAATACATTGATAAGGCTGGAAATCTCCAACCTCGATTTAATTTTGAAAAAAAAGTAGAAAGGGGCAGTTTTCGTCTTATCAGCAGCAATAATAAATGGGGGGCCTTGTTTGGTTCCGATACTATCTTTCCTACCCAATTTGATTACGCAGAATTTGCTTCAGAGAGTTTTGTATCTGTGAAGATTGGAAACAAATGGGGATATGTTGATTTTACGAAATGTTCTTTATCCGTATGAGATTTAGGACAGTGTAAATTTAGAGTAAAAGTTATGGAAGTATGCGAGTATTTTAATGTTTCGATTTGTTTTTTTCAAACTCAATGAACATCAGTAGGATGTGCGATTATAATTTATAGTGGTTTGCAACTACAAATTCAAATCACGCCAGCCCAATGACTGTGAGATTCTTTAATGAGAAATAGGAAGTTGCTCTGCAACGGAATATAATATTCAGTTCGAGAACAGGAAAACATGGATGAACACTCAGGAACATGAGCTTGGTTTGGAATTGTTGGGTTGTAAGGAATAAAATACAGCCCTTTTTTTGTCTTTGAGGAGACTAGAAAAGATGTTCCCCTCTCGGAATAATGAATCAGATCATTTGGATTTACCTGGTTGATCAGAAATCGAAGTGTTACCCACTTTAAAAATATTACTCCCGTTGCCATATGTTCTTCTTCTGCATCATCGAACATTTCTTCCAAAGGATTATTGTGTAGCACCGGACGACCGAGCCCCACTTGATTCCAGCTTAGTTCCCACTCATCGTTTCGATCCAATAATTTTCCCGGCGGCACATTTGCGAACTTTTGCCGGATCCAATTAACGTCTTCGGCGGAAAGTTTCAAGAAACAAACCTCGGTCTTGTCATACTGGCTCGAGCTGATGTTCTCGCCCGTTGGAGCCGCACATAAATATCTTTCCGGTTGTACAGAAAATACACTCGAATAGGATGGCGGCTTTTCCGATTCTACAATCGGTATTTCTTCATTCCAGCGTTGCTTCTTCCATAAGGAATGATTCAAATCCAGCAATTCATTTCTGACAATCGGTTGCGGAGCTGCGAGTAGAGCGGTAACTATCCCGGCTTTATAAACGCAATAAATTATATAAATACAAAAACTTGCAAGCGTGGCTCCGATTAAAATTTTTACCATTGGTAAAAAATGCCTTCTTTGTAACTTAAACATTCTCAAATTCTTCCAAGCTGATTTTGGTTTGTCTTAAAATACTTCGTAGAATCCCACAATCGCAATTTCTTTGTGTTCCGGTACAATTGCGGTCAATGTTCCAAATTCAGTGAGTTTAATAAACTTTACGTGGCTTCCTTTTTGACTCACTTTTCGAAATCCAAATCGTTCTAATTTTCTCTTTACTTCTCTATAGGATAAAGGCTTAAGCGACACTCACTTCCGCCTGAATCTTTTTAATCTCGGGCAAAAGAGTCGCTACAGGATTTTCAAAGTGTAACTCTAAGGCTTCTTGCAAATTGGATAGCGCTTCTTGTTCCGTTTCTCCTTGGCTTGCAACATCCACCTCTAAGCACTGGGCCACATACATTTTCTCTTCTTGCCAAACACTTGCTGTAAAGGATTTCTTCATACTTTTAAATAACCTTCCCATTTTTCTCATGTCCAATCTTTTTTTGACCGCTTCTCAAGAACGGATCTATTCAAATTATTTTAATATCCCTTTGAAAAAAATGAGAGGAATATCGACTTTTAAAACAATAGAACAAATCTTACTTTTATAATCCGTTTGCGAAACCGCTTTCGAGAGAGAATTTAAAAACGGTCATCCGGTTCCGGATACAAAAGGAGTCGTTGTATGGTGTCTAACGTCATTTTACTTTTTTTGTTAACGAATCCGATCAATTACATTGAATCTCATCGAACCTGCGTTTCCATGCAGTGTTTTCGGCTCCGGGATAAGGCCAAAAGCGTTTCATTTCATCAATCGTCAAACGCACTTTTGCGGCAACGATCGGATCGACGGCGCAAATTTCATTTAAATAAGAAAATTGACGTCCTTGGATTGCACCACCGACGTCCGCTCTATCCTCCGCAAAATTGGATGTGGCATATTCGCTCACAAAACCGTCAATGGGATTCCAGAATGGAGTAATAGGAACGTTGGGGCTGGAACGACGAGGATTGGGGGAAGAATAATCGTAACTTCCATATCGAAAGGAAGGAGGGTTTAGCGACTGCCATTTTGGATCCCACCAATATACCATCACATCATCCATACTGTGAGTGAGTTCATGGTGTATTATCTTTGATAACCTGCTTGTGCTGTAATATGGACGATATGCGTCATTTGCCTCTGAGAAGGATTTTATTCTGTCCAGAACGTCTATAAATATCGTATTTTCTGCCGGTCTTGATAGAGCTCCTGCATAACCACCGATCGATTTTATATAGAGATTTCGAGTGAATATTATTTTTTCTGCGCGTGCTTTGATAAAATATCCTCTCGGATACCTTGCAATTTCAGCTATTACAAGATCTTTATAATAATTTAAATCTTCATCGGAATAGTTGGTATCGTAGGAAACTCCAGGGGATGACACTATCGTATGAGTTATGATTTGAACGTCACGATCATAGTTTTCAACGCGATCTTGAAATAATAAAAACAAAAGAAGATCGGATGTATTTTTGTCCTCTTTTGCAGTGGAACAAGAGGAAAGAAAGATAAAGACAAACAAAAGGCTTAAAACTAATTTTACGTTGATTCTCATGGATTTTCTCCGGATGTTTTCAAAACATCTCAATCAAATAACGAAAAGATCGCTCTATTGTATGCCAAAGAATCCGGAGAAAACGCAGGCGAAAGCATTTAAGTTATAATAAGAACTCCAGTTTAATTACGTCGAATTCACGTTAACTTAAATATTCTCAAATTCCTCCAAGCTAATTTTGGTTTGTCTTAAAATACTTCGTAGAGTTCCAATCGCAATTTCTTTGTGTTCTGGTACAATTGCGGTCAATGTTCCAAATTCAGTTATTTTAACGTGAGTTCGGCGTAAGAACATTTGGGCGAATCCCTCGATACTCGTGCTTCGCACGAACTCGGGACCGCGCTTTTCGCTCCGATCAACAAATTGATCGATCGAAAAACGTAATTCTTTCGTCATTCCAATTTGTTGATCCCGCTACAATCGCTTTCGCATTTGTTATATCGAATTCAGTTATTTTAATAAACTTTACATGGCTTCCTTTTTGACTCACTTTTCGAAATCCGAATCGCTCTAGTTTTCTCTTTACTTCTCTATAGGATAAAAGGCCTAAGCGACACTCACTTCCGCCAGAATCTTTTTAATCTCGGGTAAAAGAGTTGCTACGGGATTTTCAAAGTGTAGTTCTAAGGCTTCTTGCAAATTGGATAGAGCTTCCGATTCTTCTTGGCTTGCAATATTCGCCTCTAAACACTGGGCCACGTACATTTTCTCTTCTTGCCAAACGCTTGCCGTAAAGGATTTCTTCATACTTTTAAATTGCTTCCTCATTTTCCTTGTGTCCAATTTTTTTTCGGAACGATTTTTCGAAGGACGGAAATAAGGAAAGCGACGGAGTTGTAGTGGAATTCATTTTCAGTTCACTTCTATTTCATGGGAAGCAATGATTGAAGCGGTTTTTTTGTCCACATGAATATTTAATTCAGACACAACTCTATTGCTGGCATGAGTTACCGCTTTTGATGTAGCTCGCGCGAGTCATCCTTGCTTTTTTCTATTGAAGGTCGACGTCCATGACGTACAAAGTGTAGAATTCACCTTTCGCAAATTCCGTGTCCGTTTTGAATAAAACAAATCTAAGTTCCCTTTCGTCCTTCCTAAATTTTAAACTGTCAACTATGTGCAACTTACCAACCGCAATTTTGAAATGTCGATCTCTTTCAAAATCCCATTTGCTTACAAAGTAGTCAAAGTTGTTGTCGCTTCCTCTATAGTAATAACCTTTAAACGTAGGAGATGAGTTAACGATGAAAGCGACATTTAAATCCTCATTCTTAATTTCCTTATAATTTGCACATCCCGTCAGTCCGATTGATGACACCAATAGTATTCCGATTCGTTTTTTCATTCTTTTTATTTATCGACCTAAATGTGTTTTCCGCTCCAGGGAAGGGCCAAAAAAATTCGGATTATGATGTGAAAACTGATGAGACGAAGAATTTGATTGGACTTCCGAAGGGACCATCGCGATCACAGTCCGTTGCGTGAGCGATCGAGACGGGGTCAACAAATTGGAATTACGGAAATGGAATGTTTTAAGAATCCGATTCAATTTGTTGACCGGAGTGGAGAGCGCGACTCTGCGCTTGGAATTCGGAGAAGTTCTCGCAGAGACACGCCCGCAAAAAAGACTCGTATTGAAGTCCTTCCTCACTTAAACTGCGGAGAAAAATTCTCCGATCTACAGTTCTTCGCTGGAAGAATACGTCAATATCAACGACGAAATCAAAGTAAGCAAAAATTGCGAGAACACCCAAAGCCAAACGATTAAGTTAGGTAAAACATTCACAAAATTTAATATTGAAATCGCGGGACCGACATAAGCCGCCAAAGAAAAACAGATCGCAACGATCAAACCGCCGACGATCCCGCCTGGAAGCGAATCTTTTGCGAGACGAATCAGGATCCCCAAAAAGAAAACCTGAACGAGATCGGCAAGGATAGGTCCCACCCATAAGATCATCCCAACGGATTGGAAAAAGTTCTTATAGATAGAATCATAGTAAAAACGAGAGAACAAAAGACTACGAAGCGGTACGGAGATCACCTCCCAAAAACCGAAAGCGATAAACAACCTTAAAAGAAACTGATTCCAATCTTTCGCAGTCTTTAGACTCATTTTTATTTTCCTATGATGAACACTACGTTAGTCGTTGCGGACCCGCCGATATTCAGCATCAGTCCGTTCTTAGCGCCTTCCACTTGGTAATTGCCCGCGGTTCCGGTAACTTGTTTGTAGAGGTCTAGCATCATACGAACTCCGGAAGCCCCCACGGGATGTCCGACTCCGATGAGTCCGCCGGATGGATTGATCGGTTTTTTACCTTTGAGGTCGATCACGCCGTCTTCGATCGCTTCGTGTTCTTTTCCTGGTTGAGTGATTCCGAAAGCGGAGATCGCCGCATACTCGGAAGAAGTGAAACAGTCGTGAGTTTCGAAAACGTCGATGTCTTTCACTCCGAGTTCCGCTCTATCGTAAGCGTCTTTAACGGTTTGTCTGGTCCAAGGGAGAATGTATTTGTCTCCTTTGGATTCGGCAACCTTCGCGTCAAAAGTGATCGGCGCAACTCTGTGTCCCCAACCTTTCAGTCTTGGGATCGTGTTGATCTTCTTTCCTCTTTTTTTGGCGTATTCTTCGGTATAGGATTTGTTCGCGAGAACCACCATCGCGGCGCCGTCGGTAACTTGAGAACAATCGGTGATGCAGAGTCTTCCTCCGACGGCCATATTGTATTCTCCGCCTCTTGCGTTTGCGTGTTCTTTGTTCATAAACCAAGAACGAGTTTGCGCTTTCGGATTTCTCTTCGCGTTGTCGTAGTTGATTCTGGAGATTTCGGCTAATGCTCCCATGAATCTTTGTTCCGGAAGTTTGTATCTTTCGAGAATTACGTCCGCGAGTTTTCCGAAAAGTTTCGGGAAAGGAAATTGAACTCCCTTCGCTTCTTTTTCGTAATAAGCGGCTGTTCCTAAAAAGTCCCCGCCTACGGAGGAACTTACGGTTTTCATGATCTCGATTCCGAGAACGATCGCAACGTCGTAGTCTTTCGCGCGGATTTTCGTAGCGGCAGCGTCAAGTGCGATGGAACCTGAAGCGCAAGCGGCTTCAAAACGGCCGCCTGGAATTCCATAGAATGCGGGATCGACTTCGGTTAAGAAGGCGCCCAAGTGACCTTGCGTCGCATACTGTTCCGCGTCGAAGTTTCCTACGAAAATTCCGATTCGATTTTGTTTATTCAGTTTTTTGATTTCATCGGGTGTGATTCCGACCGCATCGAGTCCGTCTTGAACGGCTTCGCGCATTAAGGACATGAAGGTCTTTCCCTCTTTGGTCCAGTTTCTTTGAAAATCGGTTTGTTCCCCGCCGAGAACGTAAATTTTATCGCTCATGTTGATCTCCCTAAATTATCCTTTGAAAAGAGAACGAGCATCCAACTTTTCCTTCAGCTCGTAAAACGGTTTTCCCGATTTTGCTTTTGCTAATACTTCGGGAACCGGAAGTTTTGCTTTTTCGATCAGTTGAATCGCTTCCTTAGGTCCGCCTAAGAAATCCACAAACGCGGAAGCGGGAGCCCAGTTGAATCCCGTTCCCATCGCGAGGTCCGCCATTTCTTTCGTGTCTACGACTTCGCCGACAATCGAGAGAGAGTAACTAACGTATCTTGCGATGAAATATCTCGCGAGGTCCGCTTCGAAACCTTTCGCTTCTTTTACGATGTTCATTGCGCCTGTATAATCCGCTTCGGAAATCTTTTTGTTCGCCTGACGAATAAAATCGATGTCGAACTTAGGAACCGGCTCGTACAGATCGGCGCCTATATTATAGACTAATTTTTCCTTCTTGCCGTCCGGAGTTTTGGACATCTTGTAGAGTCCGCCGCCCGACTTTCTTCCCAGATCGCCTTTGTCGATGAGCTTCTGAAAGTAACCCGGCATTTTAAATGTAGAATGAGCCGCGTCTTTTGTCATCTCGTAGAGATTGTCCACGATCGCCTTGTGAACGTCTAACCCTACGAAGTCCGCAGTATCCAGAGGAGCCATCGCTCTTCCCGTGTAACCGCTCATGATCGCATCCATAAGAGCGATTCCGCCTTTGTCGGAATACTTTTCAGCGATCTGAGCGACTTCGTTGATGAGCTGGAATCCGATTCTGTTTCCGGCAAACGCGGGAGTGTCGTTTGTATAAACGACGGCGCGGCCTAAAATCTTATCCAGATATTCTCCGAGTTGTTTGAGAACTTTCTTATCCGATCCTTTGTGGGAAACGAGTTCGCAAAGAATCATTTTGTAAGGAGGGTTAAAGAAGTGAGTTCCGAAATAATGCTTTTGTCCGTCTTCGTCGAACGCTTTGGAAAGTCTTTCTATCGAAAGACCGGAAGACACGGTGGAAACAATGGTTCCCGGTCTTCTTGCGCTTGCGATTCTTTTGTTGATCGGTTCTTTTACCTCGTAGCTCTCCGCAACGAGTTCGAAAACCCAATCGGATTCCGAGACTGCCTTTTCCAAATCCGCATCATACGAACCCGGAACGAGTCTTGGTCGGATTGTATCGGTTTTAACGGAGCCGATCGCTTTTTCAATTCCCTCTTTCGCTTTGTTTGTATCTCTTGCGAGCATGTGAACTTTTGCCTTTCCGAATGAGGCAACAATTGCCGCCGATCCGGCGCCCATGGTACCGTTCGCGCCCAATACTGTTACTGTTTTTATTTCTCTCATGAAACTATACCGATTCTTGGATTTCCCAATGGAATAGGACCTGTTTAAAACAACCGGGTGGGGAGGAAAGTTTTTTTCACGCCGATTCAATATGAAATTCTTCTAAAACAGAACGAATGTTCTGTTTGAATTTTTTAGGAAAAGGTTTTTGCTTATAAAAAACAAAAGTTATTTTTTTAAGAAATGGCCCTAACTAACCATCCGAATTCTATTTCTATGATTCGTCCGATTACCGCCTCTACTTAGATCTGGAGATAATTTCAAATGAAAGAACATACCTTTTGATATTTATTTTTTCTGTTTTTGGAATTTACATAAAACCTATCTCAAAAGCAGTCTTTAATGTTATACAATAATAGAGTTGTTGAAAAATTCAATGCGGGATCAACAAAACTGTTTCAATCGTCTATTTCAGTAAAACAAAAACAAATGGAGAATTAATTTTTCAAAAACCCTACTCATCTCTACATAATAGAATGTCCAAAATTCTGCGTTTAAACGCGGGATTTATGCTCAAATTAACGGTATTCTATTTTATAGGGATGAGTAATATCTTAAGAAAAAGTAGAAAATTTTTGAAACAACTTCTGTATAAGATAAGAACGAAGTTTTAAAATTGATGCGGGAGTTTTAAAAAGTATCATTTACCCGTCCACTTTTAAAATACAAGCCCCTCTAATCGAATTCCAATTGTCTTCCGAAACAGATTGTTTGATCTCATCAAAAGGAATTCCAATACGATTTCCAATCTCATCACATCGATCCGTCACTATGAACCAATCACTTCCCGATATTCGGATTTTTTGAAGATCGAATTTCTCTTTTTTATTTTTTTCTCTCACTTTTTGACGGTTATAAAAACCCGCTCGATAAAAGGAAAGCATGATATCCGGACGATTATGATGCTCCAATGAAAGCAAATTCCACAAGACGGAGGAGCGATTTACCGTTTTCAAAAAAACGGACTCCGCGTCCTTCGCAGTAAAAAACAAACCCCGATCAGTTCCTGAAAAACAAAGATTAGTCCTCTCCCAAATGTCAGAATGCTTCCAACTCCAATACCCCAAGGTAAATATCAGAAATATAGAATATACTAAATAAGATAAAATTTTTGTCCGTCCCTCGGAGAATCTTTCATAACAAAAAATGCAAATCGCGATTAATAAAGCAGGATAAAGATGATAAATATGACGAGGTTGATGATTCGGTGTTATCAATGTCAGTCCCAAAATAGAAACAAACACAGATAAAAAGAGAAAGAAAGAAGCGCTAACTTCATGATTTTTCCAAAAATGAAAACCTCCGAAAATAATCCCTATAATTAAACCTGCACACAAAACCCACCCGCCGTAAGGCACATAAAAAGAATTATCCAGAATCTCGCGGAAGTATATAAAACTGAAAATCGAATCCTCACTTTGACCCGGCATTAGACCCGCGCCTTGTATGTGTCGAATTGTACTGGTGGAACTCGAAAACCGATCCGGATGAATCAAAGCCCAGGATCCGATTGGGAAAATCACGTAAGTCCAAAAATATTTCCAAGTGTAAGACAAACTTTGAGCGTCGGAACTACGACTCGTCGAACCGGTCTGCGCGGATCGCGATCCAAAGCGCAAAATCGAATTTTTCAAACGATCCTTAAATCGCAGAGTTTCGTCCCTTTTTTGCAATCTATAAAAAATTTTCCAAACAACGAAGTTGATACTGACCCAAAAGATCAAAGCTCCCGCATAACGCAAATACGCTTTCGTTTTTCCGGGTAACGTTTCCTTTGAAAAAATAATCGTTACAAGAATCAGCAAAATCGCACATCCGATCGGAATCAGCGCGTGCCATTTGATTCTTTTGAAAAAGTTTTCCTTTGAAAAAACAGACTTTGTTTTTTCGGAACGATTCTTAGCTAAAGAATCGAAATTCTTTTCTACTGAAACGTTTTTCGGAAAAGAGCCTAAATCTTCTTTTTCCAAAACATTCTTTATGGAAAATACCGAATCGTTGCGTTCCAGCCTGTTTCGAAGAAAGGAACTTTCGTTCAAAAATAATCCGTAAAAATTCAAAATTTTGAATATGAATTGTTTCGTTTCATCAAAACGAAACGTAATCAAAAATAAACAGCCGAAAAAAATGAAAATATAACCGTATGGATATTTTGTATGGAACAAAAGGTTAGCGCTGATACATAAAAACCAAGGAGAATACGAATTTGTCAGGATGGACTTCGTAGATACGAATCCTGAATTGATTTGTTTAGAACCTTCTTGTAAAAGAGAATTAGGATTTCGCGAGGAATGTAAAATTTCTACTTCGTCCGAACGATACCTTTGCAATTCCCAAAGAGCAAGAACCGCGGGAAGAAAAAAGAGTCCTCCTTGAATTTCCAACATTCCCGAAAAAGAATAATGCATAAATCCGGGATTCTGTAATAAACCGGCCCAAACGAGAGGAAACAAAAGCGGAGGTGCAATTTGACTTTTCCGTTTGCTAAAGCGAAATAAAATCCAAGGAACAATCAGGAAAAGTAAAATCAATTCTCCGAAAGTAAAAAGAGAAACGGGAGTTCCTCCCGGACCGAATATAAGTATGATTAAAGCTTCCGGAAAATTTCTCAACACGGGCCAAGTAGGAGAATCAAAGACCAATCGAACGATCATGATCGGATCAAAAGATCGAAACGCTTCCGCAAACCGAATCGAAGTGACGAGCCTTGCATCGGGATCCCAAGTTAAAAAATTTTTGTTAGGGCAGAACGATAGAAATTTCAAATAGAGTTTATGGAAATAGATTCCTAAAATAACGAACTGCGGTAAAAAAAGTCCCAGAATTAAAAATTTGGAAGATCGAATGTTATCAAGAAATTGCATGATCTCTAGGAAAAATCATTACAACCTTTTTCAAATCAAGGTCAATCGTCTAATCGGAATCTATTTTTTATTTCCAATTTTTTTCACTCTTCAAGCAGACGATCGTTCCTTCGTCTTTCCCGAAGATCACTCTTTCCATCCAAAATACAAAGTGGAATGGTGTTATTTTGTCGGAGTTCTCCAATCCTCGGAAGGAAAAAAATACGGATACGAACTTAGCTTTTTCAAAGGAATTTTCGGAAAAAATAGGGAAGCATTTCCGGTTCATTTTGCGATCTCCGATTTGGAAAATAAAAAGCACAAAATCGCGCAAACCGTAGAACGAAAGTTAGGCGGAATGGCGGGATACGATTCGAAACAAATTTTCAGCGGGGATTTTATTCTCAAAATCGAAGGGAAAACGAAATTTCATCTGATCGCAAAACCGAAACACACTTCCGGACTTTCTTTGGATCTATTTTTAAGCGGCAAAGACTCGGATCTTCTTTTACACGGAGATCGAGGCAAATCGATCAAAAGTAGGAAAAATCCAAATCTCTATTCTTATTACTACAGCATCCCCGGCCTTTCCACTAAGGGAGAATTAACTCTAGATGGAAAAAAAATCCGGATCGAAAGCGGAAATTCTTGGATGGATCATGAATGGAGCAGTCCTTTTGATTCCAATCAACAAGTCCAACTTTCGGACAAATCCAATTCTTGGGACTGGATCTGTATTCAACTCGAAGATGGAAGTAGTATTATGGCTTTTAATTTTAGAGAAACTTCAAGTTCTTCCTCCGAAAGTTTCGGAACCATTCGTTTAAAATCCGGAAAAAAAACATATTTCGAACAAGAAGGAGACATTACATTTATACATGATTCTTCTTCCTGGAAAAGTCCGAGAACAAATCAGAAATATCCGCTTGTTTGGAATCTTTATACCCATGTTACTCAAAGAGAATCAAAATTCGATCTTAGAATCGAACCATTTTTCGAAGATCAGGAATTCGATTCCCGCATCACCACAGGATTTAGTTATTGGGAAGGAGCCGTAAAAGTTCAAGGAACACGAGACGGAAAATCCGTTCGCGGAATCGGCTATTTGGAACTTAAAGGAGCTCGAGATTAAGATTCGAAAATAAATCGATTCATTTCTCTTAACAATTGAAATACTTTTTCGAAAAAGTCTTTGTCATAAGATCTGATTCGTCGAAACTGTTTTTCAGAACCGGAAACGTAATG
>NZ_CP040840.1:3855000-3857500 GCF_006874765.1 Leptospira weilii
TGGATCTCCCATATATCTCCGTCATATGGCCTGGGGTCGCCGAAGGAAACGCTAAGGGAACAATTCTATGGAATTACAAAACGAACGTTTCCCTTCAAGTCACCGCGAATTATTTAGACTACCACAGCGTACTCCGATTGGGCAAGCTTTTCGAATTCACTAAGAAATTCAACAATCCGAATCGTCCGGACGGGGTTTTCTACTTTAGTGCGGATTTAAAAAACGTATACGCGCTCAAACACAGATTTCCAGTTTTAAAAGCAGAAGTGAAATACACTTATCCTTGGATTTATATCTCGAGTTTTCACGCATACATATATAACGGAGAAATATTAGGAAAATCTAAAATTAATCCATTCAAATCCAAATTTGAAGTTCAAGGGGAAGTATATCGAATTCAATCTGATCGAATTCTCATGCCTTACACAAACGACCCGATCATCAGTGGAAACATGTTCAGTAAGTTTAATTTTATTACGGAAGTTCACAATCAATCCTCAGATTTTCTGACAGAATTTTTTAGGAATATGGAAGGTTCAGGCAACTTTCAAATTCTCAGCGGAGAATTGCTCGGTTACGCGAACTTCATGATTCCAGTTCTGAATACCCTCGGAAAGATCGTTTCATTTAACGGAATCGACGGAAGAAAGGTCGAGTTCTCCTCTCTAAAATCGGATTTTAAAATCGAAAATAACCGATTTTACTTTCAAAATCTAAAACTGCAAGGAAATGGATTGGAAGCGGACGGAAAAGGAAACATTAGTTTCGAAAAGGATGTGGATCTTATCCTTAACTTAAGATTAGGCGGAGATATTGTCGGTAAAGCGTTAAAAATTCCGATCATTTATAAGGGAAAATTTAAACAATCAATTCCTTATATAGATCCGATTTGGTTAGGCTCGGTGTTTGCGGGGAGCACAATTTTCGCCCCATTTTTTACTCTGGTTGGCGGTCCTTACGGAGGAGGAATTGCTGGGTCAGTCGTATCAGAATATGTAAGAGACGCTTGGGAAGGATTTAAAGGACTGTTCGCATCTAAGGAAAAAAACAAAAAGAAATAACCTAGACATCTTAAGGAGATTCTTTTCATGAAACCAAAATTATTCATTCGTATCACATCGATTTTGATTTTTATCTTCGCAGTCGGACATTCCATCGGACACTTTACGAGATATAATACGGCCGATTCTCAGGCTCTGAATACGATTTCCGCAATGCAAAAAACCAAAATCCCAATGGAAGGCGTCGCAAAGTCTTACGATCAATTTTATACGGGAATGAGTTTAAACTTAAGTATTTTCTTGATTTCGTTGACGATTCTTCTATGGTTCTTATCGAATCTTACCGAATCAAATCCGCAAACGACGTTGAAACTTTTAATTCCGATTTTCTTTTGTATCTTTTGTTTCAGTGTCACGGGCTTTGTTTATTTTTTCCTCGCGCCCGCCTTAATCTCCTCATTAGGAACCTTTTCTCTTTTGGTAAGTATGATCCTTTTGAAAAAGTCCTAAACACTCGTTAAAGATACCCGAGAAATCGGTACGGTTTTGTGGGCCAAACAAGCGAAAATAAATCCTTAACATATGTTCTAAGTAAAATCCAAATTCAATCCTTCTTGAACTAAAATTCGCAGCGCATTGCTTGTTTGAACCAAACCTTCTCGAATTTTATAATCAAAGCACATGGAGCCGTTTAAAATTTCCTCTTGAAAATGTTTCAAGATAACATCCTCGACTTTAGCGAGTTCCAAATCATGGCTCGTGACCAAACCGATTACACGATTCTTTTTTAGCTCTTTTAAAATTCCTTTGCAAGCAAGAGAACGTTCTCTTGTGTTCGTTCCTTTTAAAATCTCATCAAGCAAAACAAGATGAGGCAAATCCGAATTCTGAATTTTTTTTACAATCTCCGAAAGCCTTCTTACTTCCGCATAAAAAAAAGAAATTCCTTCCTCTAAATTATCTTCGTTTCTCATACTCGTATGAATTTTTAAAACCGGCAAAGAAAATCGAGACGCAGGCACCGGCCCGCCCGCCAACGCGAGAATGGAAGAAACACCGATTGTACGCAGATATGTCGTTTTACCGGACATATTCGAACCCGTGATGAGAACAATATTTCCTTCCAGAACCTGATCCAATGGATTGGAAACTCTGAACTCCGAAGGGATAAGGGGATGGAAAAGACCTTTTCCCGAAATTCCTTCCTTAGAATTTTCAGAAAGAATCTCCGGGAAACAATAATCGGAAAACATCCACTTCAAATTCGCAAAAGGAAATAGAGAATCGAATAGGGTTAAATCATCGATCGACTTTTCCAAAAACGCGGAATATTTTTCCTTCCATTTGGAAATTTTCCCTAAAATCCAAAGATCGTAAAGAAAAAGGTTATTTAAAATTAAATGCAATAAGGGAGCTTCGGTCAAAGCGACGCGCTTTAATATACGATCCAAATCCTCGTAAGCAGATTTTAACTCCTCCTTAGAAGTATCCTGTAAAAG
>NZ_CP040840.1:3862500-3965053 GCF_006874765.1 Leptospira weilii
GGACAGAATGACAACTTTAATACAACCTATAACTTGTATTGTTTTATGAAACGTAGAAAAGTTAGATTATGTATCATTCAGATACAAAAGAAGCGAACTTGAAAAGTTCTTCGACAAAGTTGCGATTGTATCCGATCAGACGACACTCAAAGCCTTCAAATCACTCGATTGAGTTTTAATCTTCAAAATCCCATCTTGAATTTTTCCGGATTCCTGGGTGATCTCGTTCACTTCCTTCTCAATCTCAAACATCGCTTTCATCATCTCTTTGTGACCGGTCATCTGCTCTTCTGTGGAAGAAAATAACTCATCAGATAATTTCTTCGCTCTCTCCAAATTCCTTACAAAATCATTGATTATCGTCGTTCCACGATCATACAAACCATTCATCTCTTCTATCTTAGATACCGTAAGATTAATTTTCACGCTCTGATTCTCAGTCGAATGACCTGTATCAAGAGACGCTGTGTTCGCCTCTTCGATAAACTCCAAAGATTCTTGAACCACTTTCGAAATTATTTTCGCATTCGTAGCCGTAAATTCCGCAAGTTTACTTACCTCTTGAGCCACTACGGCAAAACCGCGACCCGCTGCCCCTGCACGAGCCGCTTCAATAGAAGCGTTCAGAGAAAGAAGATTCGTTTTGTTCGCGATTTCACCAAGAATACGATTGATCTCATCCACACGTTGAAACGAATTCGAAATGTTCTTTAAGAATTGGCCGGTCTTTTCAACAGACTTCTTCACTACTTCCATTTCCAATTTGCTTTCTCTCGCATTCGTATCCAAACCTTTGGAATGGTCGGATATTTTTGCGATTACATCCAAAAGAACCTGAGACTTTTGATTCAGTTCGATCAGATTCTCGTTTTGAATTCGAATCGAGTCCACGTTCTTCTCCGAAGCGTTCGATAAGGACTCGATCACTGCGTTGACCTCTTCCAAGGAAGCCGCTTGCGATTCCATTTTCGCGCTGGTTAAACTCGTAAATTCCGAAAAGTCAGTCACCGAAGTATCCAATGTTTCCGCCGAAGAATGCAGTCGTTTTCTTGTGTTTTGAATGGACTGCGCCATTTTGTTAAACGAACGAGCGATAAATCCGATTTCGTCCTCCACCTTAACTTCAAGACGATATTCTAAATTTCCGGAATTGGCCTCCCTTAAACCGACTACCACCTCTTCGAGAGGATTGAGTAAAGCTCCTTGAAAGAAAAAACGGAATCCGAATAAAACAAGAAACAAAATACAAAGCACGGATACATAAAGGATTTTACCGGTAGGATGGAGATATTCCCTTAGGGATTCGTATCGAAATCCTACTTCATAAATTTTTCCTTCAGATACGTAAAAATAAGAAATATAATGTTTGGGAACCAGACCGTTTAATTCATAAACTCTTTCCCCCTTGTATGTTCTTTCGTCCGGCTTTCTTATTTGTGTCAGAAGAGTATCGAAAATTTTATCCCTTGTTGCAGAATCCGTCACATCCGGATTTAACGCGAATTTTTTTAGCTCCCTTAGATATCCGTCGATTCCTGGAACTTTCGATTGAAACAATTTATCCAAAGCAACCGGATCGTTTTTTTCCTTCGGAGGTAAGTGAAAGTGTTTGTTCCTAAGCACGACTAATGTATTTTGCAGAGAATCAAAAAACGATTCTATGTCCTTTCCTGAAAGTTGAGCTTCGTTTTTGGAAGAAAGATAATCTTTTACTCCCGCTTTATACGCATCGAAACCGGAGGGGGAATTTTTTAATATATCTTCCACACTTTGTTTAAATTCCCCATTGGGAAGAGAAGGAAGTTCGAAAAGACTATGAGCTATTTTGAAAAAACGGAATTCTCTCAGCGTGGATTCGTCAGGTTGCTGAGAATTTCCCGGAAAGAGGGACGTTATCGAATCCGTCCCGGAATCGTATTGGAAAACGTATTCCAAGTCCTTGGAAGCTTCTAAACCGGCTGCGGAAAGTCTAACCTCTGTTTTTTTAATTAAGTCGTACGATTCTTCATATTGATTGAAAATAAATATACTTACGATCTGTAAGATTAGAAAAAACGTAGCGAGCGTAATTCCAGTGATTCTAGAAAGAATGGAAGTTTTTTCACTCGTATAATTGATATAACCTACAAGCACGACAAACAAACCGGTTACAAGAGAAATGTCCAAAACCGTTTGGTACAACTCCCTGGAAACCGCCCCATCTCGACTCATAGCGTTGAACACTCCCGGAATCAGAATAATCAGGGCCATGGGTATTAAAACGATTCCGGTAATAATTCTGTCCTTGCCTTTGAGTGTTATCATTCTCCAAGTACCGATTGCCACGAAAAGAAAGGTATAAAAGATGATGGCTATGGCATAAACCTTATAGAAAAAGTTAACTTGAAAGTCCCAATAATGACCCGAAAAGTAAAAGACTCTTTTTGCGGAGAAAGACTCGTAAAAATACCAAATACAGATAATGACTACCCCAGACAAAGCGATTGAAAACGCGGGAATCATTATCTTTTTGGAAACCGGTTGCGGGTATTGAAAAAAGAACATTGCGAGAAATAAAGTCCCCAAAAAGGGCGAAGGAATTATGATCCATCTATGAAAGACGGACCACGATGAGTAAAATGGAAAACCTGCCATGTAACCGACGTGAAGTACTCCAAGAAATAAAAGACCGACACTAAGATAAATCGTGCCGGACGCTTTTTCTTGAATGGAGAAAAAAAAGAACGCAGTGAATCCGATAAAAAGAATCCCGATTAACGAAGCCAAAGAGAAATAATTTAAATAGATCAGATCCATAATATAGGTATTCTATAAACTTTTGCAAACTACTATCGTCAAGGAAATTCGAAAACCCATACTCAATATTGTTTACATAAAAAGAATTTAAAAAACAAGAGCGCCATCGAAAGATTTGCAAAGAGTCGTAGTTTCAACCTACGGTTTAGGTTTGTTGAGTAGTTTGGACATAAATTCAAATTCCCCTAACATTCCAAAACAGGGACGATAAGAAACTCGGGTTTAGACCGACCACAAACACTTAGACAATTTGTCTCTTAAAAACCGCCGATACAGACATACTTGATGTTAAGATATTCATGAATCCCGTATTTGGATCCTTCTCTTCCGAAACCGGACTCTTTTACACCTCCAAACGGCACTTGTTCACTGGAAATGAGACCTTCGTTGACTCCCAACATTCCCGATTCGATTTTTTCCGAAAGAAGTCTAATCTTTCGATAATCCTCCGTATAAACGTAAGCCGCTAATCCGGACGGCGTAGAATTCGCGATTTGAATCGCCTCTTCAATCGACTCAAATCGATATATAGGAGCGATCGGCCCGAAAATTTCCTCCTCCATCGAAAGAGAATTTTCTTTTACCTCGGAAAAAATAGTCGGAGAAAAAAACAATTTATCAGGTTCGATTCTGTCCCCACCGATGATGAGTTTCGCTCCTGTCGATTTTGCGTTCTCAACATGAATTTCCATCTTACGAACCGCCGCTTCATTGATTAACGGACCCATATTTACATCTTTTTCAAATCCGTTTCCTACTTTTAATTTTAAGACCGCTTCCGAAAATGAATCTAGAAATTTCTTATAAATTCCTTTTTGAACCAAAAATCGATTCGCACACACGCAGGTTTGTCCCGAATTTCTGAACTTGGAAAGAATAGCTCCTTTGACAGCGGCTTCCAAATTTGCGTCGTCAAAAATCAAGAAAGGGGCGTTCCCTCCCAATTCCAAGGAAAGTCGTTTTAAAGTTTTAGAACTCCTTTCCATGATAAGTTTTCCCACACGAGTGGAACCGGTAAAACTAATCTTTTTTACGTCAGCATGATCAATCAAAGTGTTCGCGATATTTTCGGGATAACCCGTTAGAACTTGAAAGACTCCTTCCGGAATTCCCGCCTCCTGTGCAAGCACGGCTAACGCAAGCGCGGAGAATGGCGTCAACTCGGAAGGTTTACAAATTACCGTACAACCGACGGCCAAAGCCGCTGCCGCTTTACGAGTAATCATCGAAGAAGGAAAATTCCAAGGAGTTAAAATTCCGCATACTCCTACGGGTTGCTTTAAAACTTCGATCTTCGTATCTTTTCTATGACTTGGAATGATGTCCCCGTAAGTGCGTTTCGATTCTTCGGAAAACCATTCCAAAAAGGAAAATGCGTAATCGATCTCGCTTCTGGACTCATCGAGAGGTTTTCCTTGTTCCAAGGTCATAAGAATCGCAAGATCCTCTCGATTCTTTTTCATCTTTTCAGCCCAATTTCGAATGAGAATTGAGCGTTCTTTTGCGGGTCTGTTTGACCAATCCGAAAATGCCTGTACAGAAGTTTGAATCGCCTCCGAAGTTTCCTTGGAACCCAAAGAAGGAACGAAACCCAAAACATCAAGGCTTGCGGGATTGTTTACGGAAATCTTTTCGTTAAGATATCCCGACTTCCAGGATCCTCCCCAAAAAGCCTCTTCTTTAAACAATTCTTTTCTATAAAGAAATTTCAAACTCAAGGACGCACCTCTTCTTCTTTGTATATTCTCCAAAACCGGAAAAAGAAAGAAAAATCCGTTAAAATTGTTTTCCAAATATCCGAACTTTTTTTCATTTTGAAATTTTAGAATCGAATGGATTCCGATTTTTTACGCTCAATGCAATGTAATCATTTAAAAGGATACTGTTTATGAAATTCAAAATTCTAAAACACAAAAAGGCTCTTTATTGTCTTCTATTCGCTTTCAATCTTCAAATAAACGCAGAGGCCGCCAAAATTGTCTCCGGGCCGATTTTGGGATATTCCACATTAAAGGAAGTTTTAGTCTGGATTCAAACCGATCAGGCATCTAAAGTTGCATTAGAATATTCTGAAATTGGAAATCCTAGGAATAAGTTTATTTCTGAAACAATACAGACGGATTATAAAACCGGTTTTATCGCAAAATTGATCGCAAACCGCGTCGAACCCGGCAAAAGCTATAATTACAATCTACTCGTGGATGGGAAAAGAATTAAAGGGGAACACCTGCAAATATTTCAAGCACAATCATTTTTTGCCTATGGATCCCATCAAGAGCCGCCTTCATTTTCGTTTGCACTCGGAAGTTGCGCTTATGTCAATGAAAGTGAATTTGACGTCCCCGGAAAACCTTATGGCGGTGAATACTTTATCTTTAACTCCATTCTTTCCAAAAAACCGGATTTCATGCTTTGGCTTGGAGACAACATCTATCTGAGAGAACCGGATTGGGATTCAAGAACCGGTTTTCTACATCGTTATAGACATCAGCGTGGAATTCCGGAGCTTGCTCCGCTTTTTGCATCGGTCCATCACTACGCGATTTGGGACGATCATGATTTTGGGCCGAACGACTCAGATTCCTCCTTTTGGATGAGGGAAACTTCGGAAGAAATGTTTAAACTTCACTGGGGAAATCCGAATTATGCAAAAGAGGGTATCTACGGCTCTTTTATTTGGGGAGACGTTCAATTTTTTCTCTTGGATAATCGAACATTCAGAACGGCAAATAACAACAAGGAAATCGGCCCGAGACAAATTCTGGGAGAAAAACAATTTCAGTGGTTTGTAAATTCCTTAGCATATTCAAAAGCCACATTTAAGTTCGTCGCGATCGGCGGACAATTTTTAAATCCGAATCCTATTTTTGAGAACTACGCCACATATCCTCAGGAAAGAAATAAAATTCTCTCCGCGATTCGAGACTTAAAAATTAAAAATCTGATTTTCCTCACGGGCGATCGTCATCATACGGAGTTGAACTTTCTCCAGGAAGACGGTTTATCGATTTATGATTTTACAATTTCGCCATTAACTTCCAGATATCATTCCCCTTCCGAAAAAAACCCTTTACGGGTGGAAGGAACCCTTGTTGATAAAAGAAATTTTGGAACGATTTCCGTAAGCGGGAAACGAGGTCAAAGAAAACTTGTTCTACAGACTTTTGACGTATATGGAAAGGAGCTTTGGAAAAAAGAAATCCTTCCAACTCCTTAATGTTTTATGAAAAGATCTATGAATCCCATTTTTATATTCTTATTATCTGCTATTTTCCTGGTTTTGATTCTCGTTTGGTGGAACCAAGACAGGCTGATTTTTTTTCCGGAAAAACTTCCCGAAAATTTTGTATTCCGTTTTCCGAACGAGTTTCAGGAAATCCAACTCAATACCCCCGACGGAGAAACAAGTTACGGACTTTACTTCCCATCCAAAAGTAACATTTCTAAGAAAACGGTTTTATTCTTTCACGGAAATGCGGGAAGTTTGAGAACTTGGGGAGGAATCAGCGAAGACTTTCTTTCCTTCGGATGGAATATTCTAATCACAGACTACCGAGGATACGGAAAGAATTCGGGAAATATTTCCGAAAAATCGATGAACGAAGATGCCGAGTTGTGGCTGAATTACGTACTTCAGGAAATTAAGGTTCCTAGAAACGAGATCGTAATCTACGGTCGTTCTATCGGCACAGGAGTTGCGGCGGACTTGGCTTTTAAGAATCCGGATCTTGATTTATTTTTAGAGACTCCATTTACGGATTTACCGACTCTGGCACGAAATTATTATCCGTTCCTACAAACTTGGATGTTACGTTTTCAATTTCAGAACCTGAGCAAATTGGAAACCGTACATTCTAAAATCAGGATTTTCCACGGAACGGAAGACGAAATCATTCCATATTCAAATTCGGAAATCATATTCAAAAAATTGAAAGAACGCAATCAAGATGTGATTCTTTTTACGATCCCAAACGGCTCGCATAACGACCTCGCCCTTTATCCGGAATACCGCCGGGCCTTGAAAAAAAGTTTAGACGAAATCCGATAAAAGATCAGTTTAAAAATATTCCGGAAAAAGAACTTTGAGCTTTTTTACGGTTTCCGGATTTCTTTTTTCAGGTGTCGTAATGATCGAATACCGAGTGCTATTTTTTAAACTCAGATCGTCCCCGTTTCCGATCACATGAATCAGTTCGGAAAGAAGTTTTTTAGCGGTTTCTGCGTTTTTCGTAAGATTTGCAATCACCATTTCAACGGTGACGGATTCTTCCCCTTCTCTCCAACAGTCATAATCCGTAGACATACAAATCATCTGGTATGAAATCTCGGCTTCGCGAGCAAGCTTCGCTTCCGGAAGTACGGTCATATTGATGATATCCGCACCCCAAGAACGATAAAGATGAGATTCGGCCTTTGTGGAAAAAAGAGGTCCTTCCATACAAATCAATGTTTTATTCGTATGAATTTTCAAGCCGATCTTTTTAGCGGTTTGTTCAATTCTTTTACCCAAGTTTTGAGAAAATGGCTCCGCGAACGGAGCGTGCGCAACCACTCCGTTTCCGAAATAAGTCGAATTCCTTAAACGAGTACGATCAATAATTTGAGAAGGTAAAACGAAATCGAGAGGCTTTATTTCTTCTCTCAAACTTCCAACCGAACTAAACGCGACAATCTCTTCCACACCAAGTTGTTTGAGCGCGCAGATATTCGCATGATTTGGGACTTCGGGCGGCGAAAGAAAATGCCCGATTCCGTGTCTCGGTAAAAACGCGATCAGCTTTTCTTTGTATTTTCCGATTTTGATTTTGTCGGAAGGTTTTCCCCAGGGAGTATCGGGATAAATTTCCTCTATCAATTCCATTCCATCCAAGCTGTAGAGTCCCGTTCCGCCTATGATCGCCGCTTTTACGTTATGTGGCATTAATCCGCTCCCTAGAAAAGAAAGTTATCGATTTCTTCAAGGACAGTTTTGGAAAGAGGACCTAAATTGTAAATCGGAAGTGCCTCACAAAGCGGATTAAATGACACTCAAAGCCTTCAAATCACTCGATTGAGTTTTAATCTTCAAAATCCCATCTTGAATTTTTCCGGATTCCTGGGTGATCTCGTTCACTTCCTTCTCAATCTCAAACATCGCTTTCATCATCTCTTTGTGACCGGTCATCTGCTCTTCTGTGGAAGAAAATAACTCATCAGATAATTTCTTCGCTCTCTCCAAATTCCTTACAAAATCATTGATTATCGTCGTTCCACGATCATACAAACCATTCATCTCTTCTATCTTAGATACCGTAAGATTAATTTTCACGCTCTGATTCTCAGTCGAATGACCTGTATCAAGAGACGCTGTGTTCGCCTCTTCGATAAACTCCAAAGATTCTTGAACCACTTTCGAAATTATTTTCGCATTCGTAGCCGTAAATTCCGCAAGTTTACTTACCTCTTGAGCCACTACGGCAAAACCGCGACCCGCTGCCCCTGCACGAGCCGCTTCAATAGAAGCGTTCAGAGAAAGAAGATTCGTTTTGTTCGCGATTTCACCAAGAATACGATTGATCTCATCCACACGTTGAAACGAATTCGAAATGTTCTTTAAGAATTGGCCGGTCTTTTCAACAGACTTCTTCACTACTTCCATTTCCAATTTGCTTTCTCTCGCATTCGTATCCAAACCTTTGGAATGGTCGGATATTTTTGCGATTACATCCAAAAGAACCTGAGACTTTTGATTCAGTTCGATCAGATTCTCGTTTTGAATTCGAATCGAGTCCACGTTCTTCTCCGAAGCGTTCGATAAGGACTCGATCACTGCGTTGACCTCTTCCAAGGAAGCCGCTTGCGATTCCATTTTCGCGCTGGTTAAACTCGTAAATTCCGAAAAGTCAGTCACCGAAATCTCCAATGTTTCCGCCGAAGAATGAATTACCTTTCTGTTATCCTCCAACTTATTTAGGAATTGTTTATTTTCCTGAAAATAGGAAGTTGCTTCCTGATATAAGTCGTCAAACAATTTCATCAAACGATAAAGAATAAAGCTCACTCCCATCATAAAGACAACCTTCGTGATTTCCGCGCTGAGTTTAATATAGCCTGGCTGCATATTAATCACGTTGTCCTCAGAAAATTGAAGACCGTGGAATACAGCATTTGTCAACGCAATCGCATAACCTATAGAAGAAATCAAACCCGTAATCAGTACAAACTTGGGTTTTCCTAACAAACCGGAATAAGCGATAATAAAATAATAAACGGAATAGAGAATCGCATTTTTGAGAACGGGCGCAATGATTTCCGCAGAAACCATACTATCCAAAAAAATCGTCATACTCAGTGTAAGAGAATCTAATATTATGAATAAATCATGAACCCAATTTTTAATCTCGTACTTTTTATATAGGATAAAACCTAAAATCGAGTAAATAAGCATAGTTAACGCGCCGCAAGTATGAATCACCCTAACCTGAGTCTGAAGAGCTTTAAAACTCGACGCCAAGGAAAGCAGCATCATAATCATAATTCCCATCCTGGCGTAATAGGTAAGCGTTTCTCCTTTCTTACGAATGGATTCTATAGATTGTTTGGACATAAACCAAACCTTTACAAAATTTAATTTAAGTAAATGAAAAGTAGGAACTTTTTTAGAAATCCAATACCCATATTATAAAAGGACAAATTACGACTTTAGAGTGGTGAAATTTTTACATTCATTCTTAATATTTGTTTAGAATTTTGGTTATTCCAGCTAGAAAATAATTGGAAAAAAACTTTCAGAAGGTAAGGAATCAAAGCAATTAGCCCATAAATAAATTCAAAATAATCGCGTACACATTTATAGAGACTCTAAATGAGAAACATTTCCGCAAAAATTATCTCTTTGCTCATTTCCACATAATAAGGTGTTCAAATTTCTACGCCTAAACGTGAGATCTGTACTCAAATTAACGGTATTCTATTTTATAGGGATCAGTAGTATCTTTTATCGTTTTAGAAGCTATCTCAAAAATACTTTATCTTTGTTTAAAACGTCGATCCCAATTATTTTAAGATATTCTTGAGATAGCTTCTAAAAACGACAGACAAACAAGGAAGAAATCAAAGTTTTACAACCTCGCCTATTTTATAGGATTGAAAATTCGATTTTGGAATTACTGATAAAAGAAAATTTCATAATTCCTTCAAAGACTCTCGTAAAGATTATAATCAAATTTTGCACCATTTTAGGATACGCCCGAAACTAAATGGTCCGTCTCGCTCTTGCTTATTTCCCAACCGATCATGGCCATTTTTCTCTCGGAACCCCAGCGATATTCTCCGATGCCACCTGTGCTTTTGATCACACGATGACAAGGAATCAGATATCCGATCGGATTTTTTCCGATCGCAGTTCCGACAGCCCTCGATGCGTTTTCTTGTCCAATGGAGTTCGCAATATCCGTGTAAGAAGACAACTGGCCCTCCGGAATTTTAAGAAGGGCTTCCCAAACCTTGATTTGAAAATCGGTTCCTTTAAGATGAAGTTCGATTTTTTCTTTTCCGTCGAATGTTTTATCAAAAAAGCGAATGACTCGACTTTGATTCTCGTCCGTTTGCTGAATTAGATTCGCTTTATTCCATTGCTCTTTTAGTTCGGAAACCACCCGTTCTTTAGAAACATCATAAAAGTATAAATTACAAATCCCTTTTTCTGTGGAAGCGATTACGTAATCACCGAAAACATTTTTCTGAAAGCTGTATCGAATCTTGAGTTTTTCTCCGCCGTTTTTAAATTCTCCGGGAGTCATTCCTTCGATTTTCACGAATAGATCGTGCAATCGACTCGTTCCTGACAAACCAATTTCATATGCGGCATCGAACAGAGTCGCTTGGGGTTTGGAAAGTATGGATTTTGCATTTTGCAACGTAAGATATTGCAAAAATTGTTTCGGACTGACACCGGCCCATTCGGTAAAAAGCCTTTGAAAATGAAACGGACTCAAGTTCACGGACTTTGCAATTTCATCTAATTCGGGTTGAGAAACAGCGTGTTTTTGTATGAACCGTATTGCTTCTGCGATTTTTTTGTAATGTTCCATATTTAGAATATTATCCGAAAGTCAAATTTTTAAAACCCGATCCTTGCTGTTTTTAGAATATTTTGGAATTCCTCAATTTGTTTTTTAGCGTCGCCTTTGTCGTTCTTAAATTTTCTTGTATGAGTTCCTATAAATTTTCATTTTAGTTACGACTCAAATTAAAATCGTATTGACTTCTCAACGTTTCTAACCAGTTCATTCTTTTTCAAATGCTGATTCTCCTCAAGAATCTACTCCCAAATCTTGTTCCGATTTTAACCATTCTTTTTAACTGTCCCGACAAATATCTAGCTTAAAAGATCTAGAATTTTCCCAAATCCCACCAAGCGCTAAGAGAAAGCAAAACGTCTGAGTTTCATAAAAATGTGGGAACGTTTTAGATGTCGGTGGATAGGTGTTAAGACTTTACAGAAAAGTAATTGAACCTGATTTCTATACATTGACATCTAAAAAGCAGATGAAGATCGACTTTCAAGAGAAGATGATCGAGTTTGCGGAGAAAGAATACTCAGTAGATACTAAAAAATTTGGTTCCAAACACTTCTGTGGTATTGGGAAGAACGATCTCGATTGAAAATAAAAATGTCTTTGTTGTATCTGGTCCTGAATACTACTTATCTCTGCAGAATAGAGCGCCTAAAGTTTTGCGTCTAAACGTGGGGGTCGTGCTCAAATCAACGGTACTCTATTTTATAAGGATCAGTAAACTAACCAAACAAAGATCGGAATATTTTAATAGAAATTTTAGCCGCGGAGTAAAAGTTAAGAATGCAATATTTTCAAGGAGAAGTTTCGTTCAAGTTTCCGGCGATTTGTCTACAGATTCCTTTTTCTTTCCAATCTAGTTTCCAGTCTGTCGCGGATGAATCCTCTTTGAATAATTTTACAATCAGATTCGAACAGATATAACGAATATTAAGGTCTGAAACTTCGTATTCTCCCGAATAACGATACCAATGCGTTTCCAAATCACTTCCAGCTGTCGGTTCGCCAATTTTTAGATTTTCGATCGTTTTTCCCTTCCATCGATCCTGGAGTAAACTTTCCTCAATCAATTTAAGAACGGTTTCTTTGTCCGGAGATTCCCTACCCGGATCGGAAAGAATTATATTTTTGCCGAATCCTAATTCTGAAAATAACCAACCTTTTGTACGAATAAAAATATAGTTCGCTCCAACTTCGGTACGCGTTACGCTACCATCTTTGTGCTTTACCGTAACTAAAAACGGAAATTTGTATAAAATATCCGCGTTAGATTTTGAGTTTTCGATGAGAACGGGTTCTCCGTTACTTTCGATGGATTGAATCTTATCGCCAGCGTTCCTTTTAAGCCAATGAGTTTGAACGTCTCTTTTCGCTTTTTCCTCATCGGGGGGACCTATCAATTGTGCGTCTAACAATGTCGGTATTAAAATGAGTAAAGTAATTCTTGCTAACGCAAAGACACCTTTCATAGCCTCATTATTAACCTTCTCTTTTATATCTTGTCAATGAATTTAAAGTTGACCGCAAAACAGTAAAAAGAGAGACAAAATTCATTGAAACAAATCCATTTATTCAGGCACTCTAAGTCGGATTGGAAAACGGGATTCAAATCCGATCACGGAAGACCTCTTTCCGAAAAAGGGAAGAAAAACGCTCGATCTCTTCGAAAATATTTAGAAAAGATAGAATTCAAAATCGATCTCTTTTTAGTTTCAGATTCCAAAAGAACTGTGGATACTTACAAAATTATAACTAAAGATCGAACTCTATCTTCTGAAACGAAAATCACAGAAAAATTATATGAGTCGGATAGCAAAGACATTCTAACAATGATCAGAGGGTTAAATTTAAGATTCAAAGATGTGGCTTTATTAGGTCATAATCCCGGAATCGAAGAAATTGCAAATCGACTCATTCGAGGTAATGAAGACCCATCACTCTCCGAATCCGTGTTTCTTAAATTTCCTACGTCGGGTTTTCTCAGTATACAAATTGAAACGGAATCTTGGGAAGAATTAGGCAAAGTTCCCGGAAAAATAATTCAATTCTGGATACCCAGATGAACGAGATCGATTCAAATATTTTACGTCCTTGTTTTAGTCGAGAGCAGATCTCTCAAAAAGTAAAATTTCTAGCTTCCGAAATAACGAAGGATTATAAAAAGTTAAATCCGATTTTTATCTGTGTATTAAAAGGCGGAGTGTACTTTTTTACAGATTTAACAAGAGCGATTTCTTTTTCGGTAGAAATCGATTTCATTCAAGCAAGGTCTTATTCCGGAACTTCCTCAACCGGAAATATCGATTTATTGAAAGATATCGATACAGACCTCTCCAATCGTCATGTGATTCTCGTGGAAGACATTTTAGATACGGGTCTTACCCTTCAATATCTCATACGACATATCTTTACCCGTAATCCTGCGAGTTTGGAAATCGTAACCCTTCTTTTAAAAGAAAGAAAGAGTATCTTAGAATTCCCTGTAAAGTATGTGGGTTGGAGAATTTCAGACGAGTTCGTCGTGGGTTATGGTATGGATTTCGACGGAAAATACAGAAACCTGCCAGACATTCATGTTTTGGAAACAGGGCAATTTTCCGTTTAAGACTTTTTTATTATACCTTGAATTTGAAGGAAATAATTCATTTTTTCAGGAATTGTTTCCTTATGAACAATGTCGTTTTAAAATTTCGAATCACCTCTTCTGTTTTCTTTTATATGCCGATTTTTGTCAGATCGATAAAAAAAATGTTTTTTACTTTAAGAATCTTTCATACCTTAGCATGCAGAGCGATTTATAGGAGACCGAGTACTTGTCGTGAAAATTAAAACGCGATAAGGAATAAAGTTTAGGACAAACCGTAAATGGAGCATCAGTCACTCTCCCTTTTAAATGATATAGCCTTGAGCATTATCTTTGCTACACTTTTCTCCCACATAGCCAGGATTACAAAACAACCTTTGATTTTGGGTTATGTAGCGGGAGGGCTTTTACTTGGGCCGAATCTGGGTTTAAGCCTTGTCGTTAACGAAGAGAGCATAGAGTTGATTTCCGAGATTGGACTGATCCTTCTTTTGTTCATCATCGGTCTTGAAATTGATTTAAAAGAACTGGCACGTATGGGAAAGTCGATGTTCATTCTTGGGATTGTCCAGTTTGTGTTCTGTGTGTTGTTGGGGCTTTTATTTTTCAGGGAAATTCTCGCTAACTTCAGCGGTAAGTTCGATCTTTTATATTTCGCCATCGCACTGGCCATCAGTTCCACGATGATCGTGGTCAAACTTCTACATGACAAATTCGAAGTGAGTACGATTGCGGGCCGCCTTACAATCGGAGTATTGGTTCTACAAGATATTTGGGCGATTATCTTTATGGGTATTCAGCCGAGTCTTCAGGATCCGCAGATTTTAAAGATTGTAAGTTCGCTTGGAGTCGGTTCGGTATTAGTCTGCGTTTCATTTTTAATCAGTAGATTCTTTTTATCCAGATTGTTTCAAGCGGCGGCTTCCAAACCGGAGCTTATCTTAATCACTTCGATTGCCTGGTGTTTTTTACTTTGCGGTTTCGCGGAAAGGGCCGGTCTATCCAAAGAGATGGGAGCTTTAATTGCGGGAATTAGTATCGCCGCATTTCCTTACGGAGCCGACGTTATCGCAAAACTTTCGGGGATTCGAGATTTTTTCATCACTCTCTTTTTCGTTGCACTTGGAATGAAAATTCCGATTCCTTCGATCCAGATTATCAGCGTTTCTTTAGTAGCGGTAGTGTTTGTAATTTTTAGCAGAGTCCTCACCGTTGCGACTCCGGTTTATTTTTCCGGCAGAGGACTTAGAGCCGGAATTGTAACCGGTTTAAATTTGGCTCAGATCAGTGAATTTTCTCTTGTGATCCTCTCATTGGGAATGGGTTACGGTCACATCAGTAAAGAATTGGAATCTACAGTTTTGACTTCGATGATTCTCGCATCGGTAGTTTCCACTTATATCATTTTTTTCAATGATCCGATTTCAAGATTCATTTTAAGGCTATTGGGAATAATCGGTCTAAAAGAAGAAAAAAGAACCGAATCCTATACCAACGGTCGGCCGAAAAGAGACATCGTTATTCTTGGTTATTTTAGAATTGCGCAAAGTCTTTTAGAGGAGATAGAGCGTGAAAAACCGGAATGGCTCAATCGAATTTTAATTGTGGATTTTAATCCCGTCTTTCGTGGATTTCTGGAAGCGAAAGGAATTCGTTGGGCTTACGGCGATCTCGCGAATCCGGAAACTTTGCATCACCTTGGAATCGAAGATGCAAGATATGTAATTTGTACAATCTCTGATATGATTCTCAAAGGGACAACCAATCGTAGACTTTTGGAGTCAATCAAAGGAATTTGTCATCACACACAACCTTCTATCATTCTTACCACCGACGATGTAGAAGAAGCAGAAGTTCTTGTCAAAAGCGGCGCCGCTCATGTGATCGTACCGGGAAGAATCAGTGGAATGTCTCTTTTTAAAGAAATGAAAACGATCGTAAATCATTCTAAAAACGATACCGCGAACGTTCCGCTTAAATCGAAGAAAAAACCGTTGAAGAAACAAGTTGTTTCCAAATCTAAAGTTAAAGCGAAGTAAATAAATTGATTCGTTCGCCGTGCAATAAGATCTGCATAATGGACTCTAAATCCGGTTATTGTCAGGGATGTTTTAGAACCATAGATGAAATCGGAAACTGGTCTCGTTATTCCGATGCCGAAAGAGAAAATCTATTCTTGAAATTGAAAGTTCGCAAAGAAGAGATTTTTTCCAAAGGACCGAATAAAAGTAATTTATAATACTCTAAATCTTTGTTTCAAAACAGAATGACGTGTTTTCGATTGTCATTTTATTCTTTTTGCGAAATTTTTAGGATAGACTTTTATAAACCTCCAAAATTTCTAAAGCCGCCTTTTCCCAAGAAAATCTGGCGGAATTTTTTTTTCCTTTTATGATCAAGTTTTTTACGATGTTTCGATTTTTTGAAAAATCTCTCAAAAGACTTTGCAATTCTTCCGGTTTATTCGGAGAAAAATAGTACACACTGTCTCGAAGAATTTCCGGCATGACAGTTGTATCGGAAGATACCACCGGACGACCGCAGGCTTGGGCTTCTAAAGGAGGAAATCCGAAACCTTCGTATTTTGAAGGAAAGATGAAAAGTCCCGCGCAAGAATAAAGGCAACGAAGTTCGTTCAAGGACAGTCTTTCCATGGGAAGAATTCGATTTTCATAACCCATAATGTCCGCTTGCAAATAATCGGGAATTTTTCCAGAAACACCGCCTAACACCCATTTTGTTTTTAGAATCTTAGAATCCCAAAGAGGTTTTAGAGCATTGAGAACAAAGTTTAAATTCTTGTGGCCTTTTCCGATTCCTACGCTCAGTAAATAACCCTCTTTGAGTTCGTATTTTTTTAGAAATTTTTTTTTCTCCGTAGCCGTCGCAGGATAAAAAACGGATCGGTCGACTCCGTTGTGGATTACTTTAATTTCCTCTTTAGAAAAACCGAAAACGAATTCCAAATCCTTTGCCGTATATTCGGAAACGGATACGATTTTTTTTGAAAATCGTCGAAGCAAACGAAATACGACCTGCATATAAATCCGTTTTAGAAAACTCGAATGAAATTCCTTCATTCGAAAGGGAATGATATCGTGGATTGTCACGATCGATTTTCTGAGATATCTCAAAGGTGCATTGAAATGAGGTATGTCCAAAAGATCCATTCTTCCCATCAAAGGATGACCTAAAAACTCGGAAAGAGAATAGATCGGAGAGCGGTAGCGAATTACAGGATAAGAAAAATCCTTTTCTTTTTTAGAAGAATTATCCGAAGTTTCAGTTTCACTTCGGTTTTTTTCAAAATCGGAAAATTCATAACATAAAATTCCTTCGTTCAAAATCGTCGTTACATCTCCAAAAAGATAGATCTGAAAATTCTCTTTCAACGCAATTGGACCGAGATACTTCAAAAGACCGCGGATTCTCATCCCAATCCCTGAATGAGCGATCATGCGCGCATCCAATCCGATCGCCAAAGCTCGGTTTTTTTGTACTTCCTTTCTTTTGGTCCTCATGATCAGACAGAATTACCCGCTGTCGGAAATCTGCAAGAAAATGAAAATCCGATGGAAGATTCAATAGGCACTTTCGAGAATGGGAATGAGGCGTTAGATTTAAAAAACCGATCCGGAATTCTCCGAAAGAAATCTAACCAAAAGACTCCCGATTCAATTGGGATAATCGAATGAAGAGAGTTTAATTTGGAAGAAAATATCGTAAACATTCTAAAATCAATCGGAGAAGATCCGAACAGAGAAGGTCTCCTCAACACTCCGAAACGAGTGAAAAAAGCTTACGACTTTCTGACATCCGGCTACCACGTCGACATTACGAAAGTTGTCAACGGAGCGATCTTTGAAGAACCTACGGAAGGAATGATTCTTGTTCGAGACATCGAAGTATATTCTCTTTGTGAACATCATCTTCTTCCTTTTTACGGAAGAGCTCACGTCGCTTATCTTCCTAACAAAAAGATCATCGGGATCAGCAAAATTCCTCGAATCGTCGATGTGTTTGCCAGAAGACTTCAAGTTCAGGAGCGTCTCACGGAACAAATCGCCTACGCCGTTCAGGAAGTTCTTGATCCCCAAGGAGTCGCGGTGGTCATTAAGGCGAAACATCTTTGTATGATGATGAGGGGAGTCGAAAAACAAAATTCGGAACTTTTCACCTCTTGCCTGTTAGGGGCTTTCAAAGAAAATATGGTAACCCGTTCCGAGTTTTTGGATCTCATTCGTACCGGATCCACCTAAGTAATCAATATCTTTCGGACAATTTTCCTAAGAGAAAGGTTCAAATTTTCCTTTTCCGCAATTTGGTAGACAAAGAGAAAAAAAAGAACATTCTTTGCTGAATTCGGAGGAAAGTTATGGCAAAAGAACGAGTAGTTTTACCATCCGCGGAATTTAAAAAGAATGCAAACATTACCCTTAAGGATTATAAATCTCTCTATAAAGAATCCATTGAGAACCCGAACAAATTTTGGGCAAGGGAAGCGAACCGACTGACTTGGTTTAAAAAATGGACCAAGGTTTTAAACCACGATTTTAAAAATGCAAAAGTGGAGTGGTTCAAAGGCGGAAAGCTCAACGTTTCTTACAATTGTTTAGATCGTCACATCAGTACTCCTTTGAAAAACAAAGCCGCTTTGATCTGGGAAGGAGATAATCCTTCAGAATCCAAGGTTCTTACATATTATGACCTTTACAGAGAGGTAAATCGTTTTGCGAACGTTCTCAAAAAATATGGAGTAAAAAAAGGAGATCGGGTTCTTGTTTATCTTCCTATGATTCCGGAGTTAGCCATTACGATTCTTGCATGTACTCGAATTGGCGCAATTCATTCCGTTGTTTTCGGTGGATTTTCTCCGGAAGCGCTTCAAAGCAGAATCGACGATTGCAAACCAAAGTTAATCGTCACCGCCGACGGAGGTTTCCGAGGCGGCAAACCCATTGAACTCAAAAGGAACGTCGACCTTGCTCTCGAAAAGTCCAAAGAGAATGTTAAAACAGTAATCGTTGTTCGTCGTACAGGGAACGAATCCGGTCTAGTTTGGAAAGACGGTCAGGATTATTGGTATCATTTTTTGATCGGCGATCCCGATTTGCCTTCCTATTGTAAACCGGAATCGATGGATGCGGAAGATCCTCTTTTTATTCTTTACACTTCCGGTTCGACGGGAAAACCGAAAGGAGTTTTACATACTACCGGCGGTTATCTTCTGGGAGCTAATTTAACATTTCATTATGTATTCGATATCAAACCAGAAGACACATATTGGTGCACTGCGGACATAGGTTGGGTGACGGGTCATTCTTATTTAGTTTATGGTCCTTTGTCCAACGGGGCTTCTTCTGTGATGTTTGAAGGGGTTCCTTCTTATCCGGACGCAGGAAGATTTTGGGACGTTATCGATAAGTACGGAGTGAATATTTTTTATACGGCTCCGACCGCGATCCGTGCTTTGATGAGAGAAGGATTGACTCATGTTCAAAAAAGAAATTTGAGTTCTTTACGTCTTCTGGGTTCTGTCGGAGAGCCGATCAACCCTGAAGCTTGGGAATGGTATTTTAAAATTATCGGAAAAGGAAAATGCCCGATCGTAGATACTTGGTGGCAAACCGAAACCGGATCTATTATGATCACTGCGTTGCCCGGAGCTATTCCGCAAAAGCCGGGTTCGGCTACTTTACCGTTTTTCGGTGTTCAACCCGTATTGGTGGATAATAACGGAAAAGAAATAAATAACAAAGGAGAAACTTCCGGAAATTTGTGTATCAAGAGTCCTTGGCCTTCGATGATGCGCGGAGTTTACGGAGATTCGAAACGATTCTTTGATACATATTTCTCTCAATTCAAAGGATATTATTTTACAGGAGATGGAGCGCGCAGAGATAAAGACGGTTACTATTGGATTACTGGTCGTGTAGATGATGTGATCAACGTTTCCGGTCATAGAATCGGAAGTGCGGAAGTAGAAAGCGCACTCGTTGAAAATAAATCCGTCGCCGAGGCTGCTGTAGTCGGATTTCCTCACGATATTAAAGGGCAGGGAATATACGCATATGTTACCGTAAAGGAAGGCGTTACGACAAATGATGCCTTGAAAAAAGAGCTCGTTGCAACCGTTGAAAAGGTAATCGGCAAAATTGCGAGACCAGATGTGATTCATTGGTCGCCAAGTCTTCCAAAAACTCGTTCCGGAAAAATTATGAGAAGAATTTTAAGAAAGATCGCTTCGGGAGAATTCGAGGGGCTCGGTGATACGTCGACTCTCGCGGATCCGTCGGTGGTTCAGAAGTTGATCGAAGACAAAAGGAAATTCCATAGTTAAGATCGGATTTCCTATAGAAACCCTTTCGAAACGAAAGTAAAAAATGAGCGAATCATTATGCCGAATTCCAATAAACTTTGTTTGAACAAGATGAATGATTCTATAACTCAAACCTGCAACGCGACCCTTAGGGAGCGTTGCATGAGTTACTTATCACTATGGTCGCTTCGCGGAACTCAAACCTCGCTCCTATGGTCGCTTCGCGGAACTCAAACCTCGCTCCTATGGTCGCTTCGCGGAACTCAAACCTCGCTCCTATGGTCGCTTCGCGGAACTCAAACCTCGCTCCTATGGTCGCTTCGCGGAACTCAAACCTCGCTCCTATGGTCGCTTCGCGGAACTCAAACCTCGCTCCTATGGTCGCTTCGCGGAACTCAAACCTCGCTCCTATGGTCGCTCGGTTAGGTCCGAAAAGAATTATCTGTCTCACAGAAGAAACGACCGAGTTATTTTATTTACTCGGAGAGGAAGAACGTATCGTAGGCATCTCCGCATATACAGTTCGACCTCTCAAAGCTAAAGAACAAAAACCCAAGGTTTCCGCGTTTATCAACGGAAATATTAAACGTATTCGGGAGTTGAAGCCGGATCTTATCATCGGCTTTTCGGATATTCAAGCCAACTTAGCAAAAGATTTAATATCGGAGGGACTTAACGTTCTTGTAACCAATCAAAGAACAATTTCCGAGATTTTTGATACGTTGTTGCTCCTCGGATCCATCGTAAACAAAAGGAACGAAACACAAAAACTAATAGAAGGTTGGAAAAGAAAGTTAGACGAAATTCAGAAAAGATATCTTTCTCGAAGTCGTGTTTCCGTTTTCTTTCAAGAATGGGACGAACCGATCATCAGTGGAATCTCCTGGGTTTCCGAATTGATTGAGCTGGCGGGCGGAAAAGATTGTTTTGAATATCTTAAAAAAAAATCCTTAGCGAAGGATAGAATTATCTCCGCATCGGACGTGGCAAAAGCGAATCCGGACATATACATAGGTTCTTGGTGCGGAAAACCGGTGAATTTTGAATGGGTGCAGAAACATCCGGATTGGCAAAATGTGAACGCAATTCGAAATCAAAAAATTTACGAGTTGGATTCTTCAATCATTCTCCAACCTGGTCCCGCATTATTTGAGGAAGGGATCGATCATCTCGTCAGATTGATTCATTCTTAAAAAAGTTTCAAAGCCTTAGAAATAAGTTATAATACTACGCAAAAACATTTCAAAATGAAATATAAAAATTTTAAGATGAAAAGTCTGCCGCAAGTCCTTAGAATGTAGGAACTTTTTAAGGCAGGATTTAAATTCAAAGTCCTTGCCCTTTCGCGGAAGATAACCATTTTATCCAAATTCAACAATAGAACCACAGTTTATTCATCATTTATGAGCTGTAGGAATTCTTACATTTTTTGTCCTACTAAATTATTCAGTTAACGTGAGTTCAGCGTAAAAAACCCATAATTCATTTTTCGTTGGAATTTGAACTTTATAAATCTATTCTTAAAATACAGAACTGCAACAAATCTTGATTTTACGGACAAATTCTTTCTCATTTTCAACCACCAAACTCACGTTAGTTAAAAAACCGGAGGACTTCCTAGAATAAGACTATAATTTATTTTCAGTTCATTACTGATCTTTATAAAATAGAATATCGTTAATTTAAGCACAATTCCGCGTTTGGACGAAGAATTTTAGGCACTCTATTATGTAAAGATGAGTAGCATCTATTTTAAAAATAATTTATAATATTAGAGTTGTTGAAAAATTAATGTTCCATTTGTTTCTGTTTCATTGAAATGGACGATTGAAGCGGTTTTGTGAAACTTCATAATTGAATTTTTCAAAAATTTTATTATGTATAATGATTTTCCAAGTACAGTAGCGGATTTCGCAGCAAATTCCAAAAAGAAACTCGCGTTTTTCATTAAATTTTTTTATATAAAAAATTTTTAGTTTCCTAAATTATAAAAATCGAATTTTTTATGAGACAAACTTTAATTTCCCGACGATAAATCTTTTACAACCACGTTTATCCTGGAAGTTTTTTAAAGGCACCGTTAACAAACGTATCGGCAGATTACCGATTACAATATGATGGAAACGTTTATTTTAAAATTTGCGATTCTACTAGAAAATGAATTTTACAATTATTTTCTAACTGATACTATGAGAGCATAAGTCTGTCCCAAAGCCTCAGAATGTAGGAGCTTTCTAGATGTTAGTGGATTTTATACTCCCGATCCCTATAAAATAGAATATCGTTAATTTAAGCGCAAATTCTATGTTTGGACACAGAATTTTAGACACTCTATTAGAGAGATGAGTAACATCTAGAAAGTTTCACATTTTTGTGAAATTCAGGCGTCTCGCTTCTATTGGCGCTCGATAGAACTCAACGTCTCGCTTCTATTGGCGCTCGATAGAACTCAACGTCTCGCTTCTATTGGCGCTCGACGGGTTTGGGACAGACTTCAAATTTCGAAGTCATTCGAAAATAATTTTGTTTTCGATCAAAGAAGGACAAAAACATTTTTCGAATGACTCAGTAAAAAGAGGCTGATTGTGCAAGAAGTCCATCAGTACTTGAATCAATATTTGGAAGAAAATATTCTTCAATCGGAAACAATTCACAGAATGAAACACGTCATTCGAGAATTCAGTATTCGAGCACCAAAAGTTCTCGTCACAAAATGTATCGACGGCCGCGTTCACGGAAGTAAATTAAAAGGCTATCCAGTGACTACGATTCGTTTCGGCAGAACGGACGGCAATATTGTTTCCACAAACCTAAATAACTTTTGGTTCTGGAATCGTATTGATCGTTTGATCAATGACGCAACTTGCAATACGCCGAACACTCCCGCTTTATTCATCGCATATATGCATAGATCCGACCTACCTGGACTCGGCTGCGCCGCTCACAATCACGACGATCAAGCCGCCAGAAAAGCGATCCAAGCGCAAACTCAAGCGGTCCGTAAAATCTTTAAAAAAGACAGACTCTATGTGATGGAAGGAATTACCAACACAGACTCCATGGCGGAAACATTGATCTTTGAAAACGAAAGCATGCTAGATACGACTGAGTTCATTCGTAATTTCGACTTTCAAACTAGTTCTGATATTTTTCATAAGGCGTTTTTAAAATTTCCTCTCAAAGATACTTCAACAGCCAGATACGTGGGTTTTAAAACTCCGGAAGAATTGTTTGCGGAACCAGAACTTGCTTTTTTCAACGATTTTCAAACCGCACTTTGTATGAAATCGTACCTCATTCGGGAAGTAATCGGAATTGTCGTATCGGACGATTTCGCTTCTCAAAAATTGATTCAACCCGATTTGTTCAACGCATTGGCTCAAAAACTTTTTTCAGTCAAAGATCTTCCCCCTCTTTTAATTCCCGCTCTTTTATATCAATCCATTTGGAATATTGCATATTCTCTTTATCACAAGCGAAAATTATCCAATCTAAGCGAGATTGAAAAATGGAAAATTTTAGATCATGCAGAGGAGCTGATCTGTTACGGAGACGGTTTTGAGCTATTGCAGAGAAACAAAGCGATTCTTGTAAAGACGGGAAGAGGAAACGATACGGATGCCTTAAACGTCGCTCGAAAAGTTTTAGAAAAAAATCGAGCGAAACAATCCGAAAAAGGTCCCATTCTCGTTCATCTCAACATAGAAATTTCGGGAGAACTTTCCGCTTGGGAAGATATCAACGAAAACATCGCTTCTAAAACAAACACTTTACTTCGAAATTTAGAACAGGTCTTTCATGATGTTGAAACGGTCATTTTAACGACTTATTCCTATAGAGATCAAAAACGTTTTTATCCGATTCATACGAAAAAGGATAAACGAATTACATATCCCGTAGACATCTTAAGCGGAATGAATTCAGAAACATTGTTTTCAAGTATGAGTTTAAAATCTAGAGAAGCTCTTTATGCTACGGAAAGAATGGGAAAGTTCATTTAAAAACATGTTTTTATTCCCGCCTACTATAAATTATTTGGTTTCCTTTAAATTTTGAACGAACTTTGCCAGTTCCGCTCTGAAAGAGAACTCTCTGGTTCCCATCAAATACCGAAACGCGGAAACAATCACATCCGGGCGAGGAGGATCTCCTCCAATGAACAAGTCAGGTTCTTTTGGAAGTTTACCGAGCTTGAAAAGCCCTCCTGAAACCGCTTCCGAACCGCAAGCCACAAGAGCTTTTGGAGAAGGCATCGTCTCCCACGCCGTATCGAGTGGGCCTTCCATATTCGGTCCAACCGGACCCGAATAGACAAGCGCGTCCGCGTGCTTCGGAGAAGCGACGACCCGAATTTTACTCGCCTCACTGTCAAAGAGAGCGTTAAAACTTGCGTTGATTTCCGCTTCGGTTGTATTATTCCCGCTGGCAGCGACCTCTCTAAACTGAAACCCGGTTTTCTTTGTGGCCTTTCTAAACCGCTTTACTTCCTCGTTTTCCATTTCCGGTTTTTCATCCGGCATTCCATTGGTATACGTTACTTTTAAGGCTTCCCGATCGGTGGAATATACGTGAACAAAACCAGAATCGATAATCTTTCCATCAGAGCAAAACTCGGAACATCTTCCACACTGAAGACAAGCTCCATAATCAAAACTCATCTTATCCTTGGAATGAATTTTGAGTGAATGAGTCGGACATACTTGCTCGCAAGACTTGCAGGAAAGACAGGATTCATTGGAAGATAACATAGGAATCGGAATTCCCCTCGCGTTCGGGTTGAAGGGTAAAACCTTTTTATAATTCATCGTTTTTGCAGGACGAATTATATTCAATATTTCGAATATAATTTTCATAGATCCACTCCTACGTAGCTCAGATTAAAGGATTTATTGTTTAACGGAAAATCCCCGATGTATTCTCCCCTTACGGCTAACTCAAGAGCATGCCAATTAGGAACGGAAACTTCCCTGATATAAGCGTTTTCAATCGAGCCGACGGCGTCCAAATCCAAGGATACGAGCACCGGTCCTCTCCATCCTTCCACTGCGGAATAATAGGTCCCTTTTTTGACAGCGGATTTTGACTGGACCTTTCCGAGTTTCAGGGAGAAAGCGGCTTCTAATTTGGGAATCGCCTCTATGAGCCATTTACCGCTGTTTTTCAATTCCTCATAACGCAGATAAAATCTTGCCCATGCGTCCCCTTTCATATGATCCCGATTCAACTCAAGAGAAATCGGAGAACTAAGCATATACGATTTTTCTAAATTACGAAGATCCCTGCTGAGTCCTGTGCACTTCTCCACCATTCCTATAAAGCCAAGATGTCTAACTTGTTTCTGCCGGATTATCCCGCAGGACTGGAGCCTCTCCCGGTTTGTGGAAACGTTCGCGGCTCGTTCAAAATGTGCGACGACATCCGCAGTAACGGAACGAATTCTTTCTGCGAGTTCGTTTAATTTTTCGCGGTTGAGTCCCTTTCTAAGAACGACCTTACCCGGAGATAACGCTCCTCTTCCGAAACGATTCCCGGTCAACGCTTCCATCACTCCAAGAGGAATCCCCCTTTGCAAAGAACAAACACCTTGTAAAGGATAATAACCCACGTCTCCCGCAATCGCACCCATATCTCCGATATGAATCGCAATTCTTTCGAGTTCCAAAAGAACGAGTCTTGCAAAATCCAATTCTTGAGGAACGACGATTTTCTGCGCCTCTTCGAAAATTCTGGAAAACGCGATCGCATAAGCAATTGTACTATCTCCTGAAATCGCTTCCGCATAGGGTAAAGAATCCTTCGATCCTTTTCCCTTGATCAAATCGATTAAACCTCGTTTTTGAAAACCGAGCCGAATGTCTAAATTTCGAATCTCTTCTCCCTTTACGATAAAACGAAAATGACCGGGCTCGATCACTCCCGCGTGAATCGGTCCGACTGCGTGAGAATAATGACTCGCCGGAATCGGTATTTTTAATCCTTTATATACTAAATCTTTAATGCCTTTTTTGGTTACGAACTTTTCCAGATCGGTTTTGCGATCTGCCGTAATATATCTTTCGAAATCATAGGAAGAATAATCCTCTTCTCCCTGATCGGTTCCAAGAGAATGCCTGAGAATCCAAATCGGATTCGAGGTGTCCTCAAAGGCTTCCTTTTCGGAATACTCTACGATCTCGTGTTCCACTCCGTCGCTTGTAAGCCAAAAGCGGTTGTAACCCTTTTTACCCTTTCTCGGATAGAAACCAGTCACGCTACGCATTCAAAATTCTCCTTGCAGTAGATGATAAAAACCCCAAATACCGAGGCCGAGCACCATGATAAAAAGCAAAAACGAATTGGTCATACGGATCTGTAATGTTCCGGCAAATTCCTTTGCAAACGGCCGGTCCTCCAAGTTAAAAAGAGGAACCGTTTTGTAGAGCAACACTCCGAAAAAGATCAATCCCAAAAACGGCACCGTAATCACAAACCACTGGCCTTGAGCCCAGCCTACTTTCAAAAGTAAAAGATCATTTACGAAAATCGGAGAACCGGGAAGAATAAATGCGACAAACAAAGAAGCCGTATAAAGCGATAACGCTTTCTTGTTGATCTTCTCAGAAAGAAAAATTTTGCTCAACTCTCTCTTTCCGGCATCCATTCTCACGATCCCCATCGTTAAGAATAGGACCGATTTCATTACGATATTTCCGGCCATTACGAAATTGAACACAGAATCAGGAAGATCCATCCAGAGAAAAATTCCAATCGCGCCACTGTGAAATAGAGCCACCTTCGCAGTCATCATTCTCAAATCGTTCCTTTGATAGAGCGCAACGATACTCTGCAACATCGTTATAATTCCTAAGATTAATAACCCGTCCGCCGCGCTGAAAGTAGTCGGATACAATTGGTGATCCATGTGAATGAACGGACGTAACGCGTAACTTACCGCGATCGGAACAAACGCGGCGATCAATGCGGAGATTTGACTCGGACTTTCACCATAAGTATCTACGACCCAAACATGATTGGGAAAAAGTCCGAGTTTTGCGGAATACCCGAAAATCGCCAGCCAAAGTCCGATTTCAATCCAGAGATTTTCCGGATGTTCGGATAACTTACCCGCCAAAACTTCGACCGGATGATCAATGCCGTATAACGTAGCTGTAACTATGATGATTCCTAAAAACGCGATCCCTAACCCGAAGGAATTGATCAAAAGAAACTTCCAAGCGATCGGAAACGACTTAGACGTTCTGCTCGAAGACACAAGCAAAGCTCCGGTAAAAGTTGTGGCTTCGATCAAAACCCATTGAAGCGCAAATCCTTCCAAATTCCACGCTGCAAAACTTAAGGCAACGCAAAGAATCATCAAAAAAGACCACATCGTGATTTGTCTTTGGCCTCTGGTGGGCGCTAAAATATAAGCGAGAAGAATCAGAAACAAAACCGTTACACCGATTCCGTTCAAAACGAGAAGATTCATACAGATACCTCTTCTTTTTCGTTCTCGGAAGAATTTTCCATACTAATTCTAAGAGTCGCGGCCGCACCTATGATAAAAACCGCATCTAAGAAAGAACCGAATTCGATTCCTAGGGGAAGTTCCGTCCTCAAAATTTGAGTCAAAAGGAAAGTTCCGTTTTCAAAAACCGCAAAGGAAGCGATCACCCCAACCCAATGACGCCGAACCACAAAACCCACCATTCCCACATACAACAAAAGAAAAGTATAAAGAAAGGACATTTGGTTCACTTCACCAAATCTAAATTTAGTAAAACCTAATATAATAAATCCCACGACAGCTCCCACCATCAAAAGCGCAAACGTGGGAATGTATCCTACTTTCGGAAACGTCGATTCTACGGAATTGGTTCTTCTGGCCGTCCAATAAAGAATCCAAGGAGTGAGAATTACTTTGAAAAGTATGATCATCCCGGCCAGGAATAAACTGTGAGTTCCGTATCCGCCATCTTCGAAAAGCGGAACCAAAAGAAACACACTCTGAAACGCAAGCAATAGAACGAGTCGTTTCAAACGGTTCTCGAGTAAAATCACCACTCCAAGCAAAAGGAGAATTAAATAACTGAATTCTGTTCCCATAAAACTTTCCTTAGGATCAACCTAACTTGAGAAGGATACCCAAAAAGAGCATAAAAATAAAATTCAAACCGAGTAACTCTGGAATCCAAAGCCATTTTCTTCGAGTACTATTCGCTTCGATGTAACCAACGCAAACGGAAACAAAAAGAGCGCCTAAGATCGCCACCACATCAAGCCAGAACGGAGATACCGATCTACTTAAAAAGAATTCCCCGTGATAAACGCCCATCTTTGCGACAAAAAGAAACAAAGAACTTGTTTTAAATTGTTGCGCCAATTCGAAAAGAGCCCTTCTGCTTCCAGAGGCTTCCAACAACATCGCCTCGTGAACCATCGTAAGCTCCAAATGAGTTCTCGGATCGTCAAACGGCGGTTTTGCGAGTTCAGCTAAAATTACCAAAGAAGTTCCCAACAAAAAAAGGCCGCCGAACGCGAGACTTGCAAAGTTCGCGTTGAACACAAGATGCGATTCGAACACCACGAGAACGAGGATCATGATCGGTTCGCAAAACACGTAGAGAATTATTTCTCTCGCCGCTCCCATTCCCGCAAACGAAGTTCCGTTTTCCACGGAATAGGCGAGTAACGCAAATCGCATAACTCCGATTAGGAACGGGATAAGAAGAAACGATCCCCATTCGAAACTCGCCAAACTCCAAACCACAAGCCCCGCCAAAAAAGCTATGAGAGGAGACGCTTCCGTAAAGAACCCGGAAAAGGGCCCATCCACCGGTTTTTTACGGATCATTCTCCAAGTATCGTAGAGTATCTGAAGAATAGGAGCGCCCTTTCTTCCTTGCGAATAGGAACGTATTTTTTGAATAAGCCCCCCACACAAAAATGGGAGAGCAAAAAACGATATTATCCGAATTACTGGGTCAAGGTACTTAAGAATAATTTCCATAAATCTCCCTCGGTTAATTTCAGACCGATAATCACAAACAGAAGGATCACCACGGTTACGGACGAAAATGCAAGGTTGATCGAAATCGATTCCTCATCCGCCTCGTTCACTCTCGTCTTAAAAGTATTTAAGAATTTTATAATTCCATGAAGTATTCCCTCGTCTAAACGAGAATTTCCTTCCTCGTTGGTAAAATATCTTCCCAGAGAAGGGAAAAGAGGATCCGAAATTCCATCGGAAGGAATCGCAACGTCCGCACCGCCGTAATTGCCGCCGCAGTCCCAAAGTTTCCTTCTAGCAATTTTTGTTCTCCAGCCGAAAATTCCAACAAACGTGAGCATACCGAGTCCGAGAAAGTTGACGATTGCAAGTCCGCGATACCATTTCTCATCCAACCATTCGGTGGTTGGGGAATAGTAAACCGCGTACGCCGAAATCACCAAAGAAACGAGAAGGATCAAAGTTCCGCTCAAAGAAAGAGAATAAAAAATCGAACGCGAAGGTTTGTTTTCAGACCATTCGGTTCTCGGTCTGGACAACACCATTCCCAAAAAAATTCTCAAGTGCCCCGCTGCTCCTAAAACCAAACCGGAGGAAACTAAAATCAAAAGAGGAAGGACGAGAATTGCGCTTTGTCCCGGAATTTCCAAAACTCCCGCGACTAATTTCACAAACGTCGCTTCCGAAAGAAATCCAGTGGTCCCCGGAATCGCGAGAAAACTGATCGTCCCTAAACTCAACAACGAAGCGGGTAATCCAGAAATTCTTCCGACACCTGTGTTCTGATCTACATTCGAAAAACCTGATATTTTGGTGAGGTATCCGATTGAAAGGAATTGAAACGTCTTACTGATACTGTGGTGGATCAAAGAAAGAATGAACAGAAACGAAAAAGATCTGCTGAGTACTTTTAAATTCTCCACTTCACTGTCTTTCCACAACGCGGAAAGAAGAATACAAAGAAACAGAAAATTCATATTCTCTACGGTGCTGTAAGCAATCGCCTTCTTAGCATCCTTTGAAAATAAAGAAGATAAACCCGCCCAAAGTACTCCGAAACCCGCCAAAGGAATTAAAATTTTGATATAAACAGTATTACCGAGCCAAGGTGCCACGAGCTGATGAAAAAGAATCAAAGGAAGATTTACCAAAATTCCCGAGTAAGCGGCAGACGCATGCGCCGGAGATCCAGAGTGAGCTTCCGGAAGCCAGAAGTGAAATCCAAAAAAGGCCGCTTTCACCAAAAGACCGGCAACCAAAAAAACATTTCCGAACTGACCTTCGGGAGAATAAATCCAATACGTAAAACAAAAAGCTCCGACCCCACCCGCAACGACTAACGCAATAAAACTTTTGATGGAATTCGGAGTCCATTTGCCTCCTTGATAAAGAAGGAAAGCGCTAACCGTGGACAATTCCCAAAATAGAATCAGCCATAAAGTTTTACCGACTAAATAGCACAATCCAGTACTGAGAAAAAATATAGCATAGCCCAAAAGAATGGTTGTTCTTTTACGGTGCTCATAACCGTGAACATAAACGGAAATTATCATTCCCAACACCGTCTGAAGAGTAAGGCCAATAAATACAGCCGTATCCTGCCCGAAAAAATCCTTACCGAGCACCTTTGCTGCTAAAAAGGGTACAACAAGAGACATTGCAACTATCAAATAAGATAGAATAATCATTGGCTGATTGAGCCTCCTTTTGCTAGAGCGCGGCGTTCATCTGAAAGAAGAATACGCTCGCGTTTTTGTCAGAGGTATGCTGTTTCATCAACGCCGCAGTATTTAATTCAAACTGGTTCGTCGTTCCATTGTAGAACAAGGGACTGTTTCTATAATTTCGAATCGAATTTCCCGCGATCAAAAAACCCGCACCTGTCCAAATAGACACATTATCGTTCACCTGAAATATCCACGTTAGATCCAATTCGTTATAAATGTTTCTACCCGTAGAATACGATTGCGTGAAAGCGTTTCCCGTATAATTTTCCGTAGAACCCGCGGAAGAAATATTCCCGGACGCGTTAGTCGACGTTGCTACTGGAGAAGAAAGTACAGAACCTGCGATCGAGTTCGCGCCCCCGTTGATCGCATACCAAGCGTCGTTTTTCTGAACCTTATCGTTGATGATATACGCTATTTGAAACATTCCCCACTTGTTGCTTTTGTAGGTAAGGTTCGCATTCCAGGAACTTAAGTTTTTCATATCGATATTTTCGGAAAGGCCGGCTACGTTATTCCAATAAGGAATTACTCCGAAACGAGGGTTCACAAGAGTTTGGAAAGTGGAAAAACTTCCATCCGTTCGGTTATTATCGCCGGAGGCGTACATGTATTGTAATCCCAACCTTAACTTCTCCAGAAAGGTATAACCACTTTGAGCGACATGAAAATGGCCGGAATACTTGATCCTTTCGGTTTTCGTATCGGCAAGGTTTATACCTTCGATCGCGCCCGGGAGGTCGTAACCTAAAAATCGTTTATGAATTCTTTGACCGTTGTAACCGTTCTGCCATGCGCTTTCGAAGGTCCAATCCCAAGCCTTTCCTTCGGGAAGATTGTTTTTATTGGTTCTATTAGTGAGTCTGAAACCGGTCGTATAAAGTTGATCGTTTTGCCTTTTACGATTGATTGCAAGAACGTCGTCCGCAACGGAAGCGGGAGTCGTTTGAGGAATCCACTTCTTGACCACATTTATATTATAAACATCTAAAACTATTTCATTCAAGATTTTGAACGTATTGTATGTACCGAAAAGGGTTGTGTCCGATTGAGAAGCGGAAGAATTCGTGTTTCCCGGAGTAGAATTGACCTTTGGATCGTTGGAAGAAAGAACACCGTTCACACCGCTTTGAGCCCAATAAGGTCTCGCGGCAAAAAAGTGAGAACTAAAATTCTCGTAATCGAACATAATTCGGGCGCCGTCGTAGGATAAACCGTTGATCGTCCAGTTTCCTCCGCCGATCATTCTTTGATCACCGTAGGCCCAAATCTGCCGACCAATCTGCATTTTAGCTTCCAAAGGAAGTTTTTGAATCATTACAAAGGCTTCTCTAATACTTGTATTGTTGGGAGCGATTGAATTGTTCGGTTTTCCCGGAATATTCGGATCCGAGCTAAGAGTCGGAGTATTGCTGAAAAATCCCGAACGAATGTCTCCGACATTTGCAGGAGATACACCGCCCCAAACTCTGGTATCTTGAATGGTAATTTTAAAAGTCACATAAGGATTCGGATCGATGAGAAAATAAAATGCAGAAGTCTGCATGATTCGATCCGTATAAGCGTGATTGGACTTATCAAAGTTGAGATTATTTCTAGATTCGTATCTGGGTCTCAGATAAAAACCTAATTTGATCCAATCATTGATCCAAAGTTTATTCGAGTATTTGTTTACTGTCTTAGAGAGATCCGGATCGATAAACATGTGCCGATTGTACTCGGGACTAATTCCGTTTTTTTTCATCGGAGAAACAAAATCAAAATGATCCAATTTTTCCTCCGTCGTAGGTTTCGTTTCCGTTGTAACGACAGGCCCTGCGTTTGTCGGAGTAGCCTGAGAAAACAAAATCTCACTTTCGAAAAAGAAAGAGAGAAAAAACAAAATAAACATTATTTTCGTTTTCGTAGTGTGTTTTTTTTGATTTGAAATCATCTGATTTAACTCTTCATTTTTATTTGAGAAAATGAAAATCGCAAGATCTTATACTTAACCTTTTCAAGAAAGATCCACACAAAAATTCAAACATCAGATATGAACTCCCTTGACGACTTACTATGAAATTCAATCCCAATAACTCGGGAACCTATCCAATATACGGATCACAGATTTAAAATAAAACCTATCTATGATGGCCGAACCCCAAATCACCTTGTTTTCATCTATACTCGATAGGAAAAAAACTGCGAGTTCAAGCGTGACATTGAATTTTTAAGCACATAAAAAGACAACTAAGCGCAACAAGTTTCGAATCTTATTGCAATAGAAATTCGAGTTTTTAAAACAAACTGTAAAAACAATCGCCAAGAAAAATCGTGCGTTTCTTCTCCTTAAGTTAAAGTTACGAAATAATAATAGAGCGGAATACCGGCAATTATGTTGATCGGAAATACGATAGAAAGTGCGACTGTAAGATAAATACTCGGGTTCGCTTCGGGAATCATATCTTTCATAGCGGCAGGCACCGCAATATAAGAAGCGGAAGCACAAAGAACAACGAACATGAGAGCGTCCCCAATAGGCATTCCAATAACTTTAGTAAGAATTAAACCTACTGTTGCATTTACAACCATCAAAACAATAGCCGTTATAATCAAAAAGAATCCGACATGAGCAAGTTCTTTGAATCTACGAGCCGCGGAAATTCCCATATCCAAAAGAAAGAATGTAAGAATTCCCTTAAATAAATCATCCGCAAATACTTTCTCGGCTTTCCAACCAGAATCACCCGTGATATAACCTACGATCAACGCCCCAACTAGAAGATAAATCGAAGAGCCAAAAAGAGCCTCGTGGAACAATGCTCTCCAATTGATTTTACTTCCGCCATTCATTTTATTTTTGTTCAAACGATCTAATATTACCGCGATTACGATCGCAGGGGATTCCATCAAAGCCATTCCCGCAACGATAAAGCCGCCGTATTCGACTTTGAGATTGTGTAAGAACGCGCCCGCGGTTACAAAAGTAACCGCACTAATGGACCCGAAAGAACCGGCCAAAGCGGCGGCATTATGTTTATCAAGTTTAATTTTCAAAATGAAGTACGCGTATATCGGAACCAAAATGGCCATAATCGAACAAGCAATTAAAGTGAAAAAATGTTCTTGGGTAAATGCGGTTTTGGACAACTCGTGCCCCCCCTTAAAGCCAATGGCAAAAAGAAGATACATTGAAAAGAACTTAGACAGCGATTCGGGTATAACCAAGTCTGATTTGAAAAAAACCACACCCATACCGAGAAAGAAAAACAATACCGGCGGGTTTAATACGTTTTCTAAAATTGCGTGTGTGTTCATAATAAGCTAACTCCATGATTTAAGAATATCGTGACTTCGATTAAATCTATTTCCTAAACCCCTATTCGAATAGACTTTCCAAGATTATAAAATTGGACAATCATTTTTTGAAAAATTGAGTTTCTATAAATTTTTGATGGTTTTTATAATCTTTTAGAGACAGATAAAAACTTAAAATTGAAACCGGAGATTTTCAGTAAACGGTTTAAAAGCGAAATTATTTTTACTATTTTATAGCAATTTGGGTAATCAAATAATTCATCTATCATACTGTAAAAACCGCTTTTGGGGATTGAATTATAGAATTTTTGAGTAGGCTTTTATCGATATTGCAGCCTCCATATATTGAATTATAAGTCCGGTAATATTTACCAATTGTTAATAATTCGCGTGAAGCCTTTTTCTAATCGATTGTTGTTTTGAAATTTAAAATCTATTCTAAAACGATAAATCGATTTTAAATCATTTATTGATCCCTATAAAATAGAGTACCGTTAATTTGAGCACAATCCACGTTTAGATACAGAATTTTAGACACTCTATTATGATTATGGAAAGATGAGTAGTAAGCTCGTAATCATAACCTTACCCACAAGCAATGGGATCTCCAGATCAATTTGTCGGAATTACGACAAAATCCCCCGTGAAACTTAGTTACCACAATAAGAAGGTGTTTACTGAGTTTAAGAAGCGTTGTGCCTGAGTTTCCCCTTATCTTGGGCGGGGTGAAAAGGTTCGGGAAATTTTTCTCTATAGAAAATTATACTTTTTGCAAGGTAAAAAGCCTTATTCTTGTCGGAACACTTGAAAAATGAGCGTTTTTTGATCTTTCTGATTCTAAAAATCTTTTCAATTTGTGGGTAAGGTCATGGCTCGTAATAAAACGCTGGAAGTTTTCACGTTTTAGTGGATAGATGCTAGGAATCAGGGTTTTAGGGTCAGTGGATAAGTAAAAAAATGACCTTGCCTAGGAGAGGGATCAGACGTTAACAAAGGTTAATTTTCCTCCTTTATAATGTAAAGTCCTATAGAAGCTTCACATCCTAAAAGCCTATTTCAAAACCTCAAAAATGTAGGGACTACAATTTTAAACGACAAGAAAAACCACCAATACGACGTAATCTATGAGAACTTACGTTTTTTTAGAAACTTGCCGGATCGCTTAGAGATACTTCTTTAAGGTTTTGAGACGAGCTCTTAGTTTTTGGGCAAATTCTGAATCGAAATTCCCTTTTCTAAAAAATGAAAAGGAAAAAACTCAAACCAAGAAACTATTGAACATATAAAATCGGAAATTATTGTCACAGGATATAAAAAGATTTAGATTTAAAAAAGTACTGGTACACATGAGATTTTCCGAAAAAATCTGATCCATTATAGAATATAGAAAAATCCAAGCTTTTGTAGAAAAAATAATTTATTTCGGAAGCATTTTTAAAAAGAATAATTATTGCTTTAGTCATATACGATACTAAAGGTCGTTGAACGGAATGTATAAGAATCCAAATTTTAAAACTTTCATTCTTCTGTTTGGCTTTTCTTTTTCTTCAATTTTTGCACACACCGAACCTGTGGTATTACTTGATCAAGATGTCTCTTCAAAAAATATCAGTTCTCTTATCGAATACCGATATAGGGATCAAAAATTTGCAGGTTGTTCCCCGAATCATATCGATGGTCTAGAAGATTTAGAATGGCATTCGATTTCAGCCAACGTTCTCAGAGTGAAAAGGACTTCTTTCGGAAATTGGTTACGCTTCAGCATTCAAAATTCTGAATCTACAATTCAGAGTAGAATTCTTCTACTCGGCTGGTTGAATGTTCCTGATACTCAACTTTGTTTTTTTGATAAAAATGGAAAATTCGTCACCGTAAAATCGGGCTATTCAAATCCTACAACGGATGAAAGGGTTCTCACAACATTACCACATTTTAGAATAGATTTGCAACCGAACGAAAATAGAATTTTTTATCTTTTTGTGTTATCAAACGAGGATATCAATTATCGAATCCGGATTATGGGTTTAGAAGAATTCGAACTTCACAAAAGGCTTAAATTCATTATTTCCTATTCGATCGCCGGAATCGTTGGATTTGCAATTCTCTATTCTTTTTTCGGCTATTACCGATTTAAGAATTCGACTTTCATTTTTTTTCCGTTATACGTACTTTCGATCATCGTCACTTTTTACTTTCTTCATGGACGTACTTTTGCCGAAATTTTCGGAAACGCAAATAATCTATTTCGGCACAGCTACTTCTTATTTCTCGGGATCTCTTACGTGTTTTTATTTTTATATCTATTCTCAATCGACAAAACCAATCAGAAGAAAGTTTATCGCTCGGTGTTCTTTTGGATCGCAGGAGCATTGGGAATTTTATATTCTCTAATCCCTCTCCTACAATCTTGGTATGATCACAGAATTCTTCTTTTAGTCGCGACTGTCGGTTTTTCTTCTTTTTACTTTATTCGAGTTCACTATCAATTCTTCAGTTCCAATTCTTCAATCGGATTACTTTACACAACTTCTTGGGCCATATTTCTTGTTTTAGACACATACAAAACGATTTTCCATTTTGATTTTTATCCGTTTAATTATTTTTCGGTGTTTGGAGTCGTACTCTTTTTTCCTTTTCACTCGATTTTAGTAAGTTTTTCGTTAAACGAGTTTTTCAATCGAAAAAGAAACCAAGAAATAGGGGAAAAAGAATCGGCGCAAACCAGAAAATCAATTACAAGTTCCTTAAATGTAAACGAGGTCGTTCGAAATATTAAGGATCTTTTAGAAAAGAAGAAAGTTTTCCTTCAAAAATCTTTAAAAGAAGAAAATATAGCCAAAGAACTCGGATTAAGTCTTCACCAACTTTCAGAAATCGTCAACGTAGAGTTTGGAAATAATTTTCCCTCCCTAATCAATCAATATAGGATCGAAGAAGCTAAAAAACTTCTTTTAGATCATCCAGAAAAAACAACTTCGGAAATCGGGAGCCGCGCTGGATTCAGCTCCAAATCCACGTTCTATATGGAATTTAAAAAGCTCACCGGAACCAATCCGAATGCCTACCGTAGAAAAAAACTCAAAAGCGAAGCCGTTTTCAGTAAAAAAATTTAGAGAATTATAATATATTTAAAAATTTACAGAACCGAATAATAAAGCGTTCGTTTGTAAAAACAAATAAAGATACTTTTCGAAGGTTCGAAATCATAATTCATAATAATTATAATATTTAAAAGATAGCAAACGCCCTTAGAAAATAAAATTAAAATAGCCGAATAATCTATAAATTATTGGGAAAAGGCGCGATTTGTGAGCTATCGCATTGTGCAGTAATTCAACTCTGATTTTCAATATTACTTTTATACGTTGTCATAGTATTTCCGTGAGTTCGGTGGTTGAAAATGAGAAAGAATTTTCTAAAAGTAGGAACCCCCTACTTTTAGAATTTGTTCGTAAAATCTCGATTTGTTCTAGCTCCCACATTTTAAGAATAGATTTACAAAGTTCAAATTCCAATTTTCTACGGAAAAATGAATTAGGCCGAATTCACGTTGATTTGTTTCAAAATCTTGAATGTAGGGACTCCACAAATACCATATATCATAAAAATGGCGCCAAAAATTAACGGACAGTTTTCACAAAATATAGAAGCGTTCACAAAATTGCTCCGAATCCAGAATTGTTGTTTTTTTGAAGAGATCTAACATTCTAAATTTTGAAACAAACTTATTATAGTATTCTTTTCGTTCGTCCAAGTAATAATAAAAATAATACCGATTACAACATTTTCAAACCAAAGTGAAATTTGTTTTAAAAACCTTTTTCCTCTCGGAACGTCATTCTGCGATGTGGATTGCAATTTTTGAATAAATGAAGATTTTCTTTTTGATCTTTCTAATATTTCTTTCAGTCTGCCGATAAGACTATGAAAAAGAAAATTCTTCTTTTAGGATCCGGGGAACTCGGTAAAGAATTCGTCATCGCAGCACAAAGATTAGGACAATACGTAATTGCCGTCGATTCTTATGACAACGCGCCCGCTATGCAGGTTGCTCACGAAAAAGAAATTATCAACATGCTAGACGGCAACCTTTTGGATCAAGTCGTAGAAAAACATAAACCGGATCTGATTGTTCCCGAAATCGAGGCGATTAAAACCGAACGTTTCTACGAATATGAAAAACAAGGCTATCAGATAGTTCCCTCCGCTAAAGCCGCTAATTTCACAATGAATCGGAAATCAATTCGCGATCTTGCGGCAAAAGATTTAAAACTTCCTACTGCAAAATATTTATATGCTTCCTCGGAAGAGGAATTGATAAAAGCAACCGAAATATTAGGTTTTCCTTGTGTGGTCAAACCCCTCATGTCTTCTTCCGGAAAAGGACAGTCAGTCATCAAATCCCCGAAAGATATTTCCAAAGCATGGGAGGCTTCTCAAACTAAAGGCCGTACGGGCACCACGGAAATCATCGTGGAAGAATTCATTTCTTTCAAATCAGAGATCACACTTCTAACGGTTACGCAGAAAAATGGCAAAACGCTTTTCTGTCCACCGATCGGTCATAGGCAGGAAAGAGGAGATTATCAGGAAAGTTGGCAACCGGCAGAAATTTCCGAAGCTCAATTGAAAGAAGCGCAAAAAATGGCGGGAGCGGTAACAAAAGAACTGACAGGTTTCGGTATTTGGGGCGTGGAATTTTTTTTAACCGAAGATCAGGTCTATTTTTCGGAACTTTCTCCGAGGCCGCATGACACTGGTATGGTTACGTTAGCCGGAACACAAAACTTCAACGAGTTTGAACTTCACATTCGTGCGATTTTAGGAATTCCGATTTCCGAAATCACTCAAGAAAGAAAAGGCGCAAGCGCTGTAATTCTTGCGAGTACGGACGGTAAAATTCCGGAAACAAAAGGATTAGATATCGCATCAGAAATGCCCGAATCAGATTTCAGAATTTTCGGAAAACCGATCACAAGACCTTACCGTAGGATGGGAGTCGCCCTCTCTTATTCCTCAAAAGGAGAAGGAACTTCCTCTCTTCGCAAGCGTGCGATTCTTTTAGCTTCTAAAATTAAAGTCGATTAAGGGGATTCGTCCGTACACATATTCGCATAATATTGGATCAGATTATGATCTAATATCTTTATGCTCTCATTCTTCAAAAGAACTATCTTTCTTTGTCTTAATATCTTAAGACCTCGTTTTAAGATTTCATCGGAATCCCGAATAAGATAATTTCCTTTTTTAGTCAGAATCGTTTCCTTAATTAAATTCCTTAACTCGCCCATCTTTACTTCCGTTCCCGCTTCCACGATCAAACGCGCCACAAGTTGATTCGGTAAAATTCTCCTGTATTTTCTCCAACTTTGTGTAATTTCAAATCCGATAACCCCCACCGGATCTTCTTCGTGTATATATCTCGAAACCGGAATCGGTTCGCAAAGATCCATGTACACTTCCTTTCTTTTATAGAAAAAATCTTTAAAGCCGGATTTTTTATCTTTTCCGCAAAACTCTTCGTCCTCCGGAACGTTTTCATAAGACAACACAATCGGAACTACGATAACTTCAGAACCAGTATGTTTATAGGCCTCCACGGAAGTGGATAAAATTCCGGTTTTAATCGGAAGAATCCCTCCAGTTCGAGAACGGGTTCCTTCCGGATACACCAAAGTCGGAATTCCAGCCTCCAACATCATCGTAGAATATTGAGTTAAACATTCCAAATATAGAATATTCCGATTTCTTTTTCTATCCACCATGTAAGCACCGAGGGACTTCAATATGTTAGCAAGCCCAGGAGTAGCCATTACTTTTTTATCGGCGGCGTATCGCGGCACCGGAAGTCCGAGCCATTTTAAACCAAAAGCAACTTCTATCGAATCCAAATGGGATCTGTGAGTTGGCGTATAAAGAATATCGTATCTCGAAGCTAAAGCTTTCACTTCTTTGACACAACCGCCGATCTTAGGCAATCCAGATCCCGATTTAAAACCGTTTAAAATGTAACGAATCGGTATGATCAGGTTTATGAGCGTATCACGTAAGAACGGCTTGTAATCATCCGCAATTTCAGAAACATAAAAATCTAATATTTTTGTTAGATCCTTATTCCCCTTTTCCTGAAACTTCTTTTCTACCTCGTTCCAGAGTTGTATCTCTTTCGGAATCTGCAAAAGATCCGTAATATCCTTGGATGCTTCCGCTTCCTTATATCTTTTTTCCAATGACTTCACAAGAAGCGAGGATTGTTTAACGATACGATCCGTCATTCCCGGTTGGCTGTTGATATGCCTTAATACATTTTTACTCAACGCTTCCTGAAATTTTTTACCGGAAGCCATTCCTAAACCGGAACGTTTTGTGGTGGTTTTGGAAATGTGACGAACCTCGTCGGAAGTGGATTTGGAAACGAAACGAATCAATTCCGTCGGAGAAACCCTTCTGGTAAGTATTTGAAAAAGAATGCTATAAAGTGGAATATCTACGTTTTTTTCCTCAGCCAAAGAAATGATCGAAGCAAGCGCAAAAGCCCCCTCTACGTGACTTTCGCTTTGACTGACTTCTTTTTGAATGAATTCGGCAGGATTAAAAAACAATTCGATTCTTTCGATCAGATTAGGCCGGTCTTCTCCGGAGATCAATTTATGTACAAATCGATGACCGTATGCCTTGTTTCGACTATAACGGGAAGTGCAAGAAGCAATCAAATCTGCAAGACCATATTCTTGTACGGGCTTGGTGGGAATTCCGAGCGTTTCCAAAAGAGTGATAATTTCCGAATAACCTAGACTGATCAGTTCTCCTTCGAAATTACTTCCGCACTCGGGAATTCCCGAAGCGATTCCGCAAGCGATCGCGATCGGATTTTTCATCACTCCGAACACCTCTAAACCCATCAGATCTTCGTATGTTTTGGTATGACTACGAGAATCGCCGAATAACGTTTCAAAAATTTCGACCGATTGAGTTCCAGAAGAAGCCAAACAATAAAAACTGTGATGACCCCGTTTTAATTCTCCCAAAATATTCGGGCCGTTAACCGCGGTGTATTCCACATTTTTTAATTCTCCCGTAACGGAAAGTTTATGAATATATTCAGAATATGTAATGCAATTTGTTTTTCTTCTTGTGGAGATAGATAAAAGTCCTTTCGTAAAGGCAAAGACATAATGGGGGGAATTTTTATCCAAAATTTTGATCAATTCGTCTAAAATTCCCTCCATCAATCTCGAAGGCACCGCGATCACAAGAATCCAAGAGCCGCTTTTTAAAAAGTCGAATTCGCTTTTGACACGAACGTTTTCGGGAAGCGCGATTGAATCTTCAAGAACCGCGGCTATTCTTTCTTTTTCGATTTTTGCGGCTTTTTTCCGATCATCGTACCAAAGAAAAATTTCTTTTGCCTTAGGAGAAAGATACGCGGAGAGATAGATCCCCATCGGCCCGCCTCCCAAAACTGCGATATTAGCAGATATAATTGCGGATGATTTTATTTCTTCCATTCTGATTCTATTGAGACGCTAAGAATTCGGGAAACAATCAGAAAACGGATCTTTCGTTTTCTTTTTCCGGGTTGCCTAACCGACAAATCGCAAGAGAGTGGGCTTGTGACTTTATCGAGTGCGACAAAAAAATATAACGGATCCTTTCTTTTTTTCCTATTCTTAAGTTACCTTCTTATCAGCTCTATAAATTGTGCCACATATTTTCAAAACAGAAAAAACGATCTGAAAGATATCTTTACCTTGGGGGTGGAAACTCCAGGTTATGGCGCAGGTCTTAGAATCGGCCCTTTAGCGGCGGGTTTCGTTTTTCAAGGCGGGGAATCCGCTCCAGGTAAAAGAGACTTAGGAAAAGGCTACGGACTTCGGAGCGGTTATTTCGGTTTATACCGGTCTCAACAATTGATCTTCGGAATTTTGGGAAGTGATACTTTTTTTCCTTTGGAAGCAGAAACACAAACGTCCGAAACGGAAGAAGCATCCGAAACAATTTCTTCGGAAACCGTAGAAGAATTCAAAAACTTGGAGAATTCGAAAACACCAGGCGATCTGGTTCCCGAGTTCTTAAATGAAAGATACAACATCAAAAGTCAAAAACTCCGTTATCTTTCGTTTTACAATATTCCCATAGCGGAAAGACGAAAGAGAAAAAAGGAAGAATTTTACAAAAGATTCATAGAAGGACAAAGTTTCGATCGGAATGATCCCGCGGTACAAAACGCATTACAAACTTTTAATAAAAGAAAAGACGGCTATCCGAAGAGTTTTCTTTATCAGATCGAAGTTTATTTGGGTATTTATGGGGGACTTAGGATCGGATTTAATCCCGCAGAACTTCTCGACTTTCTAGTCGGACTCGCGGGATTGGATTTATTAGAAGACGATACTGCAGACTAAACTTTTTCCATTAAAGTTTATATTCCATCTTTTTGATCACGCCTTTCTTATCAATCGTAAGTCTGATAAACTTTGTATCTTCCGATATCGTTTCGGGCTTCTCAGCCAAAGTTTTATAAGAATTTTTTTGATAATCAGTAGAAACCAAATACCACTCTAAAATCGCGCCGTCTTGCGTATTCAGTTCCACCGACGGAGTTCCCAAAACGGCTTCCGCTTTAATCCGTTTGTCTCCTTCCTTTATCATCCCTACTTCGAACATCCTAATATCGGAATTAGGCTGAAACTCTTGTCTCGGAGGTTGCTTTTTATTTTCGGAACTGCAAAAGAAAAAAACCAAGATAAAAACTAAAATCGAAAACGTTGAAAGTATTTTTTTCACCGTAATGCTCCTAAGTCTAAACTTCAATCCACAAAGTACGATTTCTATTTTTAACCGTCGAGAGCAAAAATAAAATTGGAGTTCAAAAAATTCTTCTTTATCCTTATCAAAAAATCAAAATGGTTCCATGAATGATAAAGGGAACTTTATAAAAACCGTCCTAGTAACCGGCGGCAGCGGTTCTTTGGGTCGAATACTTCTTCCGGAATTAGTTAAAAATTACAGAGTAGTTTGTATCGGAAGAAATCTTTCCTCCTTTTCCGACTCGATTCGATTTCATTCCAATTTTGTTTTTTACGAGGTTGATCTGGAAAACGATCCGGAATTTTCCATCAACGAAAAACCGGAATTTATCATTCATCTTGCGGGAAAGGTAAGCGGCCAAGCGGCTTCTTTGGAAGAATACAAAAGAGGAAACGAACTTTCGACCCAGAAGATTCTTCGATTCGCTTCCAAAAATCGAACGACCAAAGTTTTATTTTCAAGTTCTTCCTCCGTCTACGGTTTTTCAAATCAACCCGTTACCGAAACTTCGGTGCTAAACGGAAATACTTTTTACGCGATTTCAAAAATAGAATGCGAATCCCTCGTGCGAAAATCCAAAAATCCTTTTGTGATTCTCAGAATCGCATCCGTTTACGGACCCACCAGTAAAAGCTTTCTGAACAAACTTTTAAAATTATTTCAATATGGAATTCTTCTCTATTCCGGAAATCCAAACTTTAAAAAATCTATGGTTCATTCTTCCGATGTTGTCGCAATTTTTTTAATTATATTAAAAAAATGGAATAAAGCATCCGGCAAAACATTCAACGTCGCGTACCCGAGAGCATTATCTTCAAAAGACATAGAAATTCTTTTTTTAAAATTGAAACCCGGAAAGTTTTTTTTCAGATTAAAATTTAAGGGTTTAATTTTATTTCTATTTAACTTAGCCAACGGTTTATTAGCCAATGTTTTTAAAAAGAAAGCCAACTTAGAATATATTCAAGAGTCTTCGATCGTAATTTCGGACCGTATTCAAAAAGAATTAGGTTTTCAATTTAAAATGGATTTCGAAGAAGGAATCCAAAGTGTTCTAAACGACACGGTTTAAATCCATCCATAAAACAAGATTATCGAGCCGATCTGAATACTTAATAAAAAAATAAAGTGTTTTTTAATGAAATTTAGTTCTACATCACGATATGAAATGCTTACGTTTTTACAGAGTAAGTTGATACAAGAGTCGTCCGGCTTTTTTACCGAGACGTTTTGAAACAGAAAGAAACTTCCCTACGTTCTCAAAAATTGAGGAATCTTCTTTGGAAAAAGTTTCAAATCTTTTTCGGGAAAACAAAGCCAAATATTTTCCGAAATCAAAAGAGTAACCGTTTCGGAATTACTTTTTTGAAGAATCAAAATAATTTCACGATCGGAATTGAACAACGAGTCAAACGTATTTTAGATAAGTTTCAAATACAAAATCTTATCGAACTACTACTCGAACGCAAGAATAGAATACTATGACAAACTTATTTCGAAAATTAGAATATTGGAATCTTCCTTTAAAAAGCCGGGGTTTCCCGATTTGACTTAATTCTTGAGAACCGCTGTACTTTTGCAAAATCGACCGCTTATTTTCGAGTATCATTTTCACGCGTCCGAGTAGTAAAAGTGAAATTTTACTCATGTCTACATAATAGAGTATCCAAAATTCTGCGTCTAAACGCGGGATTTGTGCTCAGATTAACGGTAATCTATTTTATAGGAATCAGTAGCACTCGTTCTGAAACATTTTTAAAATTTTCCGCATCGAAAATTCAATTTTATGATTCAATAAATTAGAAAACATTTTGAATAAAAGATTCATTCGGTTTTTTCAGAAAGAATAAGTAACAACCGGTCCAAATCATTTTTTAAACCGGTAAGACTTCTTTTATCAATTTCTAAGATTTCAAGAAGTTTGGTCGGAACATTAACCGCTTTTTCTTTTAATTTCTTTCCTTTTGAGGAAAGAAAAATCCGCACCGAACGTTCATCTTCTTCGGAACGCTTTCTAACAACAAGTTCGGAATCCTCCAGACGTTTCAGTAAAGGGGTCAAAGTTCCAGAATCCAAATACAATTTTCTCCCAATTTCTTTTACACTGCATCCATCCCCTCTCCATAATATCAAAAGAACGAGATACTGAGGATACGTTAAGCCCAATTGATCTAGTATGGGGCGATAAAGGGAGGTTAACGCTCTAGAACAAGCATAAAGAGGAAAGCAAATCTGATTTTCCAAAAAAAGATCTTTCGTACTCATAAAAAACCTGTTTCATTTTCATGAAATGAGTTCGGTTTTTATTTTTTTAAAAGTTCTTGAATAACTTTTTCGATCTTTTCCGGTGCGGTAATCGGAGAATAACGTTTAATTACGTTCCCTTGTTTATCTACCAAGAATTTCGTAAAATTCCATTTAATCGAGTTTCCGAAAAATCCAGAGGCTTTTTTCCTCAAAAACCGAAATACTGGATGAGCATTATCTCCGTTTACATCGATTTTTTTAAAAATCGGAAATTCAACTCCATAGTTTTTTTGGCAGAAATTCTTGATCGTCTCATCCGAACCCGGTTCCTGATGTCTAAACTGATCGCAAGGGAATCCGAGAATTTCCAACCCTTCCGTTTTGTATTTCCCATACAAACTTTGTAAACCCGCATATTGAGGAGTAAAAGCACATTCACTCGCAGTATTCACGATCAAGAGAACTTTTCCCTTATAATCCTCCAATCTCTGCTCTTTACCGCTATTCAGAGTAGCCGTTAAATCGTATAACGTTTGGGTCATTTTAGCCTCCATTTAGATTGTGCACAATTTAATTTTACAAAATATAAGTTCCTTACTTCAGTCAAGAAGATTTTGACAGCTTATTCCAAAACTCCAATTTTTCAGTACCGAGAATCTAAAATCGAAAGATTCATCCTTACCGAGCAGCCTTAATGCGATTACTCATTCCCACATAACAGAGTGTCCAAAATTCTGCGCCTAAAAGCGGGGTTTGCGCTCAAATGAACGGTATTTTATTTTATAGGGATGAGTAAGACGATGTCGAGTTCAAGAGTAAAGCGTAGAATCGAGTTAAAATCAATTTTATAAGTTTTGAACAAATTGAGAATTAGAAATGAAAATCCTTAAGGTGTTGATTTTTTTAGAGAAAAGTTAAAATCAATCCTATGATCCCCAAGTATAAAATTCTCATTCCCTTACCCTCCGCCGACTTTGATCCATCTGAAAGTTCGATTCCTTGGAAAATTTTAAAGGAAAACGACTATGAAGTATTCTTTGCGACCCCTAACGGTAAACCGGGATCGGCGGATTTTAGAATGCTCACCGGCAAAGGCCTTGGAATTTGGAAACCGTTTTTAATTGCTCATAAAAAAGCGAGAGCGGCCTACGATGAAATGATCTCCGACTCTCATTTTCAAAATCCCCTTTCTTATAAAGACTTAAAACCCGAAAACTTTGAAGGGCTAATTCTTCCCGGCGGACACGCCCCCGGAATGAAAGAATACTTGGAATCGAAGGAGTTACAAGAATTCGTAGGTTCGTTTTTTGCAACCGGTAAACCTTTGGGAGCGATTTGTCACGGAGTCGTTTTAGCGGCTCGAAGTAAACTACCCGGAACGGACCGATCCATCCTTTATGGAAAAAAAACGACAGCGCTCTTGAAATCGCAAGAGATGGCAGCTTGGAATCTTACGAGACTGTGGCTGGGAAATTACTATCGAACTTATCCCCAAACCGTAGAAGAAGAAGTAAAATCGGCCTTAAGCGATCCGAAAGATTTTCACTTCGGTCCAAAACCGATTTTCAGAGACAATCATAAGAAACTGAAGAGAGGTCATGCGATTGCAGATGGAAATTATGTTTCTTCGCGATGGCCTGGAGACGCTCACTCTTTCATAATTTCTTTCATGAAATTGTTTCCAGATCGCGAGAGAAAAAGTTCGTAATTTAAGTATTCGAGGATAAAGAATGCAAGATAATTTACTCGTGACCCTCATCGTATTTCTTTCAGCAGCAGTCATTTCGGTTCCATTCTTCAAAAAAATCGGATTAGGTTCCGTCGTAGGTTATCTTATCGGCGGAATCATTATCGGCCCTTGGGGAATCGGATTGATAACTAATGTGGATAGTATTCTTCATCTTTCCGAATTCGGAGTTATTTTACTTTTATTTTTGATAGGTTTGGAGTTAAAACCTCAAAGACTTTGGATTTTGAGAAAACCCGTTTTCGGCTTGGGCGGGCTTCAGGTAATTCTTACATTTTTCTTCTTTTTCGCGATCCTTCTTTTTCTAGGTATGGAAAAATCCCAAGTAATCGTAATCAGCATTAGTATTTCATTATCTTCTACCGCCTTTGCTCTTCAGTTATTGGGTGAGAAAAACGAACTTAAGACTATACACGGAAGAAGCGCTTTTGCAATTCTTCTGTTTCAAGATCTTGCCGTAATTCCGATTATGGCGATACTTCCCTTTTTAGCAGAATCAGCCGCCGATCCGGGATCTCAAGGAAGTATAAAACAAATTGCTGTTGGGACCGGAACGATTCTCACTGTTATCTTAGCAGGAAGATTTTTAGCGAGACCTTTGTTCAAGCTCGTAGCTTCCAGCGGGAATCATGAAATTTTCACGGCATTATCCTTACTGATTGTGATCGGAGTTTCATTGCTTATGGATCGGGTAGGATTATCGATGGCGCTTGGATCTTTTTTAGGCGGAGTGATCCTTGCAGACTCGGAATACAGGCACGAACTGGAATCAAATTTGGAACCGTTCAAAGGTCTCTTTCTCGGGTTATTCTTTTTAGCCGTGGGAATGTCGATCAATCTTAGTGAAGTTTTAAAAGATCCGATCCTTGTCCTTTTCTCCGCATTCATTTTAATCCTCGTTAAAGCGACAGTTCTTTTTTTTATAGGAAAAATTGCAAAGCATTCCAACGAGGTTTCCTTAAATCTCTCTGTGACAATCGCCCAAGGCGGGGAATTCGCATTCGTAATCTTAGGAGTGGGCGTATCCTTATCCATTCTTCCAAAGGAAAGAGCCGACTTAGTCATCGCGGTCGTTACTCTCTCCATGGGCTTAACCCCGATCCTTGGAATCCTCAAAGATAAAATAGTGGAATTGATTTTCAAAAAAGATCAAAATTTCAAAGAAGATACAATCGAAGAACAGAATCGGGTTATTGTGGCAGGATTCGGGCGATTCGGACAAATTATTGCAAGGATGCTTTTCGTTCATAGAATCGGTTTTACCGCATTAGAACACAATCCTGATCAAGTCAACGTTGCAAGAAAATTTGGTTATAAGATTTATTACGGAGACGCGAGTAAGTTGAGTCTTTTAAGATCGGCAGGCGCCGAGCAAGCCGATCTATTTATATTAGCAATTCAGGATATAGATATCTCTATAAAAGTCGCCGAACTAGTTAAAAAACATTTCCCGAATTTGACGATTATCGCAAGAGCACGAAATCGAGAACACGTTTTTAAACTGATGGAACTCGGAATTCAAATCATTCGCAGAGATACTTTCGCTTCCGCACTTGAATTGGCGGGAGAAACTCTGAGGAAATTAGGTTTTACGGATTTTGAAGTAGAAAAAAAAGTTAAAAAATTCAGAGCCCACGACGAATTAACCTTGAGAGGGCAGTTTCAAATTCGAGACGACGAAAAAGAATTTATTAAATTTTCAAAGAACTCAATGCGCCAATTGGAGGTTGCTTTTGAAGCCGACCGCCAAGAAAAAGAAGGAAAAATACCAGGTCAAAATTTGTCTTCTTTATAAAGAGCGCGATCGTCTCGCTCCATAGAAAAACGTTCCGCCGCATTCACAAATTAGTCAATAAATTATTTCAACTTGGGTTTTATAAAAACTGATGAAAATATAGCAGTATAATTTATTTTTCTCTGTATTTTAGATCCAGTTCAACAGATATGTTCATTATAGGAAGCTTTTCTATCTTAAACTTCACAAGTTCAAGGTGGGAAAATCCAATTCTCTTCACTATTCTCTGCGGAGTGGCTTTTTACAAAGCCGCTCCGATTTTTTGAAATTTTTTCCAAATTCAAAAATATTAAAGTGATTTCAGAATCTCTTCCCGTTTCTTTTTAAATTCCTCTTCGGAAATTAATTTCTTATCGAACAAGTTTTTCAGCTCTATGAGTCTTTTCTCGATGTTTTTTGAATCCTTTTCTTTTTTCGACCTTTCTACTCCGGCGTTTTCCAAAGTAGAAAAATGAGTTTGAAAAACGATGTGAAATTTTTCGGATTCTCCTTGAAAATCCTTATAATAAGATAAAACTCCGATTGCAGAATCCGGAATATATACTTCTAGAGAAGGTTTGATATTCGATTCGGATAGGGAATAATTAGACCAATCTTGAAACGTATAAGGTGTTTGAAAATCTATGAACTGATTCAATTCAAAGAAAACGAAATGAATGGAATCGACTTTCGGATAAAGTAAAAACACCGTCCTTCGAATTCTACGTCCTGGATTGATTGTGTCCTCTTTTTTTAATATCCAAAGCTGATACGTATGATACGGAGAATGTTCAAATTTTTCATAAGAACGCTCAGCGATTTCCTTACTCAACTCTTTCGAAAAAATTCTGAATGTAGAATCGTTGATCAGAGAATCATTTTTATTTCTCATCTGATACAAAGCATCTGCGATCAGACTTTTAAAATTATTTTTTTCTTCATTTTGAAGATAGGTAGCACTACGATCCAACCATGAAGGAAGTCCGGGATCGTTTTCGAAAGAATAGAATGCGATCGAATCGGAGAAATAATTTAGCTCTTTACGGATTCCAGCAAAACAGGAAAACGAAAGAATCATAAAAAATAGAACTATGACTTGGTTCATAACAAACTCAACAAACGCTCCTTACAATCATTTCCCAAGAGAATTTAATTTTTGGGAACTACCGCAATTTACGAGTAAAATCGTTAACTCTTATAGATTCCTCAAAAAATGAAAGGAATCTATTCTAAATTTAAGCCATCTGATCCTTTCTCTTATAAACCGATTACGATATAAATTGATGCCAATTGTAGTACTTCCCACAACTACTTCTGCCCAAATTCTATTCAAATCAAAAGCGATAGAACAATCTGCTATTTTCAAATGAGGAATTCCACAGTTTTTCGAAAACAACCTAGAAGTAGTCGAAGTTCACTTCATATAATAAGCCACAATCTAGTTCGGAATAGGAACTCTTACAATTCCTGAAACCTTTTGCCAAAGTTTGTCCCAAAACTACAATGGGAGAACACTCCGCTTAGGAAGAAATTGACTGTTGACATTGATTCGCTTCCAACAATCTCATATCTGATTCCTAAAATACCTTGTCTTCGATTGAAATGGATAAAAAACAAAAGTTCAAACAACTGAGAGAAAAATTGAGCCATCAGTATGAAGATTCAGCGAACCATTAAGACGACAAATTATGACGGATATAGAAATTAAAGTGACAACGATCGCAAATTAAAAGGAAGCATCTAATTCATGTAAGGTTATTACATATTAATCGTTTATAAATTCTTAAAATACCGTCAGTCTTTTTTTCCGGAATCTTTCTTTTTTAGAATGTCTCCAATCTTACCGAGATCTTCGGGCTTAACCTTTGTTCCTGCCGCCTTTTTATTTTCTTCCTGAATGTCTTTATAAACTTCAGCCCTATGTACCGAAACGTTTCTCGGAGCTTTAACTCCAATTTTCACTTGATCGCCTTTTATATCCACAATGACAATTTCTATGTCATCACCGATCATGATCGATTCGTTCGTTCGTCTTGCTAAGACCAGCACTTAATCCATCTCCACTGCGGCCGACGCAAGAATTTTTTCCCGAACGGAATGAGATTCGTTCCTTGAAATAAATTGTTTTCCTAAAAGAGTTTCTTTATTAATTAAAATCGGACCCTGCATATTCGCGGTCATCAAAGACGGATCTTCTCCAGGAACCGTTACAATCACCAACATCAGGCCATCTTCAATCCCGGCAATCCCTATTCCCTGCAGCTCCTGTTCCGGAATCAAAGGCTTATATTCCTTTTTAAAAAGGGAAGGCGGAATGACCACGAATGCAAGATCCACTTCTTCTATAGATTGAAGCCACTTAAAAACAGATTCCTCTTCCTCTTCTATGAGTGCGAATTTTTTATAATCTTCAAATCCGAGCAAACCTTCCGGAAAAGATAAAATTTGTTTTTCCGATATTTGCATTTTTCCAAACGGTTTTGTTTGAATCTCGATTCCCATTCTAAATTTTTACCTTCGAATTTCTCTTCTGAACATTTTACAGCGGATCATCAGAACCAAATTAACTTTAAGAAAAGAGTCAAAGTCATAAGACTCTTACTCATTTTTGATTATCTCAGAAAATCCATCAATGTCGGTTTAATAATTTTTGATCCGACGTTAAGAGCATATTGGTGTACGGTTTCCAACCACTTCATATTCATAATGGTTTCTGGAAAATCGATCCCTTCGTTTTTGGAAAGAAGTTCCGTCATGTAAGATTTATCGAAGTCAACCCTTTGAGCGTGTTCTTCCATTCGATTCATCCTCGCGCCTACAACCGCACGGTAACGAAGAATATTTTCCATCGCCAAATCCAAATCCTGAAGATCACGTCCAGAAATTCTTTCCTGATCCTTTTGAATGAGATCGTTTCTGAATTGAATCATCACATCGAACACGGAAAGACCGGTTACAGTGGCAGATTTTGAATAATTGTTCGGAGGCTCGAAAGTCGCAGAATCCACAAGACCGATATCCCTTAATATCGTTCCCCCTTCTATGTCCTCCATCCAAATTTGATGCGGAGCCGTTGAACTCAAACTGATGTTATCTTGAGCGAGCTTGTTTGCTTTCACTTCCAAAGGAGAGTTATTTATCTTGTCGATAATATCATCAATCGTATCTCCAGCCGAAACATGAATTTCAATTCCATCGATTTTAAATTTTTGATCCGAAGAAGTCACATAACCGGAGTTATCCACCTTACTCGTGATGCTCATGTTCGTTCCCCAAAAAACTTTGTTGCCCGGTATCGTTACGGGAACGTATTCCCCCTTTTCAATCTCTCTTAGTTGTTCTCCGATATCGCCGCGGTATTCAACACCGATATATTGGTTCTTTAATTCGATTCCTTGAAGACCTTTGATCTTGGACTCTATCGGTTCGAACGGCGGTCTCTCAATCACATGACCACCGAATAAGGGACGGCCGGTCGCATCTCTCGTGTTCGCAATATCTACCAAGGCTCTTAATATTTCATCGATCTCTTTCCCGATTGCAACCTCGAGTTCAAAACCTTTATCACCTTGATAGATACCGTTTGAAGCTTGAACCGCCAACACTCTTGCTCTTTGAAACAAGGAGCCGATACGATCTAATTCTCCATCGATTTGCTGAAGGCGAGAATTTCCGTCGTCGATATTTCTTTGAAACGTTTCGAGTTCATTCAGTCTAGAACGAAAAAACATCTGATTTGTAGCGCGACCAGGTTCGTCCGAAGGAAGACGAATTCTTTGTCCTGTGGAAAGTTGGTTTTGAGTTTCGTCCATGTTGAGTTGATGTCTGTTCAAATTATGAATCAGGCTGTTGTTCTGCATCATGTTCGTTATGCGCATCATAAAATTCTCTCCTTACCCGCTTATATTATCGCGAGATTAAACGCCCAATCGATTGATGATCGTATCCAAAATTTCGTTCATAGTGTTGATCATCTTTGCGGACGCATTGTAAGAATGCTGGAATTGGACCATATTGGCCATTTCTTCGTCCAAGTTAACGCCCATGACCGACTGTCTCATGTTTTCAAGTTCTGTCATGAGATCGTTTTGAATCCCGAATTCCTGTTTTGCTTCTCTTGCTTCCGTTCCCAATTTTGAAATGAGAGTATTGTAGAAATCATCGGTCGTTTTAGAGTAATCAACCATAACCGGATTGTTCCTCAAAGCGGATGCGACCATCAATGCGTTTCTTCCGTCCTTATGACCGCCGGGCGAATTATAATCTCCGGTTCCGCCCACATCCTTACCTCGAGCCGCCGCAATGTTTGAAACGTTATTCGCTATTGAATCCGCCACCCTAAAATGGGAAGAAGGATGAAAGTGAGGGGTTAGGGTGATATCTTCGGAGCGCGCTTGCAACTTGTTGATTTCGCCGAGACGTTTATAATCGTAAGCGCCGGAAGGACCGGATGCCATTAGGATACCGGTCATTCCCACAAGAAGGTCTCCCGAATCTTCCAAATGTCTGAGTATAAAATTCTTATTGGGATGATCGTCGGCAACCGTCGCCTTTAAAGCCAATTGGTTGTCGTGGTTCATATAAGCCACAACGCCGGAACGAGAGGCGTTGATCTTCTTAATGATTCCGTTTAACGTATCATTGGAAGAATAAGGAATCAACACGGGAGCTTCTTTAACATCCGATTGATTGAAACTGATCGTTCCGTTAATTCCGATCGGCCTGTCGGGATCGATTGTATTTCTACCGGTGACTCTAAAAATCGCAGTGACATCGTTTTGCCCGTCTCCGTTGGAATCGTATTCCCCGAATGTGTTGATGGATAAGGAACGAATATTAAAGAAAGCTTGATTTGTATTTCCGTTGATACCGAATCCGTCTTTGTGAATTTCGTTCACAGCGTCCATCACGTTGATGGAAAGGGAATCCACTTGATCGATCTTCTCGCGAATGATTTTATCACGCACCTCGATGAGACCTTGCAACCTTCCTTTTCTCAAAAGAACCGGATCTCCCGTCGCGGACCAATACAGATCCAAAAGCCCGTCTTTGGAAGAATTTCCTATAATATCGATCTTGTTCGCTTTATTACCTTGAACGAGAATTTGTTGGCCGATAAAAACCATCAGTTCATCCTCGTCGGAACGACCAATCGTAACATCAACTAAGGAAGAAAGTTCCTGCAAAAGCGCATCCCGTTTGTCGTAGAGATCGTTCGGTTTATCGCCCAAAGCTTCCGACTTACCGATTCTCTCGTTCAAAGTACGAATATTTTCGGCGATCGTATTCATGTGATACGCCTTGGTTTCAATCTCACGATTGGCCTGGTCTTGCAGTTGCGCAAGTTTACGATACACGTCTTCGGTTCTGCTTCCGAGTCCGTTCGCCCTTTCAAGAACGACGGAACGATGCGCGTTATCTTCGGGATAATTAGCCAAATCCTCCCAAGAAGACCAAAACTTATCCATCAAAGTTCTGAGAGTGGTTCCGTTGGGTTCATTAAAAACAGTCTCTAATTGATATAGATATTCGTTACGCGCCGCCCAATAGTCCTTATTCCCTGAAGTTTCTATGATTCTATCGTCGATAAAGTTATCTCGAATTCTCTCAATCGAAGCGATTTCAACTCCCTGTCCGATTTGCCCGGGAAGGTTGGCGCGGTTCAAAGACGGGTCATACAACGGATCCATAGCGGTCATTGTAACTCTTTGTCTCGCATAATGCTTGTTATCCGCATTGGAAATATTATGACCCGTGGTTTGAAGCGCTTGCTGGTGTGCGGCCAAACCCCGCTTTCCGATTTCAAGTCCTGAAAATGTGGAGCCCATGGCTTCCTCCTGTTACGAAAATGCAGATCGATTTACGCCGATGCGTTAAGCATCAAAGCTTGTCTTTTAGTTTGTTTGCGTTCCGGATTTTTCCCCGAACCGTATGTGTTTATACCGGATTCCATCGCTTTTTCTTTCATTGCATCGATCGTTCTGGAAAGAATTTCTTGACGAGTCAGGATTAATTTTTCGTTGGATTTAATTTTTTCTTTTAAACGATGTAGTATAGCTTTCAGTGAGGAAGCATGTTCTTTTAATTTAAAATTAGAATCTCTGTCGAGTCGGTTTAAAAAATCGGATAACGTAAGTGTTCCGGTTTCAGGAAAAGCAAAGTTTTTAAAGCGATATACGTCTTCGATCGATTTCATTCTGACCCTTTCGATTTCAGCGGCCATCACGAGCAATTCGTATGTTTTTTTAGTAATCGCCTCGAGAGACTTTCCATCGGCTTTAACGACTGCGATTGATTTTTGAGTTTCTAATTCCAGAACATCCGTATAAAGATTAATCTCGTCTTGAAAAAGTTTCGTAAGTTGTCCCAACCATTCCTCTTGTTTCATTGTTTTATCCGTTTCCCGCTATCAAAGATCGGTAAAACCGAAAATTTGCTTAGGTAATTTTCAAAGAAAATAGAGGAATAGATTTAAGACATAAAAAGGGATTTGAATTGTGTTCTTTACATTTTCGGTCTTAAGATTTGGGATTTCAGAACTCGTTTCAAAACCTTTGAAACCACGACCACGTTTGCCAAAGCGTTTACAATGAAACAGTACTTCCCATAAATTACGTCTCTTTGCGGAGTTTACGAACTTTTAAACCAAGTTTATCGTTGTTTAATCCCCTACCTAAAGTTTTAAGATAGATTTTTAGTTTTTCAAATTATGTAAAATGACCGGATAATCTATTTTTAGAACATATTATAAAGAAAAATTCGCCTTAAATCCAATCTGAGTTCGGTGTTCGTTTTTTCATAAAAACAAATGTGAGGCCCACTCATCTCTACATAATAGAGTGTCCAAAATTTTGCGTGTAAACGCGGGATTTATGCTCAAATTAACGGTATTCTATTTTATAAGGATGAGTAAGATTCGAATATAACATTGCAATTCATTTTAAATTTGGTTATTTGAACGCGGTATCCCACAAATTACGTTTCTTGAGTAGCATAAATCGTTAAATTTTTACAGAGTTTTGCATTTTAAGATTCAGAGCAAGTTGTTTAATGCGACCATTATGAAGGTTAAAAAGTAAGTTTATAATTTATTTCTAAACGGTTTTTTAGATTGTACTTACCGAATATTTTCAAAATTATAGTAGGATACGATGCAAAAATATTTTAGAATTTTTTATGTCATTTTTCTAACTCAGTTTTTAAACACTGAAACGATCTTTGCCAAAGATAAACCCGGAATCAAAACAAAAGAAATAAAACTTACGGATACGGCCCATCACGAATTCAAGAAAGAAAAACCAAAAAAAAATCAAAAAAAAGAAAATCAGGAATTCGAGTTCATCAAAAAGAAAGAAGCTCTTTTTTTCTTTTCCATTCAAACCAGAAAGTTCGCGCAAGGCGAGTTGTCATTTCTCAAGCTTACTCCGAAAAAAACGATTCTTTCCAAATTAGATAGAATTAAAATTTTTTGGGAAAAAAAAGAAATTCCTTATACGAAAAAGGATTCCGTCTTCTACGCTTGGATTCCGATTTCTCCGGATTTTAATAAAAAAAGCGGAATATTAGAAATTCATAATAAAAATCTTTTTAGAAAAAATGACTACAAAGAATATGAAATTCCCATTCGCAAAACGAGCTTTTCCGAAACAAAAATTTCTTCTTTAGTGATCGATAAAAAATACACCTCGCAAGAACTTTCTCAGGAAACTTTGAATTTTATCGCCGCTTGCTCTCAAGCAAAGGCCGAAGCATTTCAGTCGAAAACCGACTTACAAATTGTGTCCGATTTCGTCTATCCAGTTCAGGAAGTTCACTTTACAAGTCCGTTTTATAAAAGACGTATTTATAACAAAACCAAAGGAAAACCTCATGGCGGAGTTGATTTCAAAGGTGCGGTGGGAACCCCGATTTATGCGATCAACGATGGAACGGTAATTTTGTCCAGACCGATGTATTACGAAGGGAACCTTACCGTAATCGATCACGGCTTGGAAGTTTATTCTTTATATATGCATCAATCCGAATTAAACGTAAAAGTAGGCGACAAAGTAAAAAAAGGAAGTCAGATCGGTAAAGTGGGTTCCACTGGAATGTCCACGGGCCCACACCTTCATTTAGGCTTGCGAGTTCAAGGAACGATGGTGGATCCACTTTCCGCAATCGGTCAAAAATTTTTTGATTAATATTTTTTGAATATTCTGTTTATTTACTACTCGAAAATAAGCGGTCGGTTTTGCAAAAGTACAGCGGTTCTCAAAAATTAAGTCAAATCGGGAAATCCCGAATTTTTAAAGGAAGATTCTAATTTTCGAAATAAGTTTGTCATAGTATTCTATTCGTGCGCTCGAGTAGTAATTTAAAAAGTCTCCTTATATTTTTTAGGCTTTAAACCTTCTCAAAGGAATGGAGTCGGGCACGCCTTTTGATCGAATTAAAACTAAATCGTAATGGAAGCGCATATTTTACGACCCATAGGAGAGTTCTGCGTTGAGTTTCCCCTGATTTTGGGTGATGAGCGAGAGATTTTTCTCTATCAGAAAATCATACTTTTTGCAAGTAAAAAGCTTCATTCTTATCGGAATACTTGAAAAATACCAGTTTTTGATCCTTATGATCCCAAAAGCCTTCTTCATTTGTGGATAAGTTTATGACCCCTTGCCGGGTAAATCCAGATCGCCGCCTGAAATTGGATTGTAACTGAATTTACGGACATTGTTTTATTTCAGAATTAACATGAGTTCGGGCTAATGTAGATATTCCAATACTTCGCTCGGTTCAAGATCGTATCCTATCGCCCGATTTCCGGTCCAATTGATACCGACTAATAAATTATCCTTTTTTAATCCAGGGAGCCATCGATCGACAAAATCTTGATAAGAAATTTCATGGGGCTTAAATAAAGAATAAGCATCGCTATATTCTATTATATTTCGAACTCGTTTCAAAGAGGACCAAAATGGCATGGATCTTTTTCCAGAGGAAGTCATAGGGCTCGGAAAACCTTTACCATCTCGTAAAGTCCATACTATCTTATATTTTTTTATATCTATAAAAAATTGATGATATTGAGCAGCGGATGATCTCATAATTTTTACGTCCGGGATCAATATGTTGTGACTGTAATAAGCAACATTAAGCTGAAACCTCGCTAAAAACGTAAATAAGATTATGACTTCGAACGACTTTCTCGAAGGAAGTTTTAGTATGAGTTTCTACAATTTATAGTTTTCTGATAAACTTTAACTTCCCTATTCTCATTAGAGTTGTTGAAAAATTCAATGATGAAATTTAACAAAACCGCTTCAATCGTCCATTTTAATGAAACGGAAGCAAATGGAGAATTAATTTTTCAAAAACTCTATTCTCTTTTAAAGCCTTGTAGAATTTTTTCCACTGATTCTTCATGAACTCTTCCTTTAACCAAACTTTCCGAGATATGAAATAAAAAGGAATCGGGGAGCTTATTTCCCGAAGCGATAAAAAATCCGGTTTTAGCGTACCTGGGTCTTAGGTTATCGTAATAAGTCCAAAAAACCCCATCCATTCTTCTTTCAAAATTTTCTTCACCGAGTTCGTGAACTTCGATCATCTCTCCTTGATTGACAGATAAATCCAAAAATTTTACAAACTCAGGTTTAACCTTATCGATTTCTAAAAACGGTTCCGGAAAATAAAAAATCCGAATCGATGGATAACGGTTCGGATCAGTTTCACTGGAAGAAATAATTCCCGCAATTTGTCCGGTTCCGGTCCGATCCTTTAACGTTAGATTCTTAGGATTATGAAAGTAAAAATCCTCCGGTAGAGAAAGTTGAATTTGAATATCTAAATTTTTCAGAACTCTGGATTCCGAATCATAATTCCAATTTGTAAGTTCTTTTTGCTCCCAAGTCGGTTTAAAAAGTAAATAAGAGGTTAACATCTCGGCTTGTTGAAGCGCTTTAAAACTCAAAAGTCCGGCTGTCAAAACCATGAGACCGAGCAAAGAAATTCTATAAAAGACCGTACTTTCCAAAAAGCGAAGAATAAAACCTACGACACAATAAACCGCGATAAAAATGACACCGGATCGATTGGAATAAAAATCCGTAAAGAAAAGCGACAAGATACAAGAAATGAATACGATTCCTTCCGCGATCGGATTTAAAAGAATTCGAACTGCATCGTAAGTTGTTGCAGAGTTAGGACCTATTTTATATTTTTTAATAGGCTCTTGCTTAAGAAGCTTTCCAAACGCAAAAGAAATTACGAAGAAAAAGATTGTCGCAATCAAATAAGCTCCGGCAACCAAAAGCAAAATAAAAAAAATAGGAAGATGATTCTCATGCAAGATGAGAAAAGAAATTCCGATGACGGAGTAAGCCAGATAAAGCTTTCGCAAAAAGGAAAGTTCTTGCAGTTTCATGAGGAAAGATTGGAGTTTCTTCCAACCTGGAATTTTTAGGAGCCATTTCATGAGTCAGATTACCGATTTTTTTTTAGATTTGAAAACGAGTTTTAACAACCTATCTCAGTCGATCCAATCATTTCTCGACACCATCGAAACGATCACTTCTTTTTTAAAGGTTCTTTTTTCTATCGTTCCCTTAGATTTACTCTTGGTTTTGATCTTTTCTTTGATTCTAGTATCTTTATTCAACACAATCTCACCGACCACAAGTCGTCTGAATTATACCTTAAGCGTATTAATCGTCTCGACGCTTCGAGTGTTTTTCCATAAATCCATTTCTCAAACTTGGAATCTCGGACCCGTATTTTTAACCGCGATTTATCTTTTGATTCCCGCATATTCTATACTTTTATTTCGTTTTGTTTTTATTTCGTTAAAAAAGTCTTACAAGAAAAAGCGAGAACTCAATCCAAAGGATTTCGAAAACGGTCTCATGAACATTCAAAAATCGTTTCACAATTTGATGGCAAAAGGTTACGAGGAACTTTATTCCGCGGATAAAAAGCTTTACTTGGACGATAACACATTGAAGGAACAAGTTACGGATCTAGAAAGAACGATCCAAGGTCTGAAAAATTTTCTCGATTCTAAAAAAGACTAAAATTCGATTCCAAAAATTCATTCCGTCGGTTTAAATAAATCCTTTATGGCGTCTTTTGCCTTAGACTGATTGAAATCATCCCGATCGATCAATACCAGATCAAGATTTTCCTTTTCAAGACGATTGAGAATTTTTGCGATTTCAGTTTGAGATTTAGAATTGGTTGCCAAATAACGAAACTTTGTTTTACATTCGGGGCAACTTTTATCTTTCGTATAATTTAGACCAAGATGTTTGCAGTTCCCGCAAGTCCCATACAAGTCGTCGATTAACATCAATTGAGAAGAAACCTCGGAGACGCTTAACTTCTTCCAAACTCGGACGTATTTTTTATCGTCAGTTTGCATATCTCATTTGGATAATGACAATCTTTTCTTAGTCAAGACAAAATAAGGTAGTTAGCTCGATAATATCCCAAATCTCATTCATTTTATTAGAGTTGTTGAAAAATTCCATAATGGAGATTAACAAAGCTGTTCCAATCGCCCGTTTCAATGAAACAGAAATAGATAGAGAAGAAATTTTTCAACAGCTCTATTCTATTTTTTCCTTTCGAAGATATCTCATCGATTCTTTTACCTTGACTTTTGATTTTTCAGATTCAAACTTTTCGAAAATTTCAAAACGATTTAGGAATGCAAATGAAGCTATTATCGATAAAAACTTATTTTATTTTTTTTATTACGCTGATTACAACCGGAAACTGCCTTTACACAAACGTTAAAACACCCGGCTGGTTTTATTCTCAAAGTTACACCGATGTCCGCGGAATGGACCCTGTCGGAAAACTTTCCGGGCAGGCCTGCGGCGAAGGTTGGCTTTGGCTTGTTTACACGGGAGATGAAAGTTACGAAGCCGCGGTCCAAAACGCGATTCAGGACAAAGCCGATCTTCTTTTCGATGTGCAAACCGACTATTACGTCAAATCAATATTTTTTAATCTCTACTTTTATAAGTGCACGCGGGTAACAGGAATCGGCGTTAAACTTCCGCAACGACTGATGAAAAAAGAATAAAAGATAAGATGAAATCCAAGATTAAAATCAAAATCTTCCTCTTAGTTTTGTTAAGTGGGATTCTATTCTTAGGATGTGCGTTACCGATTGGAAACCGTAGAACTCTTGTTAAACGAAATCCAATGCCCTATCCAACCGATGCAATCTTATCCCCCGAAAACCGCGTGTCCATAGCGGGGACTTACTTTAGAGATCCTTCAATTCACTATGGAAACGCTTCTACTCGGTTACGCTTGTTTGGATTCGACGGATTTATACATTCCACCTCTTCTCTTCCCCACAAAGATATGTTCCACGGCTCGTTGGATGATTGGGATTGGTCTAAACACAGGATCATTCGTTTCGAAGGGCAAAGCCAAGGTTGCCAAAGGGGAGTAACATTGATCCTTCCTTTGAGACAAGGAGAACGGGAAGCTTTGGTTCCGATATCTTTCGTTTTTGGAAAGACGAGTTTTTACGACGAACTCAAGCAAGAAATGAAAAAAAATAAAATCAAAATTCTTTTCGATTCCAGATTGGACATAGAACAAACGGCTTATCTATTTTGGTTAATTCAGAAAAAATGTATTCGATTTAAAAGTTATGCTATTCAAGAATTTTGAACCGGGCTCATTGAATATATGACAGGAAAACAAAGAACAATCTTTATACTTTCTTCCTTATCGGGATTTCTCGGAGTCGCCTTAGGCGCATTTGGCGCTCACGCTTTAAAACCGATTTTAACTCCTGAGCTATTCGCAATCTATGAAACAGGAAATCGGTATCATCTGATCCATAGTATTCCCCCTTTGATATTAGCGATAACGGGATATGTAAACAACAGCCAGGTTATTTGGTTTTCTTCCATCTTATTTCTTACGGGAATTCTAGTATTTTCGGGATCTTTGTACATATTGGCGATCGCAGGAATTAAAATATTAGGAGCGATTACTCCAGTTGGAGGAATCGCATTTCTAATCGCTTGGGGCCTTCTTGGTTTTTACGCGATTCTATCAAAGGTAGACTAACGTTTAGTTCCGTAATAGAATTTACCTTTTTTTTCGATCAGTTTTCTCGTAATTAAACCTTCCGCAATAATCAAAAGACCTTGAACAGCGGATTCTTTTTTGGCAATTTCCGCCTCCTTTTGCTCGGCCATAAGCTGATGTACATATTCCCTCCTTTTTCCTTCAAGAACCCCAAGCATGGAACCGCAAACCTTGCTGTCGCCGACAAGAAACGCCAACGCGAGAGTTTGAGGCGGCGCTTCATTACATAGGTAATAAAGCGCCAAATTATCAAAGTAAGAAAGTTCTTCAAAAGATTTTACTGTAAGTTCTTCTTTTTCATCCATGATCGGTCGATTCCAGTTCAATAAGTTTTTTTTCAAGATATTGTATCAAATAAGAAGAATCTGGATCGGAGCCTGTAGCGGAGCGAATTAAATCTTTAGCGGAATAAAATTTTCCCTTCCAATGAACGTTTCTTTTGAGCCAATTCAGGAGAGAAGAAAAGTCTTTTCTCTGTTTTACTTCCGATTGAAAATTCGAATTCTCTTTCGAAAAGGTTTGAAAAAGTTGAGCCGAATAAATATTCCCCAGCGTATAAGTCGGAAAATATCCGAAAGCTCCTCCGCTCCAATGAACATCCTGCAAAACTCCTTCCCTATCGGAAGGTACAGTAATTCCAAAAATCTCTTTCATTTTGGAATTCCAGACTTCCGGAAGTTCCGGAACTTGTATTCTACCGTTGATTAATTCCCTCTCGATCTCAAATCGAAGAATAATATGGAGGTTATAGGTAATCTGATCAGCTTCCACTCGAATCAAGGAAGCGGCGGATTGGTTGATATAAGAAAAAAGTTTGGAAAAAGATAATTCGGATTCTTTAATATTTAGAGTATCAAGAAAAATCGGATAATACATCTCCCAAAATTCTTTGGATCTACCGACTTGATTTTCCCAAAGCCTACTCTGCGATTCGTGGATACCCAAAGAGACAGAATCGTGTAAAGGAGAAGGGCCGCCATCGATCTCGGATATTCCAACTTCGTAAAGAGAATGTCCCGTTTCATGCAAAATACTGAATATGGAAGAAAGCGGATCTTTCAAATCATAACGTGTGGTGATTCTTTTATCCTTACTTCCAAGAGAAGTAGAAAACGGATGTTCACTTGCGTCCAAACGAGAAATACCAGAAGATAATCCCAAGATACCAGGAAGAGCTTCTCCCAATTTGTTTTGAAGAAAGACTGGGATTTCTTTTAAAAAGGGATTTGCAACTTTCTTTCCTTTCGCAATTAAAGGTTTTAAAGAATTTTTCAAATTAAAAAATAATTTATCCAGATCTTTCGCTCTTTCACCGGGCTCATAACTTTCCAATAGAGCGTCATACGCTTCCGTTTGATAACCATAACATTCGGCTTGTTCTTTACTCAATTCAACAATCTTAGAGAGAATTTGCGCAAAATCCGCAAATCGATTTTCCTTTTTTGCTTTAGCCCAAATTGAGTGCGCTTTACTTGTAGTGACAGAAAATTCCTCAACAAGCTCTTGAGGAAGACGGCGAGAACGATCCAAATCTTGAAATAATCTTTCAAATTCGATTTTTCGTTCCGCTTGACCCGGAAGATTTTTTTGTTCGTTTTCTTCTCCTGCCTTTTCCGCAAGTTTGTAAAAACTTTCACCGGCATATTTCGAATGGATCAATCCGGAAAGAAGTCCGATTTGGGAACCTCGTTCCTCTCTTCCATCCTCAGGCAAAATGATTTCCGAGTCCCATTGAAGTACGCTAAGAACATTTCTAAGCGTCCAAATTTCTTGATAAGTGATTCTATATTCCGTAAAAGATTTTAATTCTCTACGGATCTGCTCGGTAAAAAGGTTCTCATACTCTTTCATCTCAGTGGATAGTAAAAATTCTTCTTTTAGATTGACAAGTACCCTAACCACAAAAAAATGATTTTTGCGTGAATCGCGGGCATGGTGTAATGGCTAGCACTGTAGCCTTCCAAGCTTCCAGTGAGGGTTCGAGTCCCTCTGCCCGCAAAGTTTTTTTCTTCTCAATTAAATCATAAAACACCAATGACAGACTCGAACGCGAACTTTGGTAAAGCGTTTCGAGCGACCTTAGGAGCGAAGAAACGCTTCCGAGGAACAGGATGTTCCGAGGCCAAAGTGAGACGCCTCGGAGCAAAGTCGAGCAGGATGCGAGACTGCGAAGAGGGCGAGTCCCTCTGCCCGCAAAGTTTTTTTCTTCTCAATTAAATCATAAAACACCAATGACAGACTCGAACGCGAACTTTGGTAAAGCGTTTCGAGCGACCTTAGGAGCGAAGAAACGCTTCCGAGGAACAGGATGTTCCGAGGCCAAAGTGAGACGCCTCGGAGCAAAGTCGAGCAGGGATGCGAGACTGCGAAGAGGGCGAGTCACAAAATTTTTTTCAAAAAAATCCCTCAAGTGCAAACTAACAACTTGAACATGAGTTTACTCTAAGAAAATTCATTTAGCAGAACTTTGTAATGTTCACTTAGAAACTGTTTTAAAATCTTAAGATGAAAAGCGGCTTGGTTTCAAAGTTCCTACAGAAAACAGATTTAGAGCCGGTCTCAAAACTATCTATTAAAAAAGTTAAAAGCAATGATGGAGCTTGCGAGATAAAGCGAAGCCAGATAATTTTCCGCTTTTCTATCCCAACGAATCAAAATGGCTCTGAATCGATTGTGCCAGCTGTTTGTTCTTTCAACGACCCAACGCCTCGGTTTTCCTTTGTATTTACCAATAAGAGGTTTTTCACCTTTTTTCCGAATATGAGGTCGAATGTTTCTTCTTTTGATCAATGCTTCTATATCTTTGAAGTCATAACCTTTATCTAAACAAAGGTGTTTTGGTTTTTTTCTTTTTCTTCCGGAAAAAACCAAGATGGAATTCAATGTATCTTTTACATTGCGTTTATCATGAACGTTCGCTCCACTCAATGTAATTGCCAATGGAATTCCGTTTCCATCCGTAAGAATATGCCGTTTAACTCCCAATTTGGCACGGTCTGTAGGATTTTTCCCGGTTAAACTCCCCCTTTGGGAGCCTTGACCATTGTGGAATCCATCGAAGCCCAATCCCAAGCTATCTTATTCTTCACATCATAATATTTTAAAATAGATTTATAAATCTTTTTGAATACTCCCGCTCGTTCCCATTCTTGAAATCTTCTGTGACAAGTTTGACCCGATCCAAAGTCATTCGGAATTGCACGCCACTGACAGCCTGTTTTCATTCGATAGATGATACCTGCCATTACGACTCTTGTTGGAACGCGATTGCGACCACCTTTCGGCTTTGACTTCTCTTTTGGGATCAAAGGGGCTATTTGTTTCCAAAGTCCCTCGGGAATCTCTGAATAATATTTGTCCATTTCACAATTATAGTATTACACTCTCAAAGTACAAGGAGTTTTGAGACCGGTTCTTAGTAAATCTACGCTTATAAGAAACGATACGAAAAATCGGTTTTCAAATCGATGGAGCATTATACATTTTTAATTAAGAACAAGACAATCGGTTCCATAAAAAGGAACCGATTTGAGATTGGTTCGGATTGGACTTTATCTTTGAATTGAACTTTCCGATCTATTATTTTGAATCTCATTCAAGAAAACGATATTCTTTGTGTCGTTTTCTAAAATGTTATTGGCGAGAACTTCCAACAACTTTCCTATTTTTTTATTTTGGGAAAAATCCGGCTTACGGGAGATTTTGTCCGGTTTATTTTCCGGGTTATCTTCGTTTGCTCGGGAGTACAAGGGAAATCCTCCAAATAGGGTGTAGAAAAAGAATGCTTTTCAATTTCAAGCCTTGTCAAGCTCATTCCTTTTCTTCCACTTTAATTCCGGCGTGTTTTTCTAAAACCTTGATTCTTTTGACCCATCTTTGGAAATTCACGAGATTGTGAATATTCACACGAACTTTTTGAAATTCGGGAAAAGTTAAACCATAATCCCAACCTACAAAAATTTCCTTTTTCTTTGGAGAATTCCTCAAAGAAGTTCCACCCGCAAGGATTGTTCCCGCCGGAACATGAAGATGATCTGCGACCGCACAAGCTCCGCCGATGATTACGTCGTCTTCAACGATTGTACTACCTGCAACACCGCTTTGTCCAGCAATGATAATATTTTTTCCCAATACGCAATTGTGAGCGACGTGAACCATATTATCAAATTTGCATCCATCTCCAACGATCGTGTCCTCCAAACCGCCTCGATCAATTGTACACAAAGATCCTATTTCGACGTCGTCTCCTATTTTTACTCCCCCCACTTGAGGAATTTTATGGTGCTTGCCGTTCGCGGTGACAAATTTAAATCCGTCTCCACCGATCGAACAATTTCCGGAACAGATAAATCTCTTTCCGATGACGACTCCGTGCTGAATGGAAGAATTAAGACCGATGTGAGAATCTTCTCCAATAATTACATTTCTGGAAATCTTAACTCCGTCCTCAAGATAGGTGTTCGCTCCGACCACAGAGTTTTCTCCAACCACCACAAATTCTCCTACCGTAACTCCAAAACCCAACTTAGCAGTTGGATGAATGGAAGCAGTGGAAGAAATTTTTCCGGAAGGAACGTAAGAGGGATAAAGAACGTTGAGAACTTCCGCAAGACTTAGTTCCGGATTGGAAACCACAAGGCAAGGAATAGACAATTCCTTCGCAAGTTCTTCGGTAGTTAATATCACGCTGGAAAGGGTTTTCTTGGCTTCGGTTAACATTTTTTTATTGGAAAGAAAACTTACGGAATTTTTTGCTCCGGGAGAAATAGAGACGATTTTTTCTAGAAGAATCGTGTCCGGCGTCTGAGTGTTTATAATTTTAGATTCGCTTACTTTTTTCGTTAATTCTGATAATTTGATTTGGAACATGTTTCCTCGTTTTATTTCGTTATTACACGGAGAAATGAACAATTCCGATCGTCACGCAAAAAAGAAGAACGATCGCATATGGAAAATTATCAATTTATAAGAATTACTATTTCATCGGAAATACGATATAAATATCCCGTTTGACGAAATGGTCTGTTTGAAAACCATGTAGGAAATTCAAAAAATTTTTCATTTTTAGGAATTGTACCCGCTCATGAAACCGATTAGAGAACCCCAGATTAACTTATTCAAAAAATCCAATCCCTACAAAGCTAAAGTAATCAGCAACGTTCTATTAACTCCGGAAGCCGGAACCGGAAAAAGACCCAAAAAAGAAGGAGAGGCACTCGTTCATAGAATCACTCTATCGCTTGATCATTCCGCTTATCCATACTTAATCGGGCAAAGCGGCGGAGTAATTCCTCCAGGCGAAGATCCCGAAAAGAAAGCGAAAGGTTTGGCGGATGCGAGTTATACTGTAAGACTTTATTCCATCGCCTCCCCAAGTTATTCCTTTGGAATGAAAGAGGACAATATCGAATTTATTATTAAAAGAGATAACGTATACGATGAAAATGGAAACCTTCAATTCAAAGGTGTTTGTTCGAACTATATGTGCGATCTGAAACCGGGTGACGAAGTAACCATGACCGGACCTTCTGGAAAAAAATTTCTTCTTCCTAATACAGATTTCAGTGGAGATATTATGTTTCTTGCAACTGGAACCGGAATCGCTCCTTTTATTGGAATGAGTGAAGAGCTTTTAGAACACAAACTTATCAAATTTACTGGAAATATCACTCTCGTTTACGGAGCGCCTTATTCCGACGAACTCGTAATGACGGATTACCTTAGAGGTTTAGAATCCAAGCATAAAAATTTTAAACTGATTACCGCGATTTCGAGAGAAGAAAAAAATTCTTTCGATGGCGGAAGAATGTATATTTCCCACCGAGTTCGTGAACAAACAGAAACAGTGAAAAAGATTTTAAACGGCGGCGGGCGTTTCTACATTTGCGGCGGACCGAAAGGAATGGAAAAAGGTGTGATTGAAGAAATCCAAAAGATCGCGGGTGACGCCGGAACCTACGAAGAGTTTAAACATCATTTGGAAGGCGCACACCAGTTGTTTGTCGAAACATACTGATGCTCTTATTTTTACAAAGGGCCGCGGCATGTATTCTGATCTTTCTTTGTCTTTTTACGGAGTTGCGAGTAAATGAGCGTTGGGGGTATTTATCGGAATTTAGCGGAAGCTCTCCAAAGTCCTACGGAGGCTCGAGTTTTGGATCTGAAGAATCAGGCATTAACGACGCTTCCAAAGGAAATCGGGCAATTGCAAAATTTAGAAAATTTGGATTTGAGTAGAAACCAACTGACTTCAATTCCCGAAGAAATCGGGCAATTACAGAATTTACAAGAATTGGATTTGGGTGAAAATCACCGACTAACGTCTCTTCCAAAGAAAATCGAACAATTGCAAAAGTTGAAAGCGTTGAATTTGATGTATAACCGACTAACATTTTTTCCGCAGGAAATTGGGCAGTTACAGAATTTACAAAAATTGAACTTGAGCAATAACCGACTAACATTTTTTCCACAAGAAATTGGACAGTTGCAGAATTTACAAAAACTATATTTATGGTGTAACCAATTGACTTCCTATCCAATGGAAATAATGCAGTTACAAAATTTACAAACGCTGTCTTTAGGGTGGAACCAACTGACATTCCAACCACAAGAAATCGGGCAATTGCAAAATTTAGAAAATTTGGATTTGAGTAGAAACCAACTGACTTCAATTCCCGAAGAAATCGGGCAATTGCAGAATTTACAAGAATTGCATTTGAGCAATAATCGACTAACGTCCCTTCCAAAGGAAATCGGACAGCTACAGAATCTACAAAAATTACATTTAAGGGATAACAAACTTGCAACGCTTCCTCAAGAAATAGTGCAGTTACAAAATTTAAAAACGCTGTTTTTAGATGGTAACCAATTAATCTCTCTACCAAAAGAAATAGTGCAGTTACAAAATTTACGAACGTTGTTTTTATTTGGTAACCAATTGACCTCTCTACCGAAAGAAATTGAACAATTGCAGAATTTAGAAGGATTGCATTTGCGCGGTAATCCAATCAGATCCAAAGAAAAAGAGAACCTTCGCAAGGCTCTTCCAAAATGTGATATTCGCTTTTGATCGCATTTTATTTCACTATAATTAGCGATCTCATGCGGATTGAATGTATGAATTTTGGAATTTTTCAATGACTTTATTTTAGATTTTCATTTTAACATTACTAAAAACGAATCGATGAAATTTAAGTTAGTTTTTTATATTGTTATAAGAAACTGACATGTGACCTGCCGAACGACTCTAGAGAGCGTGAAGCGTTATGTTTTCCAGATTTAACGATTCCATAAATAAAATTTGAGTTTTGAAACAATCTATAAGGAGAATTAAAAATGGGTGTGATCCGTGACATAGATAAAGGCAAAGGCGAAGTGATTCGTGTGGAGGTTTCCGAATACAAAGGAACCAAATATCTGAATCTCAGAGTTTGGTACACGGACAAAGACGGAGAAAAAAAACCGACTCAGAAAGGAATCGCAATTCCTCCGGAACTCTACGACGAAATCAGAGAAGCGGTCATCCAAGCCGAAAGCGAAGTAAAAAGCTAAAATTCATTTTTATGCCTGCTATAAATTTTTTCATACAATTCAACTAATCGTGGAACAATGGGCACTTTAACTTTCCAATAACGAATAAAAAATTCAGGCGCCTTACCGAGGTTAAATAACCAACACCAAAAAGAAACCCACTTATTCACGATAAAAAATGCAATCATTTGAAATCGGTGCCTCGTGCTATTACGACGAAAATTAGGATATTTGAAAATGTCCGAAGAACAATATTCATGGATAGATAGACAACTTACTCATCTCTATACAATAAAGTGTCCGAAATTCTGCGTTTAAGATTTACTCTCAAATTAACTGTATTCTATTTTATAGGGATCAGTAAAAAGATAGAAAAATTCAAAATATTAACGTTATGTACGAATCTTTAAACGACAAGATTCTCTCCGATTTTTTGAAAAGTATGAAGGATATGCTTTTAAAAGAAAAAGAAGAAATTCCCAGTTTTACGAGAATCTATCACAAACACAAACTCGTCTGCGAGACGTTCAACGAAGTTGAGAAGAACAAAGATTCTTCCTTTCATAGCGAAATACTTTGTATCCGAGACGCGAAAAAAAAACTGAAAACTCGTTATCTCACGGATTGTATTCTCATCACTTCATTAGAGCCTTGTTTAATGTGCGCGGGAACGATTCTTCTTTCGAGAATTCCGAAGGTCGTTTATCTTCTACCCGCAAAACAAGGAGAAGGAATTTCTTCCCTCAGCATTGAAACCATTTATTCTCGAAATTTTTTCCCCGAGCTTGTTTGTGTTCCCGCTGAGATTTCCAAAAACGCGTTCAAATCGTTTTTCAAAATCAGAAGAAAGAAATTCAATTGACACACAACCTTTAACGGAATTTCTGAAAGCTACAGGAGAAGTGTCAGAGTGGTCTATTGTGCATGCTTGGAAAGCATGTGTGCCAAAAGCACCCCGGGTTCGAATCCCGGCTTCTCCGACTCCGTATTATGGCAGGAACTCACGAAGTCCTTTCTCGGAAATATCGCCCGCAAATATTTCGGGACGTAATTCATCAAGACCTTGCCATAGGCGCTCTTCAAAACGCACTTAAATCCGGAAAAATCGGTCACGCATATATTTTCTTCGGTCCTAGAGGAGTCGGTAAAACGACGATCGCGAGAATTCTTGCGAAACGATTGAACTGCCAAAATCCGATCGATAACGAACCTTGTAACAAATGTAATTCTTGTACTGAAATCACTCAGGGGATTTCGAGCGACGTTCTTGAAATCGACGCCGCGAGCAATCGGGGAATCGAAAATATTCGCGAACTCAGAGATAATGTTAAATTCGCTCCCATGGGCGGGAAATATAAGGTTTATATAATAGACGAAGTCCATATGTTGACGGATCAATCCTTTAACGCTCTCCTAAAAACTTTGGAAGAACCTCCGGCTCATATCGTTTTTATTTTGGCCACAACCGAGTTTCATAAAATTCCAGAGACCATTCTTTCCAGATGTCAGGATTTTATTTTTAAAAAAGTACCCTTGTCCGTTCTACAAGATTATTCCGAAAGACTTTGTAAGATCGAAAATGTTCAATACGATCAGGAAGGACTTTTCTGGGTTGCGAAAAAAGGAGACGGTTCCGTAAGAGACATGCTTTCTTTTATGGAGCAAGCGATCGTATTTACGGATTCAAAGCTGTTAGGAACCGGAATTCGAAAGATGATCGGTTACCACGGAATTGAATTCTTAACTTCGTTTATCAAAAGTCTTATCGATCCAGACAGCCATTCAAAAAGTTTGGAAATCCTCGAATCCCTCTATCAAGAAGGTCAGGATATTTACAAATTTTTATGGGATTCCATAGAATTTACCCACACTCTCAACTTGATCCGCGATTCCCTCGCCGATCCCGAATCTGTTAACTTCCCCAAAGAAGATCTGGCGAAAATGAAATCCGATTTTGAAAATGTGGATTCTTCAAAATTAAATTTTCTTTCCGGAAAACTTTTCGAAATTTACGAAAGAATCAAAACGATTCGCTTGAGAAATTCTTTTGAGATTAAGGTATTTGCGGAAATTCAAATTAAAAAACTCGTGGAAGAACTTACCTATCCGAGTTTGGCCGGTTTGGTCGACCGAATCAATCATCTGATTCTTATGATGCAAGGTTCCAAAAACACTACTCTCGATACGGAACACAATAAATTACCCTCTGCATTTAAAAATACGGCACAAGCGGAACCTTCTAAAAAAAAAGATAATGCGTTTTCCGATGTTTCTTTAGAATCCCACTTCGAGTCTAATCAGCAGGGCTCTTCTTTGAAAAACGATTCCTTGGAAACAAAGTCGGCCATAACTTCCGAACCAAATTCGCAAAAGTTCGATACGAGCACCGAGATAAAGAAAAAATTCCTTGGAACCGAAGTAGATCAAAGTAAAATCCCTAAATTGGATTCTTAACGTTATGCTTGATAAAATAAAAAACTTGTCCGAACTTCTCTCCAACATGGGAACCCTCCGAGAAAAAATGGAAGATGTAAAAAAGCGCATCGCCTCAATACGAGTGATAGGAGACGCGGGCGCGGGAATGGTAACCGTTACGGCTACGGGGGAAGGACAAATTATAAACGTGTTCATTAATAAACAACTCTTCGACTCGGATGATAATAAAATGCTCGAAGATCTTATTATGGCCGCGACAAATGACGCCCTCAAAAAAGCGAAAGAAGCAACCGCTTATGAGTTTCAATCCGCATCCGGCGGTTTGGACTTTTCCGAAATTTCCAAAATGTTCGGCGGAAATTTTGGCTAATCATCTTCTTGAAGAAATGGTGGATGCTCTTTCTTCGCTTCCGGGAATCGGAAGAAAAAGCGCTTTTAGAATCAGCTTTCATCTTCTAAGACTTGAACAAGGTCTTTTCAATCATTTCATTCATCAACTCACGGACACGAAAAACAAAATTAAATTTTGCAAACGATGCGGTTCTTATGCGGAAACGGAAATTTGCGACATCTGCACTTCGGAAAAAAGAGATACTCACACATTTTGCGTCGTGGAACAACCGGAGGATATTTTTTTTATCGAAAACACAAGAGAGTTTCACGGCAAATATCACGTGTTAAACGGAGTAATTTCTCCTTTGGAGGGAATCGGGCCGAGAGATCTTAGAATCAAAGAACTTTTGGAAAGAATCGAGCCGGAACAAGTAAAAGAAGTCTTAGTTGCCACGAACCCAACTCTTGAAGGAGACGCAACTGCGGATTATTTAGCAAATCAGTTAAAGCCTCTTTCCGTCAGCGTAACCCGAATCGCCTACGGGATTACGGTTGGAGGTTCGATTGAACTTGCTGACCAATATACTTTGGGAAGAGCCATTCGTTCCCGCCTTCAGCTTTAACTTTAAAATCTGTGTTCCGCAGTTACAAAAAATTCCCTAAGAATTTTTCCGTAAGTCGTATCCAAATAAGCCTTTAATCCGTCCCCTGCTATAAAATAACCGGATCTCATCAAAATTTGCATATCTCGAAATGCATTCCATCTTAAGTTGATATTAACTTCGTGCCCAAAAAAAGCGCTTGTTTTGTATCCGCTATCAAAATTGAAGTAACGATTATTTTCGATATAAGGCGACTTTGTCCCATACAACCGATAATATCCCAATGTCAGAAGCAAGGGACCGTAAATGACAAAATCACCGTTAACTCCGTATTCGTACAAACCGCTCGAATCTTTTCCGGAAAAAAGTGCGTAACCTCCCGTAAAGTCGTGCCCAATATTCGATATGGAGTAACCGGGCATCAAAGTTTTATAACCCCCGCCTCGAAGATTTGCCTTTGTCCCGTCCTTATCAAATCCGGGACGTCCCGTAGTACCAACTCCTATTAAGTTGAATGTAAAATTTTCGCTATAACGATAGGAAAACTGAAGATCCGCCATTCCTCCAGATATATTGTGCCTACTAAACTGATTGTACAAAACATTTCCGGCATTGTCCCGATACGGTTCCAAAACATGAACGGTTCCGTGATTATAAATCCCATGAACTACGAATCCGAAGTTCGATAGATTGATTTCGTTCATAAAACCGTGCCAAAACAACTGACCGAATTCGCTATCCAAAGCGATCACAGTTCCTTTCGCGTTAGTCGTCTTATCTATGGATTTAATCGTATCATCTGAGAAATAAGAATAGAGTTCGTGTTTTACGTTGTTGAAGAAACTCGTCTTAACCTTGTAAAAATAAATATTCGTTCCGACATAATTTTTATCGGCGTAAGAATTTTTATCTAAGTCAAGTTGAGCGTTTTGTCGCGCCACAAACCAACCCGATTCAATTGTAGTGTTCCATAGTCGAAAGTCTTTGTTAATCGTAATTCCGGTGCCCGAAGCAAAGATCACTCTCCCTCTTGGGGAAAAAAAGAGTTGTTGACCGACTCTCAAACTGAAAGCGTCCTCCGGAAGTTTAAAATTCAAATATAAAAACGTAGTCTGTATGTTTACCGGAGAAGTAGAATTCGCTTCTCCGCCTTGTCCCGGACCGGTTGTAGAATTTTGACCGAAACCTTTTCCACCGAAAGTGATATCACCAACTTGAACGCCCCAAAGCGCTTCGAAATATTTCGAAGTATTAAAGTTCATGTTAATTGTCATTCTAGTATCAAAGTATGAAATGTCTTCCTTTTGGGGAGATAAGGTGCTGGGATTACCTTTCAATCTTTCCGTAATTTCAGTTTCGGCTATATTCTGATTTCGTTGTTGCTGTTCGGTTTTAAAAGCTTCCTTATCGTAAGGAGTTGCGGAAGTTTGACGAGACGTGTATATATCTCTTGCAAGATTAAACCCACGCACTCTATAATTTCCTTGAAAATCGAGTTTAGTTTTCTCTTCAGCTTCTTGGGAAAAAATCAAAGAAGGAAATAAAATCACCGCAAGATAATAGAAGCCATAAGCCTTTTTTAAAAGGTTGTTGAACACGAATCACTTTACCCAGCTGTTTTGATTAAAGTATCGGTTTTTTAATTCTTCTAAAAGACCGGTTCGTTTCAATTCCTTAATGAAGAAATTCAAATTATCCGCAAAAATCAAATCATTCAGTGGAAGAGCGGCGCTGATATTTTCCTCTTGAACCGTGCCCAAAAGAGGAAGATAATTCGCTTTCAAAGAAGGATTTTTTTGAAGTAAAGTAAGAATAAAAAAGCTGTCCGCTACGAAACAAGTCACATTGTTACTGATAAGATTATCGATCGCGATCGAATCCGAAAGATAACTATAAATCGGTAATTTAGAAAATTTCTTTTGAAGATAAATGTGATTCGTAGTATTGGATCTTACCGAAAAACTCACAAGACCGCTTAAATTTGTAAGATCCAAGAGGCTCATAAATCTTCTGGAAATAACGATATTCCCTTCCGGCTCCGGCGGAAGAATTTTCTTGCTGACAAGTCCCGCAGGGGTCGTAACAAGATAAGGATCGGAAAAAGTGACTTGTTTACCCCGATTTAAGTCGGTGGATATTCCGGCAAATGCAAGATCGATTTTACCAACACGAATATCCTCCGCAAACTGCCTGAAGGTTTTAAGAGGTACAAGCTTTAAGGATACTCCCAGATAATCCGCGTAGAGTTTAGCCAATTCTGCATCGATACCCGGGTATCCATCCTTCGGATTTTCGATATAAAAAGGCTCGTACTGTTTATTGACACCGACAACGAGTTCTTTCTTAGAAAGAATTCTTTCTAATCTGGAACCAGCATATTCCGACTGAGAAAATAACACAGCCGGAAAAACCAAAAACAAACATAGAATTCTCATCTCGAACATGGAACAAATGGTGGATTAATCCTTATTTTTTTCCAGAGCATTTTAAATGAAAAAAATAATTTCTAAGGACTTACAATCTGAAATTCGGTTCTTCTGTTTTTATAATCCGTTTTCGGATTTTTGTGAGGAACGATCGGTTCCGAACTTCCCTTTCCATCGGTTACGATTCTACTTGAATCGATCCCCTTTTTAACTAGATAATCTTTTACTGCATCTGCACGATTACGGCTAAGAACTACATTCTCTTGGTAATCCCCATTGAGATCCGTATGTCCTATGATTTTAATTTTCACGTTTGGGTTTTCTTTCAAATAAGAATTCAAATTTTCTAAAATTGAAAAAGAATTTTCTAAAATTTCATAAGATCCCAAAGCAAAATGAATACTGTCCAAAGAAATCGATTTACCTTTTTCTAATTCTTGGAAGGGATTAGAAACAATAGAATAAATATCGTAATCATGCCCGCTTTTTCTACAGAAATAAAAAGTCAATCCGTCATCAGCTTCCAAATAAAAAGCCTCGTCGCCAGCCGTATTAATATCGGGTCCGAGATTGATTGGTTCTGAAAAATCTCCATTCGCAAGCAAAGTGGATTTGTACAAATCATAACCGCCAAAACCTCCAGGGCGGTTGGAAGAAAAATAAATTGTCTTACCATCTTTGCTGATCGTCGCCGCAATTTCGGAATAGACCGTATTGATCGGATCAGGAAGACTCGTCGCCTTTTCCCAAATTTTGTTTCTATAAACCGAAACGAAAATATCCGCTTCGGAAACTTGTCCAAACGGATAACGAGTAAAATACAACCGATTGTCAAATAAAAACGGATTTTCTTCGATCTCTTCTGTGTTTACGGTTATAGGAAGAGCGGTAGGTTTACTCCAGGAAGAATTTATCTTTTTAGAAAAATACAAATCTCTGGAAACTCCGATCTTTCCATTAGAAAGTTGAAACTCAATCGATCCGTCCCGATTGGATGAAAAAATAATCCCTTCTTCTTGATTCAAAATAAAAGGACTTTGATCATCATAGTTCGAATTGAGATTTTCAATTTCCTCTCCTTGTTGCCATTTATCTCCCTTACGAATTGATTTGTAAAGATCCGTATAAATCGAATTCTCCCTTTTAGAGTAAAAATAGAGAACATTTCCGTCATCCGTAAGGCTGATTCCAAACTCATTCAGATTGGTATTGATAGAACCTTTTAATTTTTCTGGTTTTTGATTTTTGGAACTCTTAATTTCATTCAACTCCTGAGAAGCAACGGAAAACATCGGTAATAAAATTAAAAAAGTCGCATATATTAATAAAAGAGAAAATTGATTTGAGAATAATTCGAAAATATTTTTTTTCATACTCAATGTAACATTCTTAGTGGATTTTATTACGAAAATAAGACTGCAATTTTTTCTCATACTCCGGCATTTTTTCAAAAACATCAGCATTCAATTTTTTTGAACAGAAAATTCAGGTCTATTAAAAATAGAAAAATACAATAATCTTTTTATAAGGCGAAAATCAAAAAATGGTTTAACAACCATCCTAAAAAAGGAACGAATATTAACATAAATGAATATGGAGTTGAATTTTTTAACTCGATGCTTTTGACATAATAAACGCAAACTTTCAGACATGTTATTAGAAGTTAGAAAAAAAGAACACATAACAACCCCAGGATTTCAAAAACCCCTATTTTTATTATCCGTTTTTTTAGTAAAAACCTGAGTTCAAAAACCAGAAAAATGAAAAATCTGAAAACTGCTTTAATCAAAAATTTGTTCGAAATCTAATTTTTATTTCGATAATTTTTTATTTCAACTCAAGTTCGATGACAAAAAATAAGAAAAACTTTTTCTAAAAATAGGGAATTATTTGTTTCTAATTACTAGAAGATTATGATTTTACTTGTCAGGCATTGATCTGAAACGCCGACCGTAAAGAGACATTTTGTTGGATTAACGCGTCAGTAGAAACATTTCTTTGAGTTAAAAGCCGATCCATTTGTAATTTAAATCTCTTATTACCAAATGCTTTTTGTGACCGTCGTCTTATTTCTTATGTTCAATATAATTTGGCATTTTCATAACTTGTTGAACCTGTATAATTGGTGCTTCAATTTTGTTTCCGTCTGTTTTTCTTTTTCAGGTTAAAAAATGGGCAATCTATTTTAAGTCAAGTCAGGCAATACCGACTAATGCCTACAGCATAAGAATTTCTACATATGATTTTTCTTTTTATAAAAAAATTAAATTTTATTGATCAAAACTTTTTTATGCCGAACTCATTTCTTTCTGATTTGTTCCAACAAGTTATTCCAATCAAAAAAGTTAAAATTTCTCCCAGGCCAAACAGAACAATTTGTCGTTATGACTAAAAATCAAAACGCGCTACTCATCTCTACATAATAGAATGTTTAAAATTTTGCGTCTAACGCGGGATTTGTGCTCAAATGAACGGTATTCTATTTTATAGGGATCAGTAAAAGCCCATAACCAACCCCACAAATTAAGAATGCTTTTGGGATAAGGATCAAAAACTGATATTTTTCAAGTGTTCCGACAAGAATGAGACTTTTTACTTGCCAAAAGTATGATTTTCTGATAGAGAAAAATCTCCCGAGTCTTTTCCCGCCTCCCACCCCTCCACCCAAAAATCAGGGTGGGGCCGAGCCTGTTTCACAGAGGATTTGTCGTAATTCCGACAGATTTATTTTCGAATCCAAGTATTTGTGGGGTTGGTTATGGTAAGAGCCTCCCTCCAGAAAATCTTGTTATTGTGTTATTGAATTCTGTTTTCCAAAAAAACTACAGATCCGATGCCGTAATTTTATTACAGATAAGCTTTATAAAATTAACATTAAACAACGTGAGTTCGGCGGTTGAAAATGAGAAAAAATTTTCTAAAAGTTAGGAATCCTACTTTTAGAATTTGTTCGTAAAATCGCGATTTGTTATACTACTCGGACGCATAAAAATGATACTCGAAAATAAGCGGTCGTTTTTGCAAAAGTACAATGGTTCTCAAAAATTAAGTCAAATCGGGAAATCCCGACTTTTTAAAGGAAGATTCTAATTTTCGAAATAGTTTATCATAGTATTTTATTCATGCGCCCGAGTGGTAATTCCCACATTTTAAGAATAGATTCACAACTTTCAACTTTCAACTTTTTACAGAAGAACGAATCGCGTCGAACTAACATTAAACATAAGATCAAAACAGAATGAATATGATTAAATATATTAAATCATACTAATATATTTAAAGGAATACAAATCGGTCTAAAAATAAGATTTTAACACTTCCGGAATACGAACTGTTCCGTTTGCGTCTTGGAAATTTTCCAAAATTGCTGCGTAGGTTCTTCCCAAAGCAAGTCCCGAGCCATTGATTGTATGTACAAGCTGGTTTTTTCCGTCTTTGGATTTATAACGAATTTTTCCTCTTCTCGCTTGAAAGTCCCTAAAATTAGAGACGGAAGAAATTTCCATGTATCGATTCAAACCTGGCATCCAAACCTCGATATCGTAAGTAATCGAGGAGTTCGCAGAAATATCCCCGCTGCAAAGAATGATCACTCTATAAGGAAGTTCTAATTTTTTAAGTATGTTCTCCGCATGAGAAAGCATTTTTTTATGTTCTTCCTCCGAATCCTCAGGTTTACAAAACTTTACAAGCTCCACCTTTTGAAACTGATGCACCCGAACAAGCCCGCGAGTATCTTTTCCATAAGACCCGGCCTCTCTTCTAAAACAGGAAGTATGTGCCGTTACGGAAATCGGCAACTGATCCTCCGGAATAATCTCGTCCCGATATAAATTCGTAAGAGGGACTTCCGCAGTCGGAATCAAGTTAAGTTCGTCTTTTTCGATTCTATAAAATTCATCTTTAAATTTAGGGTATTGTCCCGTCGCCGTCATCGATTCGTCGTTTACCATTGAAGGAACCCAAACTTCGGTATAACCGTGTTCTTTCGTATGAATATCCAACATAAAATTCATCAAAGCTCTTTCTAATTTCGCTCCGTCTTTCCAATATGTATAAGCTCTTGCTCCGGAAAGTTTTACCCCTTTTTCAAAATTAATCCAATTCAGAGCCTCACCAATTTCGAAATGAGGTTTTGGAAGAAAAGAAAAAGAAGGAATTTTTCCGACTTCGTATTGAACTACGTTATCGTGTTCGGACTTTCCATCGGGAACCCTAGGATCAAGAATATTAGGAAGTCCTAAATTAATATTGATGAGAGCGTTTTCTTCCTGTTCAAGTTTGGTTTCTATTTCTTTGATTTTTTCTCCTACGAGTTTTACGGATGCGGATATTTCGGTAATGTCTCCGCCGGATTGTTTGATCCTTCCCGCTTCTTTGCTGACTTTGTTTCTCTCTTCCCTAAGAACGTCTGCTTCCTTTTGAAGTTCGCGTTTTCTTTGAATGATCGACTTCAGTTCGTCTATAATTCCGACTTCTTTAAATCCTCTGAGTTCTAAAACTTTTTTCAAGTCTTCTGTGTTTTCAGTGATATAACGCAAATCAAGCATTGTGATGGTACGCCTTACGATTCATAAATTTTATACTATTCTCAAAAATTTTATTTTCCACTTCGATATTGGATTCTTGTCTGAGCGAGAACATCTTATCTAGAATAAATCTCATATAAGAAGGTTCGTTCCTTTTTCCTCGAAAAGGGGGAGGAGCCAAAAATGGAGCATCGGTTTCAATCAATATGCATTCAAGGGGAAGTTTGGAGGCCGCCTCTTGAATTTCCGTCGCGTTTTTAAAAGCAACGATTCCAGAAAAAGAAATATAATAACCAATATCGATCAGCGCTTTGGCCGTTGGATAATCATAAGTAAAACAATGAATCACGCCGAAAGCCCGATCACGAAAATTTCTTAAAATAGAAACAGTATCTTCTTTCGCATCGCGCGAGTGAATAACAACCGGCAATCCGGTTTTAAAGGAACATTCTAAAAACGATTCCAAAACTTTTTCCTGTTGTTTTTTGGTATCAGCGGTGTGATAATAATCGAGCCCTATCTCTCCGATCGCGGAGAGTTTAGGATCATCTAAATTTTTATAGATAAATTCTAGAATTTCATCTTGATTCGGAAATTCGTGAGTTTCCGTAGGATGACAACCGATCGAATATCGAATCTCTAAAAAATCATTCGAATATTCGTTTGCAATGGATCGAGCCCTTAAAGAGCTTTCAAGATCAATACCGATTTGGATGATTTTTTTTACGCCAGATTCGGTCGCATTCCTTAAAGAATCCGCAATTTTCAAACCTTCGGATTGTATAATATCAAGATGACAATGTGTATCGACGATAGAAACCATTAGAAATCCGGTTTTAGTGAGTCACTTTTTGTGAATTCGATTGACTGAAAAGAGATTTTTTAAGATCTCTTCAGACAAGTAAAAGTATTCGTCTAAAGACTAAGTTTCGGGACATAAACCGTGGATATTAAAGCAACTTCCGCACTCATCTATTATAGGCTTCGTTATAAGTATCAAGAATACAAGCTCAAATTGGATTTAAAACTTTCTGAGCTCAATAGAAAGGGAAAAGAAAGACTTACCGTGATGGTAATTCCCCATTCCGAACAAAAGACAATCAATTTTCACATTTCTTACAGAGCCATTTCAATCTTTGTCGGGACTGTTTTTATTCTTCTTATCATCAGTTCCATCAACGTATTAAGTCATAGTGGTTCCGTTCATCAACTTACAGAACTTAATCTTTCCAATAAGGATTTTATTCGCCAATCAGCCAAAATGAAGGAAGAGATTAATTCTCTTCACGAATACGTGGAATATTATTACGGAAGATTAGCCAGACTCTATATAAGGTTAGGCGGTGATCCCGCAAAAGTTTCCAAAGGAATCGGCGGAGCGGAACAACTTTCCACACAACCTCCTTCTATTATAGAACCGAAGCCTATTAATTTTCAGACGGACGATCTTCCGGAAGGTGCGGCTGTTTTCAGACTGAAAGAAGATGTTCACAATTTAAAAATCAGCAACGAACTTACACAAGATATCATTTCAATACTTAAAAAGAGAAAAAATATTCTCAAACAAACTCCCTCCATTTGGCCCGTAAAAGGTTACGTTCTTTATCCTTACGGTTCTTATTTTAATCCGATTTCAGGAAGAAGAGAACACAACAATGGAGTCGATATCGGATCTTTTGCTGGTTCGGAAGTTCTCGCGACCGCACCCGGAACCGTATATGAAATCGGTTATACAAGAAACACAGGTTATTTTGTAAAAGTTTCTCACAAATACGGATGGAAGACAATTTATTCGAACATGGATCGATTGAAAGTGAAACAAGGTCAGCAGGTTTCCAAGACTGAAGTTATTGGTTTTGTCGGAAAAACAGAAGCTTCTCCGAACTATATGCTTCATTACGAAATCCACGTTGGAACAAGAGCAATCAATCCGTTCGCTTTCCTCAATCAAATTCAGGACTGAATGGCAACAGAAGAACACTTAATCGTAAATAGTATCATTGGCGAAGGCGCCGAATTCAGCGGAGATTTCAAACTCACCGGGCTTTTAAGAATCGATGGAATTTTTCGCGGCTCCATAAAAACCGAAGGAAAAGTCCTAATCGGAAAATCTGGAATTGTCGATACCGATATCAGAGCCCGAATTGTCGTCGCTGGTGGTGAAATCAATGGGAATATTTACGCGAGCGAGCGGGTGACTTTACTTGCTTCCTGCAGAATGAAAGGAGATATCGTATCTCCTAGAATCGTAATGGAAGAAGGAGTACAATTCGAAGGCAATTGTAAAATTAACCCAGTTACGCATTGAAAGTACTCATACCACCTTATCAACTCCCGCGCAAAGAAACCGAAACCAGACAAACTTCCAAAGGCAAGAAGAATGAAATCCCTTCCTTAAACGGAAGTAATTTTTCAAATCAAGCCGAAATAATTGAGTCGGCAAATTCATCCTCTTTTTTAGATATTTTAGAAGAAATCGTTCCTTCCGGATCCGAGACGACAAAGGATTTAAACGCTCTTTGGAGGGAGCTTCCCGATATTGAAAAAAGATTTTTGGATCTTCCTTCGATCGAAAACCTAAATGCGTATCAAAAGCACATTCAAACGATCACCAAATCGGTAATCGATCAAAACATGAGAGTGGAAACTCTTTCCAAAAGGATAAAGGGCGAAGCCAAAAAAATCTATCATGTCGTCAAGATCATCGACGAAAAAATTCAGATTTTGGCGGAACTGATTATGAACGAAGAAAATTCCGCATTTAAACTTTTAAAGTCCCTGACGGATATCAGAGGGCTTTTGTTGGATATTCAGGAATAGAACCTTCAAAGAAATTAAGAATTTTTGAATCTGTATTTGACTGTTTGTTGTGAAAAAACATTATGCGTAATCTTTGATTAAAACCACTCTGTTACATGAAATCACTTGAAGAATTAACGCAAGAAGACAACACACTTAGGAGGCTTGTCTCAGAGACACAGGGTTCTATCAAGCATCAAATACAGATCATTGTAGATTCGGAAGTAAGTCTGCGCTTCAAACGTTTATATGAGGATTACGTGCTCTTATATCGCGAAGCCGGTATTTTAGAAGGTTTGAAAAGATCTTTATTCTTTCAATGGTACGCGGCAGTCGAACCTCCATTTCTCACGGGTTTCTTCTTCGGGCCCCCCGTTCGACACCTCTACGGGTCTCTCTCTACAAACTCAAACTTATGTATTATCAAAACTAGATTCATTGGCAGAATTATCCGAACTCGATCTCGAACTACAAACAATGCTACCTTACTATTACCTTATTGCAGACTACTGTTTCACATCCTTTTCCACACCAAATCTACTTTCATTTCTCCACGCAACATCCAACTTCCGGCTCGACAATATTTCAAAAGCATCGATGTTGGGTCGAGGAAGAATGGGCGAATATTGGAGAAGTATTCTGCCAGAGACTTCGCATAGAAATAAGTAGATCTTTCGTTTCGCCACCATACTCGTCCGATACTCTCAGCAAATGATTCATTTTATTCGCTCTTTTGCTTCGTGCGAATTCTATAATATTAAAACGAGTAACTAAAAATTGTACTTTGTTAGAAACGTTTATAAATTTTTAAATATGGAAAGGTATTAAATAATGTTAAGTAGTAGAGGCAGTAAAAATATCATGTCTACCTTATTGACGTCGCTTCAATCGCTTTCGTATTCGTTATATTCAATACACGTTAAATAAACCGTTTGTCATTGTAACCTATTAGGTTACAATGAAGCTGTTGATAATTTCGTTTAAACACAAAGGTTTAGAACAGTATTTTGAAACTGGTAGTAAGAAAGGAATCCAACCTGATCACGCAAGTAAATTAGATAGAATTTTAGATAAGTTAGATGCTTCAGTAAACCCAAAAGATATGAATTTATCTTCATTTAAATTACATCAACTCAAAGGTAAGGAAAAAAATAGAAGTTGGTTTGGATGAATGGAAATTGGCGTGTTACATTTGAATTTTAGGGTGAAAACGCAATCATAGTCGATTATGAAGATTATCATTAAAAGGAATAATTATGAATAAAAGAAAACCAACTCATCCCGGGAAAGTCTTATTAGAAGATGTAATCAAACCATTAGGCCTGACTCTTACTGAAGCGGCTAAGGATCTAGGAATATCACATAAAACACTTTCGAAAATAGTTAATGCTAAAAGTTCAATTACACCTGAAACTGCGATTAGAATTGCATTAGCAACGAACACTTCTCCGGAAAGTTGGCTTAACATGCAGATTAAATTAGATTTGTGGAATGCTTTACAAGATAAACCTAAAAACGTGACTAAATTTCCAATTTCTGCTTAGGTTTATTTCTAATTCAACCAAACCATCACTTTTCACTCCGGTCTTCGTCACAGTATTCTTTGCAACCCCGGAAAATAAACTCTTATATCATTCTTTCTACAGATATATCGCCGTTATTTTTTCAAACTTGTATTTATCGTCGATAGAAATGAACTTATAAAAATAGTGGTGTGAAATGGCGACAAGACGACAACAAAAAATCGGTGGATTTGTATTTTTCATTATAGGTTTATCTTTTACAGTTTGGACTTGGTATACGGCCATTTATGAAGGTTATTTTTATCGAAAAGCAAGTATCCTTTTCCCAATGTTTTGTATTCTTGGAATTGGAATGATTTTATTCACCGATCCTAAATCCGAAAGAATTGCACGCGGGGAGGATATTTCACAATTAAACGGTTATCGCTTCATTACTCCGCGTTGGTGGGCAATTTTGGCAATTGCATTCCTAACCGCTTTTGTAAATGACGCTTTTCTTTCCGGTTGGAATTTTTAAACTAAGAATTCTTGATCACTTGATGAAGATAGAATAGATTGCGCCTGTAAATCCAACTGAAAAAACAAAACTATCGACTTCCAGCATCAGCATATTACTCTTCGCATAACATTAAGTGGCAGCGGCAATAAAAATACCATAAAAAAAATAAGAGTACAAATAATAATCTTTTCTGTAATTTTATTTAACGTGAGTTCGGCGGTTGAAAGTTTTGGCGAATAAGAAATTAAAGTGTTACTCTCTAACATAACCAACCCCACAAATACTTGGATCCGAAGATAAATTTGTCGGAATTACGACAAAATCCCCGTGAAACTTAGTTCCCACAACGCGCCCTAAACACCGACCCATAGGAAGTGTTGTGCCTGTGACATGCCCCCATTTTTAGTACCAGCGTAATGTGTGAAAATCCTCTTAAGCAGAGCGTCTTAAATATTCCTCCGGAGTTAATCCCCCGAGTGAGCTATGTGGCCTTTCTGAATTGTAGAAGATTCTCCACTCTTCGATGAGGCGCCGGGCTTCTTCGATATCTTTAAACCAATTTTCATTTAAACATTCGTTTCGCATTTTTCCGTTAAAGCTCTCGATGAAGGCATTTTCAGTAGGCTTGCCCGGTGTGATAAAATGAATATCGACTCTTTTTTCGAAAGCCCATCGTAAAAATGTTTTTGATGTGAATTCGGGACCATTATCCACAACAATTTGTTTTGGTAGACTACGGACTTCGGATACTTCATTCAAAATCCTTACTAATCTTTCTGAAGTAATTGAGAATTCCGCCTTCGTTACGACTGCGAATCGACCGAAGTCATCGATAATATTCAAAATTCTGAATCTTCTTCCCGAATAGAGCGAATCCGACATGAAATCCATTGACCATCTTTCCTCCGATTTCTTAGGAACAATCTTTGGAACAGTAGGCAATGACAGCCTCTTTCGTTTTCGCTTGATTCGGTATTTTAAGCCCAATTCGGAATACAGGCGATAGATTCGTTTATGATTTACATGCTCTCCTTGACGAATGAAAGAATGGATCTGCCTATATCCCGCTCTTCTATGTTTATACGCTAAAGAACGAATTCGATCCTTTAATTCCTTGTTTTTGTCTTGAAGTCCGCAACGATACCGAAAGACGGTTCTGGAAATTTGCAAGAGACGACAGGATTTTCGTTCTCCAAGTTTCGTTTTGATCAACATAACTGCCTCTCGTTTCTGCTCGCGGCTCACCACTTTTTTTCGAGTAACATCTTGATCGCTTCATTTTCTAAAGCTAATTCTGCATATAGTTTCTTTAGCTTACTGTTCTCTTCCTCTAAAGTCTTCATTCGCTTCAGATCGCTCAGTTCTAAACCTCCGTATTTCGAACGCCAACGGTAAAAAGTATTTCCGCTGATTCCATACTTACGACAAACATCAGAGGTCGATGCCCCTGATTCCGATTCCTTCAATATCTTGTGAATTTGATCTTCACTGAAACGTTTCTTCATATTTTCCTCCAAAATTATATGCTTTTCAGAGGATTTCAAACATTCTAATTGGTTCTAAATTCGGGGGCTAGGTCACCTGAGTTTCTCTTATTTTTGGGTGGGGGAGAATAAACTCTATTTCGCTCTCTCCTATGTTTCTTGTGTCAAGCCCTTCCGTTATTTTTTTACATAAGACCATATTGAGCTAATTTTCGATTCAATACTTCTTCGGGCATAGAATCAAAAAGATTTCCCGTTCGAATCATTGTATAAAGAACTTCGATCATTTGCGTGAAGTCGCTATGATCGATTTCTTAGCTCCTTTTTTAACATATAACCTTTGATAGAATTCTTTTATCTTTTCGCCATGCTGACAACGGACCAAACTCCAAGCCGCCTGAACAATCACCCTTCGAATTGCATGACAACCACGAGATACAATTCTTCCGTATCGAACCGTATCTCCCGAAATGTCAACTCTCGGAACCAAGCCTGAATAGTCGGCTGCTTGTTTTGCGGATGAAAATCTTTTACAATCTCCCATGTAGCTCATGATCGCCAAAGAAGTAATTATACCGATCCCAGGCATGGACATGATCGTTTGAACGTAACTCTGATTTTTTTTCAGAGTCTCTTTAATTTCTTCTTCTATGAGTTTTAGATTTAGTTCGACTAAATCTAAAACTTTTAAGATTCGTTCCGCTTCTCTTTTGTATCGATCAGGAAGTAGAGTTACGGAAGCTTCTCTGGATGCTTTTGTTCGCAAATGCTTTTTGGTGATTTCAATCAAACCTGCTTGAGTGAATAAACTATGAAGTCGATTCTTTACTTGCGTTAATTGTCTTGTCCAGTTTTCATGTTCCGTGCAAAGTCTTCGATTGTCTTCCTCTTCGTCGAGAGAAACTCAACACAACGCTTCTTATGGGGCACGTTGTGGGAATTGGAACTCTTCTTTTGGATATCGTTGAATGAGCCTGGCTATTTTAAGTAAACCTTCTTTGTCCGTTTTCTTTAACGACTGATAGATCGTTGCCAAGTCTCCGGGATTTAGGACAATTACTTGAATCCCTTTGTTGAGTATTGATTTTGCAATTCTAAAAGATTGAGATCCAATCGAACGATCTGGATGCCGATCTATCGAACGACCCATAGGGAGTGAGATCTGAGTTCGGAGAGGCATCCGCTGAGTTAGAGAGCGAGATGCCGAGTTACTCCACCGGCCTTCTTGACTCCGTCGAATCAAGAATATCACACTTCGAACTATCTTACGTCCAAGAATCATACTAATCTACAGGTCGCGAAATAGGCGGGAAACTCGGGAGATTTTTCTCTATCAGAAAATCATACTTTTTGCAAGTAAAAAGCCTCATTCTTGTCGGAACACTTGAAAAATATCAGTTTTTAATCCCTATTATCCCAAAAGCCTTCTTAATTTGTGGGGCTTCTCTACGGATCGCAACATAATAACCACTTTCGCATTTTGTTACGCCGAACTCACGTTATTTAACGTTAATTCAATCAATTCACATTTGTTCTATCGAATTCACGTTAAATAAAAAAGGATTTGTTTCAAACTCAAGAGTAAGAAAGAGATCGAATATTCAATCTAGCAGAAAAGAAAAACTAATTAAAATCGCGCAAGCGCAAGCGAGGATAAAAAATAGATCAGCCGGACCTTTTTAAAACGAGTAATCAATTCTATAAAATAAAATCAATTTGAATGGTATATAAAAAAAACTGATCAACGCGGCGCAACTACAAGCAAGGATAAAAAAATAAAACAACCGAACCTTTTTAAAACGCGAAGTCAATTCTATGTAGAAAATAAATATTAAACTCAAAACAAAACCGAGTATTATGGATCCACCTTCATCATCTTTGTTATATTTCTCCGCTAATAATTTAATGTACAATAGCAAAGGAATCAAAATTAACATCAATAGATCAAACCAATGATATAAAAAGCTGAAGTGTTTTTCAGTTTCCCTTTTTTTTCGCGGCGATTTCAAATATAAAGGTAAGACAATAATCACTATCAAAGAAGTGAGCATAAAGCTCAAAATCGGCTCCGAATTTTTAATAAAACTAATAATAAAACTAAAATAACTAATAAAGCTGATCAACGCGGCGCAACTACAAGCAAGGATAAAAAAATAAAACAACCGAACCTTTTTAAAACGCGAAGTCAATTCTATGTAGAAAATAAATATTAAACTCAAAACAAAACCGAGTATTATGGATCCACCTTCATCATCTTTGTTATATTTCTCCGCTAATAATTTAATGTACAATAGCAAAGGAATCAAAATTAACATCAATAGATCAAACCAATGATATAAAAAGCTGAAGTGTTTTTCAGTTTCCCTTTTTTTTCGCGGCGATTTCAAATATAAAGGTAAGACAATAATCACTATCAAAGAAGTGAGCATAAAGCTCAAAATCGGCTCCGAATTTTTAATAAAACTAATAATAAAACTAAAATAACTAATAAAGCTGATCAACGTTGCGCAACTACAAGCAAGGATAAAAAAATAAAACAACCGAACCTTTTTAAAACGCAAAGTCAATTCTATGTAGAAAATAAATATCAAACTCAAAACAAAACCAAGTATTATGGATCCACCTTCATCATAGTTGTCATATTCTTTCGTCAGTTTAATATACAACAACAAAGGAATTAAAATTAATATCAGTAGATCAAGCCAATGATAAAAAAAGGAATCCATCTTCTTTTCTTTTAACAAAGGCGATTTCAAATATAAAGGTAAGACGATAATCACGATCAAAGAAGCAAGTATAAAGCTAATAGTTGGTTCCCAATCTCTGAACAAATTAATAAAACTTAAAATAGGAAATAAATAATCTAGCAAAACTTTATCCGCCCTTTCTATAAGATGATTTTTGTTTCATCAATTCAGAATCTTTCATTCTTACAAACCCAAATCGTATTTCCAATTTGTTGATTGATGAGAATTATATTTTAACGTGGGTTCGGCCTAAGAAATTTATGATTCATTTTTCTAAAAAAAAGGATGTTTCAATTGAAGTAGTCACATAAGAGTGTACGACAAAGATAAAATATTATTCTAGCGAGGAAGAATAAGAGAAGAAAAGCCGATTAGAATTGCGCAAACACAAGCAATGACAAAAAAATAAAGCAATCTGACTTTTTTCAAACGTTGAGTTAATTCAATGTATAAAATATGCAATAAACTCAAAATAAAACCGAGAACCGGTCCGGTAACCAATAGCCAAGACAATCTTAAGTCTTGTTCAAAATGATGTATCGTTAATAAAACATACAATGACAAAGGTATCAAAATTAATATGAGTAGAACCTCTGAATTATAAAAATAAGAAATTAAAATCTTTTTGATTTCCCCTTCTGTGAGTAAAGATTTGATCAATAAAGTGAAAATTACAGTAAAGAGGGTTAAAATAAAATCAATACCAATAAAAAAACCATCAAACATTGAAGAAGGAAGCATATTTCCTAAACAAAGAGAACTTAATTATTTTGCTTTATTTTTTCTTACAAACCCAACGCGTTCAAAATCTTTTCCATCGCTTCCAAGTTCGGATAAGCGATCGTCATTTTTCCTTTACCGGAGCTTTGGTTGTGGCTAATTTCGATTTTCATAGAATATTTTTTCCGAAACTTATTTTCCAACTCAACGATGTTTATGTCCTTGCGGGACTTTTTCTTTTCGGGCGTTGAAGCGCGTTCTTCCGTAAGATTGGAAACCAAATCCTCCACTTGTCTCGCTGTCAGTCCTTTTTCGGCGATTTGATAGGCAAGTTGTTCTATCTTTTTTCGATCTGCCAAAGATAAAAGAGGTCTTGCGTGGCCTTCGGAAATTCTTCCATTCTTGATTAAATCTTGAACCGAATCCGGAAGCTGTAAAAGACGAATTAAATTGGAAATTGTAGATCGATTTTTCCCGACCCGCGTCGAGATATCGGTAATTTTTAAATTTAGTTTTTCAGAAAGAGTTTTGTAGGCAATTGCTTCTTCGATTGGATTCAGATCCTCTCTTTGAATGTTCTCAATAATCGCCATTTCCATAGATTGGTTTTCGGAAACGTTCTTAACGATAGCCGGAATTTTAACAAAACCTGCAAGTTTACAGGCTCTGTAACGACGTTCACCCGAAATAATTTCGTAGCCGACATCTAACTGTTTTACTACGATCGGTTGGATCACACCGTGAGCTTTGATCGTTTCCGAAAGTTCCTTCAAGGATTCCTCCGAAAAAGTTTTTCTAGGCTGACTTGGATTCGGACGAATTTCACCGATTCGTATTTCTCGAAGCGCCCCTTCCGCAGAAGAGTTAATCGGGGTTTTATTTTCGTTAACCGGAATTAAATTTCCAAGGCCTCGTCCGAGGGCTTTGGGTTTGGTTGCCATTTTTAATTCTTCCCTGCAACTTCCAAAGCAAGACTTCTATAACTTTGAGCTCCTACTCCTTCCGGATCGTAACTCATAATCGTTTGTCCGAAGGAAGGGGCTTCGGACAGCTTAACATTTCTTGGAATGATCGTAGTATAAACCTTATCTTTAAAATAAGACTTAACATCTTCTGCAACTTGATTCGCAAGGTTAGTTCTCTTATCAAACATAGTCAAAAGAACTCCTTCCAATTCTAAAGAGGGATTTAATTGATTTTGAACGAGAGAAATAATTTTCATTAACTGAGTCAAACCCTCCAAAGCGAAATATTCGGTTTGAAGAGTAATCATCACGCTATCGGCAGCACAAAGCGCATTGATCGTTAATATTCCCAACGAAGGGGGGCAATCGATTAAAATATAATCGTATTCAGTACGAAGTTCGGAAACCGCGTTTTTTAATCTGTACTCTCTTTGATCTTCTGCGAGAAGATCCGCCTCTGCACCGCTCAAATTGATATTAGAAGGAATAATATCAAGATTGGAAACATTTGTCCTTTGAATACATTCGTTCGCGGACAATTCTCCTAAAAGTAATTCATAAGAAGTTTTTCCAAGAGTATTGATTTCAATCCCAAGACCAGACCCGGAATTTCCCTGAGGATCCATATCAACGATCAAAACCTTCTTTCCGATTGAAGCAAGATTGGCCGCAAGATTGATAGAAGTTGTCGTTTTTCCGACGCCACCTTTTTGATTACTAATCGATACGATCTTTCCCATTGCCGCTCTTAATCTCCTTGCTGATATCCTTCCAAGCTCTTGGATAACCATGCCTTGGACTAGAAATCTTTTTCAAGAATTTAATATGTCGCATGCCTAAAAATTCAAGAGAAGACAAATCTTCGGAAAATTCCAAATGAAAACCAGAATAAGAAAGAACTTTCTGTTCTAATTTTGTATCAATATCATGTTTTCCTAAAAATGGGACATAAGTTCCTCCGGTTTTTATAAGATCAGAAATTGCTTCCACACTGTAGGGATATGGAATAAAACCTCTTGATACGACATAATTTAAAAACAATTTAGATTCTTCTGCGCGAATAAATTGAAACTTTACATCAGTAATTCGATTTGAACGAACAAAACTCTCCGTATGAGAAAGCTTTCTTTTTTGCGAATCGATTAAAACGACAATCGGATGCTCCTTAAGACAACGAAAGAAAAATCCCGGAATTCCCGGACCGGTTCCCGCGTCTCCAAGCTGCATTCCCTCCCAAGACCCGATTTTTTTCGTAATTCGATAAACGTGATAGATAGATTCCAAAACATGACGATCTAAAATTTCTTCCGAATCCCTTTTGGAAAAGAACCCGCCAACTTCGTTTTTTTCTTTTAAGTATAAACTGAATTTACAGATCAATTCCCAATTGAAGAGAGAAATGATTTCATCCGCTTCTTTCGGAAATCTTTCTTTCAATCTTTCCCGAATCGATTCGATGGAGAACTGTTTTGGATCTTGCATAATCCAAAGATAGAATTTTAATCTGCTTTGTCTTCACAGATTCTTTCTGTTCATTTTCAAATAAGACATGATTCAATGAGTTATGAATTTTTTCGTAAGAATGTTTTTGATTTTGAATTTTTTTAAATTAATAAATATTAGAGTTATTGAAAAATAAATTCTTAAATCGCCTTATAGCGCGTCTCAAAACTTGTCGAGCGATCCTTGAGAGCGAATATACTTTAGTTTCATTTTACTTTCAGAAAATAAAAATTTTTCAAAAATTCTATTGCCCGTTACTCATCTCTACATAATAAAGTGTCTAAAATTCTGCATCTAAACGTGGGATTTGTGCTCAAACTAACGGTACTCTATTTTATAGGGATCAGTAAAATTAATTTTCCCGTATTCACTTCAAGTTTCAAACCCCAAAAAAACGCCCAAACTCATTTAAGAAAAAGATAAAATGATAACGAAATGCAAAACGATCTGGAACATCTGATTGAAAGAATGTATCAATTTTATAATAAAGGCAACGATGACCGCACGCTTGAGGTACTTCAAAAAATTCGAATTCTCGCTCCCGAGTTTCGACCCGAACCTAAAATTATATTGGTAGAACAAGTTTTAATCCACCCTAGCGATCATTCTCTAAAACCTTGTGAAGAAGCGGCAAAAGCAATGTATGAAAAACGTTTTGTTAGAGGTTTGAACCAAGCCCAAAAAACGTTACAGACTAATCTCTTTTTTCTAGAGCCTATTTTTTAATGGGATACTCTTATCTTTTCCAAAAAGATTTAAACAACGCATTCTTAAACTTACGCAAAGCCCTTGCGATCGATAGAAAATACTCGAATGCTTTTTACAATTTAGCCTGTGTTCACGCTCTTGCAGGAGATAAAACAGAAATGCTTGATTGTCTTGAAAAAGCGATCACTTGGAGTGAAAAATATCAGGATTATGGAAATCTGTCTTTGGAGGATGAGCATTTTAGCGCTTATTAGCAAGATTTTGATTTTAGATCTATCTGTGATCGTTTACCAACGGAACCTAATTTACATGAATTATATAAATACCTTAAAAATAGTTCACCTTACCGGACATTCACGCTTGGGGAAGAATTACGAGACTCTGCAACAGACGAACTTGCGATTATTGAAGCGATGTTATTCGCAGTCAAACTTATCCTTAAAGATTTAGATGAACATGGGAAGGAAAATATTTATTTATACGATGATAAACCGATTTCTTTTTGGAAGGAGAAACAAAAAGAATTAGAAAACGATCGTAAAGATCGGATTAATTCTGGAAAAAAAGCGATGTCTTTTCTCGTTTTTCTAAAAAACCCAATCATGATACTGAAAAATTATTCATCGTTACTAATGAATTGGCGAAAGAGATTCTTTAATGAACTCCGAATGTATTCGAATCAAGTTTGTGAATAATCGGCTCTGATTTATATTTTTTGAATATCAAACTCACACTCGACGAAAAATTCGCCAAATGTGCGTGTGAGCTATATTTGGTTTAAATTTGTTAAGAATTAAGATCTTTACGAAGTTTCACATTCGCGCGCTCAATTTTGCGCTTGAACACCTTAGCACGCCTCCAGAAATCTCGCCCATCGGAACGTCCTACGGGATTATCAGTGTTTACTTCAACGAGAATCTGACGCGCCCATTCATAATCTTGAGTCAAGAGTGCACAAAAAAATCTTTCCGCCTGGATTTCTACTAGCGCCCTCGGATATTTAATTAAAAAATTTGCATATAGTTTCTCCATTCTTGGCAAGTACTTTTCGATAGATGTGACTTTTGAGGATTCTTCCAGTACTTTTGTATCCGCCTCTTCCAAAAAATTTGAGACGAAGGTTTCAATTTTTTTTTCCTCCCAAACGTCGATAGGAATTTCATAGCCAACAAGTTCCATAGCTCGCATTTGATGACCGCAACTAGAATGATAACTCATAGGCTTCTTTATGTATTTAGAACTTCCGATAATCTCCCAAAATAAATTATCGAACTCATACCATTTATAATTCAGGTCAAGGCATAGTTTTCCAAACCCTTTTTTGAAAAGTGGGTCGTCATTGTCACGAATTAAGAAACCTCCTTTAACTCCAAGAATACTAATATCAAAATACAAATCCCCAATTTTTCGGAACAGAAAGCCATAAGCATATTTCCATGAATATTTTGATCCTTCTTTTCGAACTATATTTGTGACCAATTTCGTAATTTCGGATTGTTTCTTTACCATTTTAATCTGATCATCCCTCCAAAATTTCATCCAGAATCGCCGTTGTAGATCCACTCTGCTTCGCCAGTTCGCGACTTTGATCACCTCTTCTTTCGCGCCTCGTTTGTAGTACGCCTCGACGAGATTCGAAAGATAATCGGGTCGGAAGAATGAGCTTGTAGGCTTTCTCAAACCAAACCGGAGCTTCGTCCCAACGTTTGAGTTCATCCAAAACACAATCTATAAGATTGTACAAATGTCCCTGACCAGTTCATCCATAGATGAAAGTTTTCAAGATTTTGTTTGGCATGATCGATACATTGTTCGGCGAATTCCGTTTCAAGCCACGTTAGTCGCTATTCCCCCAGCCTGATTCAGCTTTCCTTCTTTTGCAAATAAAAAGCCGAGTTGAACTTTTGCCGAGGGGTTGATATTTCATGAGTGTCTGATTTCCTTTTTCTGAAACACTCCTTTCGATGCGGATAGATAAGATTCCGTAATTCGAAAAAAGAAGTAAGTCCCTACAAATTCGTATTATTAAACTCTAATATAGATTTATGCAAGATTTCAATTCCCATTTTCAAATGTTCGATTGTAACACTTTCATTCTTACCATGAATTCCATCAATCTCTTCCGAAGTCAAAAGAGCGGGAATCAAACCGTAACATTTAAAGCCTGCCATTCTTAAATAAGAAGAATCCGTTGTGCCCGGAGATAAAAAAGGAGTTACGACCGCATTGGGGACGACCTGTTGAACGACTCCCGATAAAATTTTAAAATACTTCGAATCAACCGGCGAAATCGTTCCCGGTTCCAAATGTCTCACAGTAACTTTGACATTATATTTCTTTGCGAGCGTCTTCACTTTTTCAAGGATCTCCTTTTCATCGAAACCCGGTAGAATTCTGATATCGACGGTTCCATTTGTTTTGGATGTTATCACATTGATTCCCGCCGGATGGGTATCGATTCCAGTGATACTCATCGAGTTGCTGGTCATCGCCCGTAAGTGTTTATTGGAGCGAATGACTCCGTTTAAAATCAGACCTAATAAAGGATTACGAGATCTCTTTAAAACGAATGAGTTTGGAAAAGGACTTACTTCTCCCATTTGATAAAAGAAAGAAGCGGTCTCGTCTTTGATGATTACGACCTCGTTCATCTTTTTTAAATCCGTTAGAAAATCGATGAAATTGAGCGCCGCATATTGAACCGGCGGGGTGCTTCCATGACCAGAAATATCTTCCGATTCCAAATCCAACCAGATAATACCTTTTTCCGCGTGTTGAATATTGAAGATCTTACTTCCTTTTACGATTATGTCTTTTGTTCCGACACCGCCTTCGTTGTGCACAAACTCATATCCGTTGAAGATCTCTTTGTGTTTTGCGATCAAAAATTTCATTCCGAACTCGGAACGACTTTCTTCATCAGACACCGCAAGATACATTAGGTTTTTTTTAAGTTTTATTCCGGAATCATGAATCAAAAAGAACGCATAAAGCTCCATGATGCCTAGGCCCTTCATATCCACTGCGCCTCTTCCGTAGATTCGATCTCCTTTTCTTACTCCCGAGAACGGAGCTTCATCCCATTCGTTCGGATCGGCTTCCACTACATCGATATGATTTGTAAAAATCAGCCCACCTTCCGGATCGCTCCCTTTGATCTCGGCCATGATACTCGCCCTTTCCGGTTTTTCGGGAACATTGAAAATCGTTGTTTTGATTCCACGTTTATCAAAAAGACTTTTTAAAAATAAAACCGCTTGTTTTTCATTTCCTCGAACCGTTTTTATTCTTAGATAAGCCTGCAAATCTTTCGAAGCTTCTTCCGCAAGTTTTTCATAATCACGCTCTTCAAACTTTGCGACGGGTGTTAAAGATTGGATTCCTTTTTCTGTAACGAAAATCGTATAGAGTAAAAATAAAACCAAAGCTATCAAAAAAACAAACACGCTCTTCTTCAAATTCATTTGTAATTCTCCTCGGTGCGTAAGAAAGTATTGAACCCCATTTTCCTTTCAAGGATTTAGACAAGGAAATTTGTTTGTTTTTTAGCTGCGCTTTTGATTTACAGAGTTAACCTTTTGAACCGTTTTCCGATGATTGTAACGTAGAGGTTATCCTATGATTCGTGTTTTACTTATTTTTTTAATTTTTCCGGGTTTTGTCTTAGGGGTTACCCCGGGGAAATGGTCTCATATCGATAAATATATTTTTGGAAACAATTCAAATGGACCTGTTAAAGAAATTGTTAAGGACACAAACGGTAAAATTATTTATTCAGCACTGTATGAATATGATTCCTCCGGAAAGCTAATCAAAGAAAGTTATTCGGACGCGGAAGGGAAAGCGGACGGTTCTACCGTCTTTCAATATAAAGATGGAAAAGTAGTTAGAGAAGAACTCTTCGATAAAGATAACACCTTACTTGAAACAAAAACCTTTCGATATAATCCCAAAGGGCAAATCAATCTCGTGGAAGTTTTTGATAAAGAAAACAAACTTATTCTAAAATCAAATATCAACTCTTGGGATAAAGATTTCGTGAAATCGGGACAAACCAACTGGTCAAATTCAAAAGAGATAGAAGTATTTATTTTAACTCAGGATGAAAAGAATCCGAAGGCATTGATCCAAAACATCTATAACGAAGAAAAGAAACAAATCGCTTCGACCAAGTTCGAATACGATGAAAAGGGGAAGTTGCTTACTCGAATCAACGTCCAAGGCGAACAAGAAAGAAAAAATCAACTGAGCTATGGTTCAAATAGTCAACTTCAGAGTTTTACGTTTCATGTGAAACAAAACAACAAATGGGAGCTTCAAAAGACTCACGAGTTGATTTACAAATAATCTCTTCTTAAAAGCCGAAACCGCCTTGGAATCCGAGGTAGTTGTATTTGAGTCGGAGTTCCGACAGTATTCTTATTTTTGTCGGTGGATTTCCGATCCGTTATCAATGAAGCATCGAATTGATCCGTACAATCCAACTTTGTGCGATCAAGTGTTGATTGGATATGAGGTGTTAGTGCTTCCCGCTAAAAAATAATCCCGTACTCGCTGTAGCGCCTTTCACTCGGATCAAAGCGTTCAGGTGAACTTATGGCGCGTCCTAAAATCTATTGCGATCTGAAACGGCGCCCTTAGAAAGCCGTTTCACTGAGTTTAGCGAGCAACTCAGTGAGTTCTTTACTTTATCAGAAAGACTAAAAGGAAAGGTCGGAACCTGATTATAACTTCTATTGATGATCGAGAATGTTTTTCAAGCTGTGATCCACGAAGGACTTAGAACTTGTTCCAAAACCTCAAAATGTGGGAACTCATACAAAATTGAACGAGATTAGAATTTCTTGAAAGTTTGCGAATTGTCGAAATGCAACCTAATCTTGCGGGAACTACTGCGTTTTATTAAAAATTTCTAAAGAATGAGCGTGTAAATTCTTTGGGGTTTTGGAACAAGTTCTTAAATCATCGCATTTGTTCTTCTACATTTCTTCTTGGTTTAAGAATCTCAACGATACGCTTCAATAATCTGTCTCGCATCGGAGAGAACCCCCAAGAATTCCCAGAAGTGAAAACCCCACTGGCAACTTTTTGGGGAAATCTCCTTTCTCAACCCGTGAACATCATCACGAAACCTTTTCGGAAATTTCCCAACAAGGAATGTCTTTTAAATAATAACCATCCAAACGGGATTCCATCGATTTGCAACTTCGGATGTTCTCGTCTCATAAGAGAAGATCAGACGGTGGGTAGTAACGCGAACAGAATTCAGAATATTTTCTTTTCATGATAAAACTCGGAATGATATCCAGCATCCTTCGCATCAGTGCGATTCAAAACTTCAAAGCCGTCATTTGCTTTCGTGTTCGAGTTCTATCTCAGGGAATATTCTCCTCGAACTCGGACCAAGAACCTACTTTGGGAATCATAAACGCGACATCTTCGATCTTAATCTCCGGTCGTTTCAAAAAAGAATTCAAAACCAAAAAGTATAGAACCGAAAAAAAACTTCCACCGTTAAAGATCGAGCAAGCGTCGAAGTAGAGCAGGCAAATGACAACCTAAGAAAACAAATAAATCTTTAATAACGATCCAAGATTCAAAAGACGCCATTACTTATCTCTATATAATAGAGTTCCCAAGATTCTGTCGCAACGTGGATTTGTGCTAAAATTGGCGGTATTCTTTTATGTAGAAATCAGTAGCACTTTCAAAGTCGAATCACTTCATCTTTTGGCAAAACCAAAACATCCGAATGTGCATCGACCGACGCCGCACCAATTGAAATATCCGAATCGCACGTGGCGATATCAAAAAAGATTCTTCAAAAATCCAAAATTTATATTTGAATTCCGATGTTAGAAACTTGAAAAAAGAAAAAGCCCGGGACAATTCCGGGCTTTTTGAAAAACGTTTCATGTGAAACGCGAACGAGAAATCAGATTCCTTTGTCGGAACTCCGACCGCCGCGCTCCCGCGACTTGTATGAAAAATCTCGAACTCGAGTAGGAGTTCCTACAAGTCGTATCGCAATACAACCGACAATGCTAAGATCAAGATGCTTCCGTTTCTTGTTTTCTTTTTCCTTTGATGTGATACAACAGCAAGTCGACATCGCTCGGATCCACACCGGAAATCTGTCCGGCCTTTTCCAAAGTCATCGGCTTATGAGTTTTCAATTTCTGAACCGCCTCTTTCTTAAGTCCGGCGATCGATTCGTAATTTATATCTTCCGGAATCGCAAGATCCAAATATTTATTCTTCCATTGAATCGTTTCGAGTTCTCGTTTGATATAACCTTCGTATTTGATTTCCATCTCGAGAATATTTTTCTCGGACTTGGACCAAGAACCTATTTCGGGAATCATAAACGCGACATCTTCAATCTTAATTTCGGGACGCTTCAAAAAAGAATCCAACTTCATTCCGAACTTGTAGTTTGCGATCCCCTTTTGATCCAAAAGACTTTGAAATTCATCCGAAGGTTTGAGCGGGATCTGATAAATCTTCTCGCGAACGCCATTCACTCTTTCGTAACGATCCTTCATTCGATCATAACTTTCCTGATCCACAAGACCGAGCTCGTATCCGTACTTCATCAATCGATGATCGGCGTTGTCTTGTCTGAGCAGAAGCCTATGTTCCGCACGGGAAGTAAACATTCTATACGGATCTTCGACGCCTTTGTGAACCAAATCGTCGATCAATACGCCGATATAAGATTCGCTTCTCTTAAACAACAACGGATTTAAATTCTTCAGAGAATGTAGAACGCTATAAGCCGCGACCAAACCTTGTGCCGCCGCTTCTTCATAACCGGTTGTTCCGTTGATTTGTCCCGCGTGATAAAGACCTTTGATTTTTTTTGTTTCAAGTGTAGGCTTCAATTCGGTCGGATCGACGTAGTCATATTCGATCGCGTAACCGGGACGAACGATCTCCGCATTCTCCAGACCTTTCAAAGAACGAACCAACTTCCATTGAACTTCTTCCGGAAGGCTTGTGGAAACTCCGTTGAGATAGATCTCGGTAGTTTCATAACCTTCGGGTTCGAGAAAGACTTGATGTCGTTCTCGATCCGCAAATCGAACCACTTTGTCTTCGATCGAAGGACAATAACGAGGTCCGGTACTTTGAATTTGTCCCGAATACATCGGAGACAAATTTAGATTTTCATGAATGAGTTTATGAGTCTCCGCATTCGTGTAAGTGATATAGCATGGGATCTGCTTTCGAGTGATCTTATCCGTTGAAAAAGAAAAGGGAGAAGGGTTCGCATCGCCGTCTTGAATCGCAAGCACACTCAAGTCAACCGAGTTCTTATGAATGCGGGGCGGAGTTCCCGTCTTCAATCTTCCCAACTTAAGATTGTATTTCGCCAAAGATTTGGAAAGACCTTTGACCGTCGGCTCGCACATTCTTCCGTTTTCGTTTTGATACGTTCCGATATGAACGAGAGAAGATAAAAATGTTCCCGTTGTTAATATGACATGGTTCGTATAAATTTCAAAACCGCGGCCGGTCTTTACTCCGATCACTTGATCGTTCTCGATGAGAAGTTCTTCGACCGTATCTTGGCGCATCGAAAGATTCTTTTCCGCTTCGAGAGTATGTTTTACTTTGAGTTGATATTCTTTCTTTTCCGCTTGAGCGCGCGGCGCCCAAACGCTCGGACCTTTGGAAGTGTTGAGCATCTTAAATTGAATCCCGGTGTTATCGATTATCTTGCCCATGATGCCGCCGAGTGCGTCGACTTCTCTTACCATATGTCCCTTGGCGATACCACCGATCGCGGGGTTGCAAGACATCTGACCGATCGTATCCAAATTCATCGTGATCAAAAGAGTTTTCGCTCCTCCTTTCGAAGCGATGTAAGCCGCTTCCGAACCCGCGTGACCCGCGCCGACAACGACACAGTCAAAACGATTTGGGAAAAAAGATTGGTTCTTGGATTCGATCATCGAGATTCAACTTCCTGAAAATAAATTACTGATTTAAGAACGAGATGTTTCGCAAGTATTGGTCTTTGATTGTAAGATGAATCGACAAGAGACCCGATACGTTGATTCATGGAATTATATCACTTATCAGGTTCCTGTTCTATGGCAGAATCCATCAAGAAACTATCCTATTTCGAAGGAAAAATCCTTCCCGAATCAGAAGCGAAGATCAGCATTCAAACTCACGCGCTTCAGTACGGAACCACGGTCTTCGGCGGGCTCCGCGGTTATTATGACAAAGACACCGATAACATCTATCTCTTTCGTATCCTAGACCATTATCAAAGACTGATAAATTCGACTCGAATCATGCAGTTGAAGTTCGACAAGACAAAAGAAGAATTGCGAGACATAACCATCGACTTGATTCGCCAGTGCGGTTATAAAGAGAACATCTATCTTCGTCCCTTCGTTTATACGTCGGCGCTGCAACTTTCACCCCGCTTTCACGACGTTCCAACCGAACTCGCGATTTATATTCTTCAGTTGAACGACTACTTGGACACCAAGCGCGGATTGAAGACGATGGTTTCCAGCTGGAGAAGATTCGACGACGCCGTGATTCCGACTTTGTCCAAAGTTTCGGGCGGCTACGTGAACTCCGCGCTTGCAAAATCGGAAGCGGTTCAAAACGGATTTGACGAAGCGATCTTTCTCGACTCGAGAGGCTTTGTAAGCGAAGGCTCCGCTGAAAATATCTTCTTAGTTCGCGATGGAAAGATCGTCACACCGGGAATCAATTCTTCTCTACTCGAAGGAATCACAAGAAGAAGTGTTCTTCAAATCGCAAAAGATAATGGAATCGAAGTGATCGAAAGAGATATCTCCAGAAGCGAACTTTATATCGCAGACGAGGTATTCTTTTCGGGAACCGGAGTTCAAATCGCATGGGTTTCCGAGATCGACCATAGAAAGGTCGGCAACTCGGAGATGGGCCCGATCACAAAAAAAATTCAGAGCCTCTTCTTCAATCTCGTAATCAACAAAGAAGAAAAATACAGACACTGGTTAACCCCGGTTTACTAAAAAAAGAATGTTTCGCTCCGCATTTCAACTCGACGATATCTTAGGACAAGAAGTCGCTTTGACTTTCTTAAAAAGATATATCTCGAAACCGGAAACCATCCCGCCGCTTCTCATCTTTCATGGTCCCGACGGAACCGGAAAAGAATCCGCTTCGGAACGTTTCATAAAGAACGTATTGTGTTTTGAAGGAACTTCATGCGGGGTTTGCGCTTCTTGCAAAGCTTTCATGCGAAATTCTCATCCGGATTACATACGTTTTCCGGAAGATCGCGGAAAAATCATAGCGATTGGAAGCGAAGACAATCCCGAAGAATTTACAATTCGTTGGTTGATTCGTTCGCGATTGAATTATCGCCCTCATCTTTCAAAGTTTCGTTTCATCGTTTTTCCGGACGCATCCCTCATAGGAAACGAAGCGGAAACCGCCCTATTAAAATCTTTGGAAGAAGCCCCTTCGTTTTCAAGATTCATTTTCATCGTAAATAATATAGATACGCTCAAAGAGACAATCATAAGTCGGGCAATTTGTGTTCCATTCCAATATCTAAATCAAAATGATTTGAAAAAAATCAATACGAACTTACAACTTTCCACCCTTCCGTTTCAAGGAGGAAGCCTTGCGTCTTTCGAATGCCCGAAAGAAGTAATTGATTTGGTTCAGGAAAAAATTAAAGACAAATTAGAAACGAAACTCGATCTTTTAAAACTAGAGTCATGGATTTCTTCTTACAAAAACGAACATCCAGAGTGGAAAGAAAATTTCTCTTACAAGGAATTTTTAGAGTTGGTAAGCCTTACTCTAGTATATGAATATACAAGAACCAATTATGAAAACAATCTTTCAAAGATCGAGGCAATCTTTCAGTTTAAGGCAGAACTCCACAAAAGAATCGTCGGTATCGACACAATTGCGCTTTCAAGATTATTTTTTCGACTTTCTCTTTAAAATATATTCTAAAAATTGAATATATTTTCCTATAAAAACATACCGACAAACGTTAACAGAAATACCGGAATAAGTCGGTTTTCATATTTGGGACATAATTAATTATTCAAAACATAAACATTCTCTTTTTTTGAGAGAGAATTTCAATTTTGGAATTTTCATTTGAGTACAAGGCATTATCAAAAAACACTGTATTCTCATTCATAAGGTTTCCAGGATTTTAGATCCGAAGTCGGAAGATTGTTTTATTCGATCGAATTGAGAAAATATTTTCAATTTGAATCCGTAGGGATTTCTTCGGGAGAAAATTTTATGTTTTTTATTTTTGGAGGACGTG
>NZ_CP040841.1:0-125000 GCF_006874765.1 Leptospira weilii
ATGATAGTTGTATCCATAGCAAACCAGAAAGGTGGAGAAGGTAAAACTACGACCTCTCTTAATTTATCCATGGGGCTTGCGAGAAGAGGAAAAAAAACTCTGCTCGTCGATATAGATCCTCAAGCAAATTCAACCGGCATTTTTACAAATCCAGAAGGTATTGAGAAATCGATGCACGGAGTTTTTAACTCGAAAATGACTATTCAAGAAATCATGATAGAGACGAGATTACCCGATCTTTTTTTGGCCCCTTCCAAAATGAATCTTGCAGAAGTAGAAACGCTTTCCGGAAATTCCGTAGATGCGCCTTATATTCTGAGAGATTCTCTTCAAAGTGTGAGTGGGATAGACTTTTGTATCATTGATTGTCCGCCCAGCTTATCTATTTTTACGATTAATGCGCTCGTCGGATCAAATTACGTAATCATTCCCCTTCAAGCTGAAAAATTTTCCGTGGATGGAATTGTAGGACTCCAACAAACAATCACTAGCATCAAAAAAAGAATCAATCCGAACCTTGAAATTTTAGGGGCTTTAGTTACTCAACTTAAACCTCAAACACTTTTGACAAAAACTATTGTACCTGTTTTAACAAAATACTTCCGGATTTTCGAAACAAGCATCTCCGATGGGGTTGCAGTAGGAGAATCTCATCTTGCCAAAAAATCGGTATTTGAATACAACAAGACGAGTAAACAAGCCCAGGAATACGAAGGGTTTATAGAGGAGTTTTTAAATGAGCTCAAAAAGTAAACGACTCGGCTCTCTTGCAGATGTTTTCCAAGCCGAAAAGTTGGAGGGGACTATTCGTAAAATTCGGCTCGATAAAATTCTTCCATCGGAAAACCAACCCAGACAAGATCGAAAAAAAGGAATCGAAGACCTCGCGAGAAGTTTAGACAAAGACGGGCTACTCCAACCGATCATTGTAACAAAACAAAATCCGGAAGACGAGAACTATAAAATTGTAGCCGGAGAAAGAAGATACCACGCAGCTAAACAATTAGGCTGGGCAGAAATAGAATGTAAAATTTTAGACCGGGATGAAAAAGAAACCTTTCGACTCGCAATTATAGAAAACCTTCAAAGAGAAAACCTATCCCCCTATGAAGAAGTGGAAGCTATGTCGCATTTAAAAAATAGCTTCAAATATACGGATCAAGAATTAGGAACACTCTTTGGAAAAAGCAGAAGTTACATGACAGAACTTCTTGGAATTTCAAATCTAAGCAAAGATGAACTCAATTCCTGTAAAGAAGCAGGAATTGAAAGCAAAAATTTATTGATCCAAGCAGTCGCGGCTTCTCGAAAAGGAACCTTCTCCGAGTTTTTAAGTTTGTTTCAAGCGGGTGCGCTCAAAACTGTTAAAGATGCAAAATCTTTTAACCGGGAAGAGGAAAACTTATTCACACCTAAAATTACAAATGTAACAAACTCAAAAGTTTCAAATTTAAATTCAACGGAATATAAAATCACAAAAAAACAAGGCCTGATCCAGATTAGTTCTGATAACGAAGAACTGTTAGGTGATATTTTTAAACTTATCAAAAAAGAAATCCGTAAAAAATTCGATTCCACATAGCTCCCTAATGTCGCTTAACAATATTATTAAGCGACATTAAAGTACATACAAGTACTTAGCATAAGAAATTTCTAAAAATAAAAGGAAATGAACCAATGGGATTGACAAACTCTGCCCACAATCGTTTAATGTGACATAATATAGTAAACGGAAATATAGTACGAAATTCAGATCCAAAATGATTTGGGTCGGAAACGTATTTTTATTTGGATCCGGACAAAAAAATTCCCCTGGCTAACCAGGGGCCGGATTTTCCCGAAGGAATGTTGTTGGATGAGACATAGGTATCATTATGTCGGATAATGTCAACTCTCTTCGGAATTTTTGCTTAAAATTAATGTACTTTCCCATAAGGAGAGTCCCGAAAGAGAAAGATGGGCGAGCATTATCCCTACATTAAATTCTTCACAGATATCATCGAATCAGGTGTTTGGGCCAATTTATCTTCGGCCGCAAAAACTCTTTATCTCGTGCTGCTTAAATTTAGCGACCAGCACTTCAAACCAGTATGGCCAAGTACGGAAGTGCTTCTTAAATTAACCGGTTTTAAAACTAAAAAATCGATTATACAGGGAAAAAGAGATCTTATTCAAGCCGGTCTACTCCAAGTTACACCAGGGACTGGGCATACAAGTTCAAGATATTATTTTTGCTTCAACTACTCCGGTTCCAAAATTCCACCTCAGGGGTATAATTTCGGACACCCCGGGGGTGAGTTTTTTGGAACCTCAGGGGTGGCCGAAAGACAATCCCTGAGGTCTGGAGAAGGAACCCCAAACCATATCAATATAACCATTACCAATAACCAAAACCAAGAACCAACAAAGAAGGCCCTTTTGAATTTAAATGATTTAGAAGAAAAGTACGGCTCGTCAATTCTGTCGGAAGCACTTTCCATCGCTAAAACCCGAGGGATGGAAGCGAACCTAAAATATGTACAGGGAATCTGTAAAAATCTAATGAAAAACAGCAATAATTCGACTATGCCGGAATTTAATCAAAACATGAAAAATCCTCATGAAAAGGACGCCACTTGGAAGGGTTTTCTACTTTGGTCTAGAGATCGATTGACCCGATCCAGCACTGAGACGTTAGAAAAGATTAGAGTGGAACCGGATGGAAGAACGCTTTGTATCTTGGATCCAGTTCCCGAGTCCCTGCAAATGATCATAGCAAAGTACTTCACAGAGGAAATTAGTCCTCCGATATTGGTTATATTTTCCGCGAAAAGCGAAGAAAATCGAACCACCTCTGTCAAAAATTAAAAAAAGCAACCAGGACAAATCTTGAATGAATTCTGAATCAATTCGAATCAGCCACCCCGACTTGATCAAAATCCGTGAAGTCAAATCATCGGGAACATACGATTTAAAAGAAGGTAAATTACTTCATTATTTCGAAACTAAAAACTCACCCGGAATTTCCGTACTGATCCTTCAATTTGAAAACATTTCCAGTCTGAATCAAATTCGTCTTCATTCCAATCCTCAAGAAATTAATTTCTTTCCGGACACGTTTCGATTCGACATTTCTATGGATGGAATTGTTTGGGAACCGATCTTACAAGAAACCGGATTTAAGCGCTTGAATCAAAAAACAGGACAATGGAATTTTTCTTTGGTCCAAGCAAAATTCCTAAAATTAGTCGGTCAAGTGTCGGAGAAAGACAACTCGGGAAAATATAAAATTTCTTTGGGTCGATTAGAAGTCGGAATTTCCGGAATCGTTAAAATTCAAGTCAGTTCGGAACACGATCGTTTTTGGGTGAAAGAGAATTTGATCGACCAAAGACCCGACTATGGCTGGTCATCCAAGGAAGTTTCAAAACCTGGAGAAGAATTTTTTCTCGTAGATTTGGGTTCTATCAGTCGCGTGAATGAATTACGACTTTTGACCCCGAAGTTAGATCCAACTTTTTTTCCAGAAAGTTTCACCATTTATTATAGCGAAGATGATTTGTCTTGGAATCAATTGTTGGAAGAAAATCAATTCTTATCCGAACCCGGAGTTTGGTATCAATGGAGATTTTTGCCGGCAAACATTCGTTATTTGAAACTTGTCGCTCGCCAGAAAGAGAAAAAAAACCAGGGATCCTATCAATCTAAGATCGTGGAGTTGGAATTATATGCAACTCCGCATCTTAGCGACTTAACGAGTAAGCCCACCGCAGACCCTCTTCCTTATGCAACGGTTTTGAGATCCGGATTGGTGCGTCTTGCTGTGGATGGAGAAAACTCAGAAGGAGTCGCAATTCAATCCAACGATCGACGACTGCGAGACGCCTCCACTGAATACAAAGGTATTGTTGAACTTGCCGGGGATGGGGAAGACAAAGAAGGTGTTGTTATTCAGGGCAATGATAAACGCCTCAAACATGCGACGGAACTTACGCATGGACTGGTTCGTTTGGCGTCCAACGGTGAAAATAGAGCCGAACGGGCGGTTCAAGGGAACGATGACCGTTTACGGGCGGCTACAATTGCAAGTCTTGGAATTGTAGAACTTGCGGAAAACGGAGAAACAAAAGAAGGCGTTGTAGTTCAAGGAAACGACGATCGACTAAAAATTGCCACTTCGAAAAAATACGGACTTGTGATTCTTTCCGAACCCGGCGGATCCGAACCTGGAAGAGCTGTAACTGCCGACGATCCTCGAATTAAAAAAGCGAATACGGAATTTCCCGGAATCGTTCGTTTTGCAAGAAATGGAGAAGATTCTTCGGAGACCGCTGTTCAAGGAAATGATAAACGCCTAAAAATCGCCACAACCGAAGCCTATGGTATTGTTCAGTTAGCTCAGTCCGGTGAATCCAAAGAAGGACTTGTGGTCCAAGGAAACGATGAACGACTTCGCAGGGCTACAACGTCGTATCCGGGAATCGTAGAGATTGCCACGCTTGGAACTAATGCAGCTGGGAAAGTCGTTTCTGCTGACGATCCAAGATTATCCGACAAAAGGGATCCTAAACCTCATACTCACGATTATGCATCTCTGAATCACGATTTCAGTTCTCATACAGGTTTTCTAAAAGTAAAAGGTGCTACCGAAGCCGCTTATACAAATATCTCTCCCCCTCCGGAAAACCATGCTCCCATTTACGGAAAAAATGAAAGTGAAAAAGGAGCCGGAATTATTGGTGTGGCTCGTGATACGGGTCTTATCGGTTACGGAGAAAAATTCGGAGTTCGAGGCGATTCTTCTTCCGGCGACAAGGATGGTGCCGGTGTCATCGGTCTTGCAAAACGAGGATTTGGCGGAGTTTTTCATTCCAGATCGGGATTTGCTCTTCTTGCGACGGGAAAAGGAATTCCTTCCTTCGGGGAAGTCGGATCGGGAAAAGCTTTTCTTGCAGAGGGGGAATCTGAATTTTCCGGAACTGTTCGAATTTCGACAGGAAAAAATTCGGATTGCATCGCAAGATTTTTTCCCGTAAGCCCAGCGGATGTAATTTCCGAGGGGGATATTTTGGTGATGGGAGAAGATGGAAGACTGCAAAAAGCAAAGGTCGCTAACGCGACTCATACGATCGGTGTTGCCGTGAAATCGGCGGCTCTTTTATTGGGCGGACAGGCTCCTTCTGACGGGAATCATTGGCTGGTGGCCGTATCCGGTGTCGTAACGGTCAATGCGGACGCTTCCTCATATCCGATTCAGCCGGGGAGCTTGCTTGTGACCGGTTTGACGGGGGGGCATGCTGTTCGAATTTCGGCGGAGTCCTTGCGTCCGGGCGCCCTTTTTGGAAAGGCTTTGACCCCTCTTCGCAGTGGGCGAGGACAAATCCAAATTCTTCTCTGTTTTCAGTGATCAGGAGTTTATGAAAAAAGTATCTGAAATTTACGGTTCCGCAAAAGGACCAGTGTATTCGTTTGAATTCTTTCCGCCGAAAACTCCGGATGGGGATTTAAAATTGATGGAGACCGTCAAGGAGTTGGCCCTTCTTGATCCGGATTTTGTGACCGTGACGTATGGTGCCGGTGGTTCGACAAGAGATAAAACCGTACAAATTTTATCTGAGATTTCGAAACGTTATTCTTTTCCGACGGTTTCTCATTTTACTTGTGTCGGAGCAAATCAAGATCAGATTTTTAAAGCTCTGGAGGAAATTCGTTCTTCTGAGATTGTAAATTTGATGGCTCTTCGCGGAGATCCTCCAAAAGGAGAGGGAAAATTTAAAAAGACCGAAGGCGGTTTTGAGAACGCGACGGAACTCATTTCCTTCATTCGTTCCGAAAAACTGGATTTTTGCGTCGGAGGCGGTTGTTATCCCGAAAAACATCCGGATGCAAAAAGTCTTGAAGAAGACGTCGAAAATTTAAAACGGAAAGTGGATGCCGGAACTGACTTTTTAGTTTCCCAGCTTTTTTTTGTGAATTCTATCTTTGAAAACTTTTTGAATTTGGTGAGAAAGGCAGGTATTCGTGTTCCTGTAATTCCTGGAATTATGCCGATCACTTCTTTTTCTCAGATTGAGAGATTTCGCTCGATGGCCGGTTGCGAGTTCCCCTCTTCTCTTATTGAAGATTTGCAAGAAGTGGAACATCGCCCAGAGGAATTTTACAGAAGGAGTTTAAACTTTTCGGTAAAACAATGTAGGGAGTTGCTTGCGATGGGGGTTCCGGGAATTCATCTTTATACTCTGAATCAATCTCACGCGAGTTATGATATTGTAAGGGAATTGAAAAGTTAAAATCTGGATTTTTTGTTTTCTCCAAACTTGTGGTGTTCTACGAGTTTTGGGAAAAGTGCTTACAGTTTTTGGCTCAGATCTTGTCCTAGAACACTCAAGTCGTTGAAAAATTCCAGAGCGGAATTAAAAAAACCGCTCTAATCGCGCGTTTCAATGAAACGGAAACAGAAGGGAAATTAATTTTTCAACAACTCTATTAGAATTGTGTTAATTAAGGATAAGTAACGTTATGGGGAATTGCTCATCGCTACTTTTGCGGTATTCACAGGTTGTTTACACAATTTAGAGGACACACTTCGCTTTAAAAAAGCTCCTTTTCTTTCCCCGCGGGAAGAAACCCTGCTTCCACTCCTTTTTGATAAAGCGTAAGAATCGCATCTCTACCTTCGATTCCGAGGGAACGTGTAAATTCGTTTACATAAAGTTCGATATGCGCATCGACAACTTCTCGGGTAGTTTCCTGAGAATATTTGAGAATGTATTCGTAAGTTGTTTCTCGGTTTTTGTAAGCAAGGTCAAGACTTAACTTCAAAGAAGAATCAAAGTTTTCCTTCCACTCCTTTTGAATGTCTCTTCGAAACGCGATGGCGCCTAACGGAATGTGTTTGCCGGTTGTTTCTTCCCACCACTCTCCTAAATCTTGAAATTTGGAAAGCCCTTGCTTTTCGTAGGTAAACCTTTCTTCGTGAATCAAAACTCCGAAGTCGGCTTCCCCTGATATTAAAAGAGGAATGATTTTATCGTATCGGACAGGGATCGTTTGCAAGTCGTTCTTTAAGAAAAGTTTTAAGAGAAGATTCGCCGTGGTCCATTCTCCCGGGATAAGAATTTTTTTCCCTTTGGGATTCGGATTTCCGGGGTTATTTCCCTTTTTGTAAACGAGAAGCGGCCCGCAGTTTCTTCCAAGCGCAGAGCCGGAGTCCAATATGGAATACCGATCCATCACTGAAAAATATGCGGCGAAAGAAAGTTTTGTGATCTGGTATTTTCCGTCGAACGCGGCTCGATTCAGTCTTTCTACGTCGTGAAGTTCCTCTCGAACATAAAATCGTTCCGCGACCTTACCATGTACGAGATGATAAAATAAAAACGTATCATTAGGACAGGGAGAATATGCTAAACTGAATTCCATAACTCTTGTTCGCCTATAGGATCATTTTTCATCTTTGGTCGGAAAAGAAAAGTCTCTTCTTACAATTTGTAAATTTCTGTTCGATCCGAAAGAACGATTGTTGGTCGGGCAGAATTTTCATCATCCGATCGTCGGATGAAAAACGAAGCTTGAGCGTCGGCAGATTTGTCATCTATTTTATTTGTTCGTTGTGTTTTCCCTGTGCTTGATCGTTCTGACAATTTCATAAGCTTTATATGGAGTGTTTTTTCGAAATAAGAGTTCCTTTCAAAGCCCCAAAGTGATAGAAACTTTTAGATGTCTCGGAAAAATATGTTTGTTTGATCTTTTTATGAAAAAAAATCGTTCTCTAAATCTTTAGTTCCGATTTACTGAAAACAATCTATGTCTATTGACCCGACTCAGATTCATACCATTGCCGTCGATTTAGATGGAACTCTTCTCAATTCCAAAAGTAGAATTTCTCCCCTAACCCATTCGGTGCTTCAAAAGGCGATCGACCAGGGAAAAAATTTGGTGATCGCGACCGGTAGGAGATTTTACTCCTCTTTTCCGTTTGCAAAAGAATTTAGGGGAGAAGTTCACGTTGTGTCCAATAATGGGCAAATTCTTAGAAAGTCTCCGAGTGCGGAACGAATTTCCGAAAGTTATTTGGAATTAAGTTTGGTTCAAAAAATTCTTCATTTAGGAAAAGAATTTCACACTCCGCCTATTTTACACGTGGACAAATTCGAAGAAGGCATCGATATGCTCACCGAAATTCCGATTACGGACAGGATATATCATAACTATTCGGGCGGAGATCAGTCGAGAACCAAGAAGGTCGGCGATTTTCTTTCTGCGGATCTCGAAAAAATTTTAGTGATTTGTTTTTTATCGCTTCATAAGGAAGATTTAATTTCTCTCATCCGTAAAGTTTCCGCTCTTCCGGAAGCGTCCGAACTGCGGTGTATTCTTACCAAAATTCCCGGAGTTTCTTATTGTGTGGAAATTATCAATGTATCCGTTTCGAAATGGTCTGGGATTTCTAATTTTCTTTTCTTAAAAGGTTTGGACGGGAAAGGCGTGGTTGCCTTCGGGGACGAGCGAAACGACTTGGAAATGCTTCTTCATAGCGGCGTCGGCTTTGCGATGAAGAACGCCATTCCCGAAATCAAAAAATCCGTAAGACACATTACACGATACAGTAATGAAGAAGACGGAGTGGCTCTTGCTTTAGTGGAAAATCGGATCATCCTTTTTTGAGGTTATGTCGCAACTTTTGCACATACCATTGTAACAACTCAAGTCTTCTGTTTCGGAACCGGAAGGTTTGCCGACCAATTCCCGGACTACAGACAACAGAGGAAAGAAAAGCCGAACCGCCGTTAGGCTGACAACCGTATATACAATCCAATTTTGCGTCTGAATGTCCAAGTGCATAGGTCCAAATTGAAAATCAGTCTCAATAAAGTCAATAAAAACTTTTTTGAAAGAATGACACTTCTTTGACAATCAGAACTTTAAAACTGGTATAGTTTGTTTATCGATTATGTGGTCCACTCTGCAAGTTTATCATTCGATTCAAAAAGGTAGAGAGAATGTAGAAATTCCAGGCTCGTATTCTTGGACGACTTGTATGCGTACGATTTGGATCACGGATAGCCGGATTCACGGAGAACCTTCGGCACTTCCAGCTACTTTAGAGAAATATAATGGTTATGAAGCGTATCGCTTTATGCTTGAGGTTGTTTCCGGTCTTCATTCCAGACTTTTAGGTGAAACTGAAGTTCTCGCACAGTTTCGGGATAAGTTCAAAAACTCCTCCCTACCCTCTTCCGCATTCGGGGAATATCTCGCGAAATTCAGAGACAGTCTGATTCAGGATTCGAGAAGTATTCGTTCCCGTTATCTTCAAAATATTGGTGAACAATCTTACGGGGGTCTTGCAAATAAGTATCTGAAAGACCGAGGTTTGGTTTCTATTTTAGGAACGGGACAACTCGCCGAAAAAATTCTTCCTTGGTTGAAAAGTCGAAACGTGACTCTCGTCGGGCGCAACGAAAAACGTTTATTAGAACTTTCTAAAGAATTTGGTGTGTCCGTTAAGCCGCTGATTGATTGGAAACCTTCCGGGGAAGCGATCGTGATTGCGGCGCCTTTGAATCTTTCTTCTTATCTGGATTCGATTACGGGCGATGTTGTCGCGGTCGATTTTAGGGAAATTCCTTTGGAAGAAAAATGGCCCGATACGATTCAATACGTGTCTTTTGCCGAGATGTTGGATTCTCTTCGTGAAACCGAGGAAAGGGCTTTGCAAATTCGGGAAAAAATCGGACCCGCTCTGGATGAGCTCGTAGAAGAACGAGAGCTTGAAACTCGACAATTCATTTTCGGCTGGGAAGATCTGACTTGTCCCGCGTTCTAAAGATTGGTTCCCGTAACAGCGCTCTCGCAAAACTACAAACCTATCTTGTACTCGATGCTCTAAGGGAAAAATTTCCGAATACCCAAATCGAACTTCATTTTCGAGAAGCCTCGGGGGATCTGGATCTGCAAACCCCTCTCTGGAAAATGAGGACGAGAGGAGTTTTTACACAAGATCTCACAAAGGATCTCGTGGAAAAAAAAGTGGATCTCGTAATTCACTCCTGGAAGGACTTGGATTTGGAAGGCCATCCCGGAACGACAATCGTAGGCGTGTTGGACCGTGCAGATCAAAGAGACGTTCTTCTTTGGAAAAAATCCTCCCTTTCTAAATATTCCCCTTCGGAACTGAAAATTCAAACCTCTTCTCCGAGAAGGGAATATAATTTAAGAAAATTCTTAAGTAATTCCCTGCCTTCCCGTTATAAAAATTCTTCGCTTATCTTTTTACCGGTTCGAGGTAATATCCAAACGAGAATCCGCAAATGGAGAGACTCCGACTCGGATGGACTTGTGCTTGCCAAGGCGGCGCTTGATCGACTTTTGTCGGAGGGTTTTTTAAATTCGAATGAATTAGAATATCAAGAAATTCGAAAATTCTTAAAAGAGATCTTAGCGGAGTCGGTATTTCAAGTTTTTCCTCTTTCCTTAAATCCTTCCGCTCCCGCACAAGGGGCGATCGCGGCGGAGGTGAGAGCGGATGACGAGTGGGCTTTGAGTCTTGTCCGGGTCCTAAGCAAACCCGAAGTTGTTTCAGCGGTGCAAGAGGAAAGAGGCATCTTAAAACGTTTCGGCGGAGGTTGTCATCAAAAGATAGGCGTTTCGATTCTTCGCAAACCCTATGGAAAAATTTTATACCAAAGAGGACTTACGGATTCCGGCGAAATTTTGGAAATTGAGGAACAATTCTCCGATACTTTTTTTCCTCCGGCCGAGTCCGTCGCAAAAGCTTATCCGGTGCCGGGAGAGGCGGTCAAACAAAAACGAACTCCTTTGGATTCTTCCCAAGGATTTGTTCTTTCCAAGGACGGTAAAGAAGACAAAGTCATTTTTCCCGAAGAGCTGATCCTAAAAGATTGGCTTGTGACCCGAGGCAATGCCTTTCCAAATTTGGATCCGTCCTTAGAGCACAGGGGCCTCGTCTGGACTTCCGGTTTGAAAACTTGGTACCAACTCGCCGAAAAGGATATTTGGGTTCATGGTTCTTTGGATGCGCTCGGAGAAGAGGAACTTCCCAAACATTCCATTTTTGGAAACTCCTTGGATTTTGTGAAGTGTACACACATAGGTTCCACGGAGATCGCATCCGGTCTTACGCGGATTCTTACGTATCAAACACAGCCTATGGAAGATCACCCCGATCTTTCCGAAAAAACTCATTTTTTTTGGATGAGTGCGTCTCAGTTCGATACGGCTTTGTCGTTTTTCCCTCGAATCCGAGATCGATTTCATGCCTGCGGGCCCGGAATTACTTCCTCCCATATCCGAAAAGTTCTGGGAGAATCGGCAAACTTATCTGTCTTTATACACTATGAGTCCTGGCTACAAAGTCTCGGACTTAAAGAATTCAAAGGAAAAGAGCTTGGAAACCAAACAAAGAAGAATTCGCCTTAATACAGGACTCAGAGATCTTGCGTCTTCGGAAAGTCTAAATTCAAAAAAACTAATACAACCTCTTTTTATCGTAGAAGGTTTAGAGGAAAGAGAAAAGATAGATTCTCTTCCCGGCGTTTACAGAGACTCCGAGATTTCCGTTTTGAAACAAGCGGAATCGGATCTTAAGGCGGGAGTGACTCATTTTATTCTTTTTCTCGTTCCAAAGTCCAAATCCAATTCTGAGATTCCGAAATCTTTTTACGAACGCTCCATCTCTTCCTTGAAAAAGGAATTCCCCAACGCCTTTTTATGGATCGATACTTGTATGTGTTCGCTCACGACGCACGGTCACTGCGGACTTCTGCGTCCGGACGGAAGTGTCGATAACCCCTCTTCCGTAAGACATCTTTCCGAGATCGCCTTGACGTATGCGCAGTCCGGTGCGGATGGGATCGCTCCGAGCGATATGATGGACGGAAGAGTCAAAAGCCACCGCTCTATTCTGGACACAAACGGTTTTTCGAATATTCCAATTTTAAGTTATTCTACTAAATTTAAGAGCAATTTTTATGGACCGTTTCGTGTGGCTGCGGATTCCGCTCCGGGACAAGGGGATCGTTCTTCCTACCAGATCGACGTTCGAAACCGGGAGGATTCGATTCTTTCCTCCATCCGCGATAAGGAAGAAGGCGCAGATTTTTTAATGGTCAAGCCCGGAATGACTTCTATCGATCTTATCGGTCCGATCCGTGAAAAAACAGGACTTCCGACCGGCGCTTATCAGGTCAGCGGAGAATATGCGTCGATTCACTATCTTGCGCAAAACGGTTTTTGTGATTTTAACGCTGCCTTGTGCGAGACCTGGCAGATTTTTTCTAGGGCGAATGCCGCTTATTTGATAACTTATGGAGCGAGAAAAGGTAAGGAGATTTTATCTTGAGTCAACGTTCATCCGAATTGATTTCCGATTCGTGGAAAGGGAATACTTCCGAAGAGCTTTTTGAAAGAGCTAAGATTGTTTCCCCCGGAGGGGTTCATTCTCCCGTCCGTTCCTTTCGTTCGGTGGGAGGCACGCCCGTATTTTTCGTTTCCGCAAATGGGCCCACGTTAACCGACGTTTCCGGCAAGGAATATGTCGATTTTTGTCTGAGTTTCGGTCCTTTGATTTTGGGTCACAGAGATCCGGAAGTGGAAGAAGTGGTTCGTGAAACTGCGGGCCTTGCATGGAGTTTCGGAACCGCGGAACCCTACTCTCTCGAACTTGCGGAATTTATCACGGGTCGGATTCCTTGGGCCGAAAAGGTCCGTTTTGTGAATTCGGGTACCGAGGCGGTGATGAGCGCGCTTCGTGTCGCGCGTGCGGCGACCGGAAGGGAAAAAATTTTCAAGTTCGACGGATGTTATCACGGTCATTTGGATGCGCTTTTGGTTAAAGCGGGTTCCGGCCTTGCAGGAGAATCCTCTTCCGACAGCGCTGGAATTTCTTCGACTGCAATCGCAAATACTCTCACGCTACCTTTGGACGACGAAATGGCGGTACAGAAATTGTTCGAATCCGAAGGAAAAAATATAGCTGCTTTGATTATCGAGCCTTTGCCGGCTAACTACGGACTTCTCCTACAAAGAAAGGAATTTCTTTTGAAAATTGCAGAGATCGCGAAAAAATATGGAACGTTAGTCGTGTTTGATGAGGTGATTTCGGGATTTAGGACCGGTTTTCAGGGAATGTCCGGTTTGCTTGGAATTCGTCCCGATTTAGTAACTTACGGTAAGATCATAGGGGGCGGTTTTCCGGTCGGTTGTTACGCCGGAAGGAAGGATCTTTTGGATTTAGTCGCTCCTTCCGGTCCGGTATATCAGGCCGGAACATTGAGCGCCAATCCGTTTGGAATGAGAGCCGGGCTTGCAACTCTAAAAAAAGCCGAAAGAGATTCCATCTATTCGGTGTTAGAAGCTCGAACCAAAACTTTTGCCGACGGAATGGTAAAACTTCTGAATGGAAAAACGGATCAGGAATGGGAGGCTGTGACTCATTCCTCCCTGTTCTGGTTTCGTAAAAAAACGCAACAAGCGGTAAGAAGGATCGATCAGATTCCGGAAGGTCATAAAGAAGGGTTTGCGAAAGTATTTCACGTTTTGTTAAAGAACGGAATTTATCTGGCTCCTTCCGGTTATGAGGTGGGATTCTTATCCTGGGCCCATAATGATTCGGTGATCGCAAGGACTTTGGAAATAGCAGATAAGGCCTTCAAGGGACTCTAATGTCTTCTCTGTGGAAAAATTCTAGAATCCTTTTTGCAATCGTTTGGTTGTTGGTCACGGTTTCACTCGGGGTTTGGTGGTTTTTACTCGGGCTTAAACTTACGAATACCGTAGCGGGGCTTAGCGCGAAACTGAATTCGTCGTCTGAAAGTTTTTCCATTTTGGAAAGACAAAGCAGAATGATCAAAATGGAAGGCGCTTTTTTTCTTTTGATGCTTTTTCTGGGAGGAGCGACGCTGATTTGGTTTTCTTATCGTGAAACGCGTAGAAATAAACTGATTCACGATTTTTTTTCCACTGTGACTCATGAGATGAAGACGCCCCTTGCGAGTCTGCGTCTTCAAGCTGAAAGTTTACAGGAGGAAACGCTGAGTTTGAATGAGAACAAACTCATTCATCGGTTATTGATGGACTCCGTAAGAATTGAATCCCAGATGAATCGCGCGATGTATCTCGCGAGTCTGACTAGATCCGAAATCCTTTACATAGAAAAAGTGAACGTGCGCGAGATTTTTCTTTCTATCGGAGAGGATTTTCCCGAACTCAAAATCGATCTTTCCCGCCTGGAAAACGTTTCCGTTTCCGCTGACAGAAAGGCGCTCGAAAGTATTTTTAAAAATCTAGCGGAAAATTCTTTGAAACACGGCAAAGCTCGGATCCTTGAAGTGATTTCCGAAAAACAAAAATCCGATCGAATTCTAATAACGGTTTCGGATAACGGATTCGGATTTGACGGAAAGTATAAAGTTTTGGGAATCCCTTTTTATAGACACGGGAGCACGAGCGGAACCGGCATAGGGCTTTATATAATAAAAAAGTTGATGAAAAAAATGAAGGGCGATATGCGGATCGTTCCGCAAAAAAACGGTTTTAGAGTGGATCTGAATTTTTTGGGAGCGATCTGAAATGAAAGCCAAACTCTTGTTAGTCGAAGATGATCGTTCCCTGGGTGAGACTCTTCAAGAGCGTTTGCAAAAAGAGGGGTATGAGGTTCTTTGGACGGTTTCCGCGGTTTCCGCAAAAAAATTGGTCAAAGACGAAAAACCGCATCTGATTCTTTTGGATGTGCGTTTGCCGGACGGAGACGGCTTTGCGCTCGCGGAAGAACTGAAAGAAGCAAAAGACTGCCCCCCGTTCCTGTTTCTAACCGCGCAAGCGGGAGCGCCGGAAAGGCTCAGAGGATTCGAACTCGGAGCGGAAGAATTCATTCCTAAGCCGTTTCATCTCAAGGAGCTTCTTCTTCGCGTTAAACACGTATTAGAATCTCATAAACATTCCATCGAAGAAACCAGATTTTTTTATAAGGACTACGTCTTGGATTTTCAGGGATTTCAGGTTAGGAAAGGATCGGAAGAATTCCCGCTTTCCAAAAGGGACTGTGCCCTACTCCATTTTCTCGTGACAGAAAGGGATCGGACGGTCAGTCGTGCGGAAATATTGGATAAACTTTGGGGAGAAGAACGTTTTCCAACAAATAGGACGATAGATAACTCGATCGTAAGACTAAGGCATGTCTTTGGAGAGGAGGGAGAAAGGGTGATTCGATCCGTCAGAGGTGTCGGTTATCAATGGATCGGAGAAATCAAAGATGTCGAGTAAACGGTATTCAAACGCTATCAGCGGAGTCGCTCAGAAAATTCCTCCCGTATGGATGATGAGGCAGGCGGGCCGTTATCATAAACACTACCAAGCTCTCAGACAAAAATATGCGTTTGAAGAACTTTGTAAAAATCCGGAATTGGCGGCGGAAGTCGCCTTCGGTCCCGTAGACGACTTTGATTTTGACGTTGCGATTCTTTTCTCCGATATTCTTTTTCCATTGGAAGCTTTGGGAATGGGACTTCGATACGCGGATGCCGGACCGGTTTTGAGTTTTTCGATCCGATCCGAAAAAGATTTGAGGAAGTTAAAGCCCGTGGAAGATTCAATTTCCTTTATGCAGTTTCAAAAAAAGGCGATACAGTTGACTCGGGAGAGGATCTCCGAGGACAAGTCCGTCATCGGATTCGTGGGCGGCCCTTGGACTTTGTTTACGTATGCGGTTTCCGGAAAACACGAAGGAAATCTTTCGCTTCCGAAAATTCTTACAGATGTTCGAAATGAATTTTTGAAAAAAATAATCCGGTTTTTAAAAGAGAACATTTCTCTTCAACTGGAAGGCGGAGCCGAGTTGATCATGATCTTCGATACCGCGGGAGGAGACCTTTCTCCCGAATTGTTTCGTGAAATCGTAATTCCCGGGATAAAAACTTTGGCCGATAGTTATCCGGGCAAGGTCGGATATTATGGAAAAGGAACATCGTCTCCGCATTTTCAAGCGCTTCAAGAGATTTTGACTCTTGCCGGTTTTGGATTCGATCATAGGTGGGATCTGAAAGAAATTCTTAAAAATGAAAAGAGAATGGTTCAAGGAAATTTCGATCAAAACTTATTGTTTATGGAGAGAGAGGAATTTAAGAGAACTCTCAAACGTTATTTAATGCCTTATCGGGATCTTTCGCCCGAAGAGAGAATCGGTTGGGTTTGCGGGCTCGGACACGGGGTCATGCCCAAAACACCCGAAGAGAATGTGAAAAGCTTCGTAGAAATTGTGAGAGAGACATTTCGATGACGGTTGAAAAAGAGCTGATTGCAAAATACGATATCCCGGCGCCTCGATACACGAGTTATCCTACCGTACCTTATTGGTCCGAAAATCCGACCACGGAAGAATGGTTGAATAAGGTGAGAAATCGTATTCGTTCCAAAAATTCTTCCCTTTCCCTGTATTTGCATATCCCTTTTTGCGAAACCCTTTGTTCTTTTTGCGGGTGCAATACTTCGATTACAAAAAATCATTCCGTGGAAGATCCTTATGTCGAGACCATTCTGTCGGAATATTCCAGTTATCTAAGGGAGGCGCCCGAAATCTCTCAAAGGGAGTTGAAAGAGATCCATCTAGGCGGTGGAACTCCGACGTATCTTTCGGAGAAGAATTTGGAAGTTCTACTTAGTTTTATATTAGAAAGAATGAATGTTTCTTCTATGCCGGAGTTTTCTCTCGAGGTGGATCCTCGTAGGACCAGAGATACGCAGTTAAAAATTCTCCGTGATTTCGGATTTAAAAGAATCAGTTTGGGAGTGCAAGACTTCGATCCGGAAGTGCAACGGTTAGTGAATCGTACACAACCTTTCGAAATGACGAAAAAGACCACGGAACTTTCCAGAAAATTGGGATACACATCCGTAAATTTCGATCTCATTTACGGACTTCCGAAACAGAATCTGGAGAGTATGAAACGGACCGTTGAAAAAACTTTGGAATTGCGTCCGGATCGGATCGCATTCTACAGTTACGCGCATGTACCTTGGCTCAAGGCGGCGCAAAGATTGTTTACGGAGTCGGATCTTCCTTCCGGTCCTGAAAAGCGCGAATTGTATGAAGTTTCCAGAGAAATGTTTTTGAAAGCGGGTTATATCGAGATCGGAATGGATCATTTCGCTTTGGAATCGGATTCTCTTTCCCAGGCGGCAAAAAACGGAAATTTACATCGGAACTTTATGGGCTATACTTCCAAAACGACGGATCTACTTTTGGGTCTCGGAGTTTCCGCGATTTCGGATAGTTGGGATTGTTTCCACCAAAACGAGAAAATCGTCAAAAAATATCAAAAACGTATTCACAAAGAGGGGTTTGCCACACTTCGGGGACATAAGCTTGACGAGGAAGATTTGATACAAAGATCATTGATTCTGCAATTATCGACGACGGGAACGGTTATAGTACCGAAGCGAATTTTGCGGGATGTGAAGCTGTATTTAGCTTCTATGGAGGACGATACTTTAATTAGATGGGAAGGAAATCTTCTCTCTTTGACCGAAAAGGGTTGGCCTTTTCTTCGCAATGTTTGCACCGGTTTGGATCTCAGATTACGGAGAAAAAGCCCGGAATTGAGGGTTTTTTCAAGGTCGATTTGAAATGAAATATCCGGTTTTCGGTCGAAAAGTCGTCCAAAAAATTATGAGTAAGGAATGACGGTTTTAACAAACAAAAATTGTCGCTTATCGTGGGGAAGGCCTATTTTGAAATTATTTTTGAAAAAACTATTTTTAACTTTCGCTGTGTTCGTTACCGCCGCTCTTTCGATTTCGGCGGAAACCGTTCTTTTGCAAGAAGGCGGAAGTTTCCGCGGTAAGGTCGTTACTCAAAATCAAAAAACAATTACGATTCAAACCAGAGAAGGCAAACGGGTTATTCCCAAAAAGGAAGTGTTGAAGGTCATTTATAAAGATGTCAACGAAGCGGAAGAAGAAAAGATCCGCAACCTCGAGATCCAAAAGTTGGAAGAGGAAAAACTTTCAAAACAAAAAGATCAGGAATTGAAAAAACGGCAGATGGAAGAAGAGCGTCTCGGAAAAGAGAAAGAAGAAATGGATAATAAACCCCTTCCCCCTCCTCTCCTCAAAGAACCCGAGGTTTCCCGGGTCGGAGCGTTTGCAAGATCCGCAGTACTTCCGGGTTGGGGACAATGGGCGAGCGGAAGAAAATTCGCGGCGATTCTTTACCCTACTCTCTTTTTAGCGGCGGGTTATGCGGTTTATGAGAACAATCGCAAATATATAGTCGCTAAAAAAGAATATGAAAATTACGGAAACCCGTATTCGAAGAGTTCGTTCGTAATGGCCGCGTTAGGGATCGCAAATCCGGATTTACCTCCGGTGATTTCCGATCCGGTTACTCTTCATATTTACAACCAGAATTTTAGTCCTTATCAGGACAAAAGGGAAGCCGTAGATAAGGCCTATAAAAATCTTCAAACTAGTATTGGAGTGTTAGCCGGAGTTTATCTGATTAACTTGGCGGATGCTTTTCTTTTCGGCGGTCAAATATCCTCCAAGGTTGGAATTTCGGACGGGACGACCAAAGGGTTGATTTTCGATTACAATCCGATGGCGAGTTCTGGAATCTCTAACGGCGGATTTACGGCTACTCTTGAGTCTAAATACACGTTTGGATATCGGTATCAATTCTAGAATCGGTTTATTTTAAAACCGGCGGTTTTTTAGAAAATAGAATCCGTTTTGATTTCCGGATTGCTGATTTACAATCTTTTGATTTCTACAAAAATGGGCCGGTGAATACGCAACCGCCGGATCATATCGTTGTCGGAACGGGTTTTACTGGGCTTCTATATGCTACCCTTGCTGTTTTAAAGGGAGAGTCCGTTCTTCTTTATGAAAAACAAAATCGTTCCGGGGGATTGATCGGGTCTGTTCCGACTCCTTTCGGACTCGTGGAAACGGCGGCGAACGGAATCTTAAATTCCTATCAACTTGAAGAACTCGCTTCCGCACTCAACTTGGATATTATATCCGCAAAAAAGAACTCGAAAAAAAGATTTATCTGGAAGGACGGAATTCCAAAAAGAATTCCACTTTCCTTTTTGGAACTCTTACGCCTGTTATACGGAGTTTTGACAATACCTGCCGGGATTCGACGGGAGGAATCGGTTTATCAATGGGGGGTTCGTGTTTTGGGAAAAGGTACCGTGGAAAGTTTATTGGAACCGGGCTTCGCGGGAGTATATGCAGGAAATTTAAAGGACATGTCGGCCGAGCTTGTGTTGAGAAGATGGGTTTCTTCGGAAGAATCGCTGTTGAAAAATATTCGGTCGACGATTCGAAAGAAAAAAGCGGAACAAAAGGTAGCGAAGCAAAGAAGAGGAACCGTAAGTTTTCGAGGCGGATTGGGAGAATTCCTAAGCGTGATGGAAGCAAAAATCACATCATCTCCGAATTCCAGGATCTTGTACTCGGAAGAATCCCCTACTCTAAGTTCGCTTAGAAAAAAATATCCGAAGGCAAAAATCGTCCTTGCTTGCGGTTTGGAATCTTCTCTGAGATTATTATCTTCGAGTTTCCCCGTTTTTAAGAGATACCAAAAAATTTGCAAAACGCTTGGAATTGTGACGGTCACTCGTTTCGGAAATCAGCCGCTGCTCGGTAAAAAAACAGGATTTGGAATTCTTTTTCCTCCGGATTCAGGTATACGGGCCCGAGGAGTATTATTGAATTCCTCCATCTTTCCGGGAAGAGCCTCCGAAGGACATTATTCCGAGACGTTTATTTTCGGAGGCGCCTTAGACGCAGACATTGTGAAACTCAAAGAAGACGAGATCGTATCCATCTTGGAAGAAGATCGGAAAAAGATTGCGGCTCAAAACGACGAGCCCATCAATCACTACGTTACGATCTGGAAATCCGCACTTCCGGTATACGACGCCGCGCTTCTCGAATTCAACAGAGAGTTGGATCGTAGTCTGCCGCAAGGGATTTTTGTGGAAGGAAATTTTCGATACGGGATCGGTCTAAGTTCGATTCTAGAAAGGGTTTGGAATATTATGCGAAATGGAAAGTAATTTTCGCTTAGGAGCTGATCGGACATTCTCCCGATTTTAAATTCGGAAAGTATCCCCCTAACTTTTTACAGATACATTCGTTCTTCGGGGATTGAGTGGATTCCAAACCGATTTTTGCCATTGCTTCGATGAATTTCGGATAAATTCCGGGAGCCGGGATTCGATGATACTCGACAATCCCGTTTTCGTAGGCGATTTTTCTGAGCTGTTCTCCAATCTCTTCCAAGGTTTCCAAATGATCGCTTACGAAACTGATCGGATATACGGCAACCCTTTTGATCCCGTTTTTTCCCAATTGTTTGAGCATCGTAATCGTGTTTGGTTCCGTCCATTTCGAAGGCCCTACCCTACTTTGAAAGGAAGTATGACATTTTCCTCGAAATCCTTTTTCATAAAGAAGTTGTTTTAAACTTTCGACGTTGGAATTAATTTCTTCCCTGTATCGATCCCCTTTGTCGATCAAACGGATTGGTATGCCGTGAGCGCTGAAGATCAAGTCGATCGTTTCCCAATTCGACACACTTTGGAAGGAATCGGAGTGTAAAAAGTCCTTCCGGTTTAGTTTGTCTTGAAAAAAATCCAAAATAAGATCCCGAATCGATTCCAAATAGGCTTGTGAAGAATGGAATGGTGCGACCCAGCCTTCGTAACTCACGGGGCAGAATTTTGTCGTTTGTTCCACGAGTTTAGCCGTGCTCAAAACAGTGGATCTGGAAAAGTGGGGATATAAGGGGAGAAGGATATTTCGTTTTGTGGGAATGAGGGAGTCTTGGTTTAATTTTCTAATGTCGGGATAGCCGCAGGTCATCGTGATGTTGCCTTCCCATTCTTCTCCCGTAATTTTTTCGAGGGCTTCGGCAATTGCGGTCGCCTGTTTGGAGGTTTCTAAAACAAGAGGAGAACCGCCTCCGAGTCCCATAGACTTGTAGGTTTGAGCGACTTTCGTAACTCTTTTTTTTGCGACCCATTTTCCTAAAGGTTTTCTGATCCATTCGGGAAGAGGAAGATCGAAAACAAAAGGGTCTTCGAAAAGGTCGATCAGAAATTTTTCGATTTCCGACGCGTCCCGCGGACCGCCTAGATTGATTAATAAGATTCTGTTTTTCAGGAAAAGTACACCTTTAATATAAAAATCCAGTTAGGGACAACTCCACGTTCCATTCTTTTAGATTCATATAATTCTTATAATGACCGAAATATTGAGAGAGAATGTCGTTGTTATTTAATCCGCCTTTTGTCGAAAAATGACCGTCCCCAAAAAGTCTGTGTTCGTTGAGTTTTAGAAACGCTAGATAGTTCCCGAAAATTTTTCCCACTCCTAAGTTGAAATCGATTCCGAAACCGGAAAGATCTCCGATAAAGTTAAGAGATCTTTGATAATGGAAGTCTCGAAAGTGCCCCGTCCAGAAAATACCGGAAAGCGAGGTTTCAAAAAGCCATTCCTTGTTCGAGTATCGATAACCGAGACCTAACGGAAATTCGTAGGTCGAGTACGAAAGACTTAGACCCAAGCCGATTCTATTTAAAAAGATGGGGTTTGAATCGAAGAATTGAAATACGTCGTAGAGAACATATTTCATAAACGTATATTGAAAACCGCCCGTGAGATAAACTCCTTTCCCTTCTTTTCGAAAATCCGGATCACTGTCTCCAAAGTATCTTCTCAAAATAAGAGATTGCCTGTGTTGTATCATCGACAGTCGGCCTTTTCCGTCTGCAAAATTGCGGGATCCGATAAACGTGTAAGGAGTGTCATAGTATGAAAGTTCTCTGGTTGATATTTTGGTTCCTCTTTCGACCGTGGGATCGCCTAGAAAAAAATCCTCGTCTCTCCCTTCTCCCGCATTTATATAACGCCCGGTGGTTTTTAGATTTAGATCGGCCTCCCATTTTTGCCAACGAAGAGTAAACCCGAGTCCGCCATAGTTAAAATCCCTTGCGTATGTGATTCTCGAACCTCCTCGCAGACCTGAAAGATTCGGGTATTTGGTGCCGGTTTCAAAAATATTATCCCCGCCGTTTCGCCCCGCGAGTATAGTAAGAGAGGACTGTTGGAGCAGTTTTTTTAAAAATGTTTCCTCTGGTACCGCCTGCTTTTCTTTTTCCTGAAATGATTTCGGAGGCTCTCCGGAGGATGTTTGCGCGTAGATCGAGCCGATCTGTAAAAAGGGACCGATAAGAATTAAAAAAATCTTGAGCGTATGTTTTTGTATTTTCATGAGCTTACTTTTGTTTTTTCGTTGGGACTACAGCTAAGGGTGCAATCATTTCACCCCGAATAGTACTAAGAAGTCAAGACAGGTTAACAGCCCTACCCTACCTACGCAATTCAGTTTTTAACGTTGCGAAATCGATGGGACATAGTATTGATTTGACAGTGCGCTTGTGTTTGTGCGATTCTGGCCCCGAGACTTCTTTTTTCATGAGTTCCAAAACTCTAACAACCCGGCAGATTTTAGAGGAGTTTGAAATTTTCTCCGAGGAAGAATTTTTGTCCAAGGTGAAGGAATGGAAAATCCCGGCTTCGGGGAAAGGGAAATTTGAACGTGAAGTAATAGAAAAATATTTTCAAAAAACCGATAAACACGTTTACGATTCCGCGATTATAGCCGTTTCCAACCAGAAAGGCGGAGAAGGTAAAACCACCGTTTCCGTTTGTTTAGCCGAGGCTCTTTCCAAATCGGCTCCTGTGCTTCTTGTGGATTGGGACGCACAGGCGAATATCACTCAGCTGTTTTTCGGTTCTGTGGAAAAATCGGTTTTCCATTCCTTGGGTTACAGGGGCGAGGAGCCTATACCTGCAAAAGATCTATTGGTTCAACTCACGCCGGGTTTGGATCTTTTGCCCTCTTCCATTCATCTCGCGAACTTTACGACTCCGTATGAAAGGGATGATTTCGAACTTTTAAAAGATGCGCTCAAGCCAGTTCGCTCCGCGTATAAGTATATTATTATTGATTGTCCTCCGTCTCTTGGGTTGATTTTAGAGAACGCGTTGATTGCGGCCGATCACGTTCTGATTCCGATTCAGACTCGTGCTTTTAGTGTTCAAGGTTTGAAGGATTTGCATTCCACGATTCTAAAAATAAAAAAGAAAGCGAATCCGTCTCTCAATCTTTTAGGGGCCGTTCTCAACCAATACGAAGACGCCCGCGCACTCGCGGGACTGGCGGATGCAATCCGAAAATATTTCGAGGTTTTCGATACGGTTGTCTACAGAAGAGAGTCGATTCCTCAGGCTCAGGCCAAGAAAAAACTTTTAGGGGAATACGATAGCAAGGTTATGCAGATGTTTTCTTCTTTGGCGGATGAATTGATAGAGAGGATTTCAAATGGCTAAACGTTCTGATTTTGCGGGTATGGACCTTCTTACCGCGTTCGGAGAAAAAGAATCCTCAAAGGCGGAGATACAGGTTTCGGATATAGTTCCGAATCCATCCCAACCGCGCGTGTTCGGAAAAGAGGAGGTTTCCGATCTCGTAGAATCTATGAAACGTTTAGGTTTGATCGAGCCTATCGTAGTCAGAAAGCAGGGAAAAAAATATCAAATTGTGGCGGGAGAAAGAAGATACCAAGCTGCCAAGGTTCTCAAGTGGAATACAATTGCCGCGATCGAAACCTCCGCATCGGAAGATAGATGTTTTGAAATGGCGCTCGCCGAAAACGAGAAACGTAAAAGTCTGAACCCTTGGGAAGTCGGCCGCGCGATTCAGTTTTTAAGAAAAGAAAAAAGAAAAACCGCCGAAGAGGTTTCCAAGGTTTTGGGTTTTACCGAAAGATATGTAAAGCAGTTGAGTTCGATTGCGAGGCTTGACCAAAAGTCGGTGCAAGATTTGATTCGATCGGGGAAGGATCCTTCCGTAAAAAACCTGGAAGCGCTTTTAAAACAAAAAGAAGGCAGGGGGGGTGAAATGATTTCATCCCGAAAATCGGCTCCCACGAAAACGACCATTCAGTTAGCGGGGCTTACCTTACAACAAAGAGAAAAATTTCTAAGGGAACTTTCCTCTCTGAAAAAGAAATATGGAATTAGGGACTGATACGGTTCTTTAAACGGAAAAAATAAACATATGAAACTCGTTATTATTGCAGGTCCACATCGTAAGGTTTCTCAGTCGGCCAAGGTCGCAAATTGGATGGGAAACCGTCTCGAGGCGTTTGGCCATCGGACTTGGATTCTCGATCTCGGTAAACATAAACTTCCGATATGGGACGATACTTTTTGGGATGGGGGAGATGATTGGGATCGGATTTGGAGACCGATCGAATCCGAGCTCAAAGACGCCGACGCTTTTATTTTTGTAACGCCGGAATATTCCGGAATGGCTTCTCCCGGTTTGAAAAATTTTCTTCTTTATTGTAATTCGACTTTACTCGGCCATAAGCCGGTTTTAATAGGCGCCGTTTCCGCGGGCAGAGGCGGCGCGTATCCGATTGCGGAACTTAGAATGAGCAGTTATAAGAATACGAAACTTTGTTATATTCCGGAACATATCATTGTTCGGGACGCCGAACATGTTCTTAACGGTCCCGAGCCCGCTAGTAAGGAAGATTCTTATATCAGGGATCGAATCGACTTCGCCCTTAAAATTCTCGTGAGTTACGGAGAGGCTTTGAAAACCGTTCGTGATTCCGGTGTGACGGTTAAAAAAGAATTCTTAAACGGGATGTGAGGCGAATGATAGGCAAGCCTTCGTTGTTTGCCGTTTGTAAATTCGTCGTTACCGAAGAGCTGTCGGGCAGAAAACAGAATTATAGATCCGAGAGGTCCCTTGGTAAAAGACGAATCCTAACTTTCTAAAAACTCCGATCGGTGTTTGGAGAGGAATTTTATCAGTTGGTCGGGGCTTTTTGTAGAACCCGCAGGTTTTTATGAAAGTCCGTCCCGAAAACTTTAGAGAAATCAGCTGTAATCGTTCCATAAGTTTGTAGTAAAACATAGGTTCTCACAGAGAAATCTCCTTTGGTAGTTTAACGTGAGTTCGACGTAACAAAATGCGAAAGCGGTTATTATGTTGCGATCCGTAGAGAGCCGTAACCAACCCCACAAATTAAGAAGGCTTTTGGGATGATAAGATCAAAAACTGATATTTTTCAAGTGTTCCGACAAGAATGAGACTTTTTACTTGCAAAAAATATGATTTTCTGATAGAGAAAAATCTCCCGAGCCTTTCCGCCTCCAGGCTCAATGATTTGCTCCCTACGGGTCGCTCATCACCCCACCACCCAAAAATCAGGGTGGGGCCCGATCGCTTCACAGAGGATTTGTCGGAATTCCGACAGATTTATCTTCGGATCCGAGTATTTGTGGGTCGCGTTGAAGAAACTCAGGCACAACGCTTCCTATGGGTCGCGTTGTGGTAGAGAGCAACACTTTAGTTTCTGATTCGTCCAAACTTTCAACCGTCGAACTCACGTTAAGATGAACTCCAAATCAATTCCTTTCGTTTTTCGTTGAGAAAGTCTTACATTTTACCGTTTTTTGTCATTGACCTTCTTTTTGGTTTTTAGAATCGAATGAGTTGAAAGATACGACTTATCAATTTCGATGTAAATGACCAAACCAAAAGGGGGATCACGATATTAATAAGTCCGACAACTAAGATAAGAGGCCAGGCGAAATTTGCCCCCCAATGAAAAGGGTTCCAAGCGTGCATCCAATGGATGAGGATTGGGTGCAGCAAAAAAATTCCCATGCTGTTTTCCCCGATAAAAGCAAAAACGGAAATAAATCGTTTATGTCTCTTTTGTTCTCGGGAATCTTCCGCCCAGAAAAAAAGGAAAAGAAACATCGCGAGCGGATAAAAGATTAGGTGATTGGAAGAATCGAATTTCCAGAAGTATCCTACGATACCTAAGACGAGTAAATACAGAAAAATTCCATATAAGAGGATTCTTTTGAAAGAGTAGGGGAAAAAAGAAGATTTGGTTTTTTCGGCAAGTCGCAAAAAACTTTTCGGCTCTTTAAACCATTGTTCGGCTAACAACCCGAAGGTGAAGAAAAAAAGAAACCCTGTCGGTAGAACAGGCTCGATCGATTTTACGAGGGGAATTTCAAAGTAACGGAAAATATGGTTCGATAAAAAATTCAGGATAAGAGCCGAGAAAAAAAAGATTAAGGTCACCTTTTTGGAATTGGACTTAAGCAGGATTCGTTTGAGAAAAGGAAACATCAGATACAAGGAAACTAATAGAGGAACGAAGTAATAGGGAGCGCACCAGGATCCGAGAAGAATTCCGTTCAAATATTCGGTTATGCTAGGAAGAGTCTGTAGTTTTATACAAGCGGCCAAAAAACTGACACCCAAATATGGAATCAAAAGAGAAAAGATCTTAGGCCTCCAATAATCTGCCCAGTTCGTAAACTTTAAAAAAATTCCGGAAGAAAGAATGAAAGCCGGAACTCCGAATCGAAATAAATTCGAAAGGGCCAGTGTCAGTACGGAAGCGTTTTCCCCCGGACCAAAATACTGATAATACGAATTCACGTGAATGAAGACGATTCCGGTGATGGCAAGTCCTCGGATGAAATCCACAGATTTGCTCCTGATTCCCGAGGTTTCTTTTTTCGGGGAGGAAAGAAGGATTTGAGAAGGTGTGTCGGAAAGAATGCAGACCAGAATTAGTATACAAAGTCCGAATACATCTATTATTAATGAAAGGTTTGAAATCATAAAAAGAATATGCTTTTTCGATCATGAAATTAATATGCATTCGTCTGTATGCGATTTTTTAATAAAGAAGGAAATCTTTTTAGGTCGGTTTAAAAAATGAATCAAATGGGGATCCCCGCCGACGGAATCTTTTTTAAAGAAGGTGAGATGAATAACGCGATGTATGCACTCCTTTAAAGGCGATTTTGGGTTGTCAGATCGCAATGATTGAGAATAAACAATAACTGGAGAAGTTTCTCTAATCAAACGTGAGTTCGGCGTAACAAAATGCGAAAGCGGTTATTATGTTGCGAGCCGTAGAGAGCCGTAACCAACCCCACAAATTAAGAAGGCTTTTGGGATCATAAGGATCAAAAACTGATATTTTTCAAGTGTTCCGACAAGAATGAGACTTTTACTTGCAAAAAATATGATTTTCTGATAGAGAAAAATCTCCCGAGCCTTTCCGCCTCCAGGCTCAATGATTTACTCCCTACGGGTCGCTCATCACCCACCACCCAAAAATCAGGGTGGGGTAAGTTTCGCAGAGGATTTGTCGTAATTCCGACAAATTGATCTTGAGATCATATTACTTGTGGGTAAGGTGATGGCTTCCTATGGGTCGCGTTGAAGAAACTCAGGCACAACGCTTCCTATGGGTCGCGTTGAAGAAACTCAGGCACAACGCTTCCTATGGGTCGCGTTGAAGAAACTCAGGCACAACGCTTCCTATGGGTCGCGTTGAAGAAACTCAGGCACAACGCTTCCTATGGGTCGCGTTGTGGGTTGGTTATGTTAGAGAGCAACACTTTAGTTTCTGATTCGTCCAAACTTTCAACCGTCGAACTCACGTTAATCAAGAATCCGGATTTTTCCGCCAAAATAGTTCGAATTCTTGCCGATCGTTTGGCAAATACCGATAAACTTCTCGGTTCGACATTGGAAGAATTTTGCAAGTAAGCGCGCAAGATTTTGAAAATGTCATCGTCGTCAATTCGTATCCGTAAAGTACTGAGTTCCGGTTGTTTTTATCGAGAATGTCGTTGAGGTATTTTTCGTTTATTGTTTTTTCTATTTCCGTAAAATGTAAAACGGAATGATCGTGTAAATGAAAGAACGAAAACGAATAGGAAAGTGAGGATGGGTTTGAAATAAATTGGATTTTCCTTGAAATTAATGTTTGAAGTAGGTTATAATTTTACATTAAATTGTCTCGTATGAAAAATGTGCTCATCACAGGTGCAAGTTCGGGTATTGGAAAAGAATTAGCAAGGCTTTATGCGAAGGCGGGAGCCAACGTAGCGTTGACCGCAAGAAGAACGGATTCTCTTAAAAAGATCAGCGACGAACTGAAATCTTCCGGCGCAAAAGGTAAGATTTTATTTGCTTCTTTGGATGTTTCCGACGCGGATCAGAATTTTAAAGTCATTCCCAAGTTGGCAAAAGAGCTTGGAGGTTTGGATTTGATCGTTTTAAATGCTGGAATCTCAACCACCGCTTCGTTCGGAGGCAGAAGTTTTGAAGCCGATCGTGCGGTGATTGAAACCAATTTGATCGGGGCGATGGCGGGTGTGGAAGCTGCTTTGCCTATTTTTCAAAAACAAAAATCGGGACAAATCGCTGCGATCTCTTCCGTAGCTTCTTTTAGAGGTCTCCCCGGTTCTGCAAGTTATTCTTCCTCGAAAGCGGGACTTTCCACTTATATGGAGGCTCTTCGAGGAGAAGTGAAACGATATGGAGTTTCGGTAACGGTGATTCATCCCGGATTTATAGATACTCCGATCAACAATCAAATGAAATCTCGTCCGTTTGTAATTCCGGTGGAAAGAGGCGCTCGGAAAATATATAAAAGAATTGAAAACAAAGTTTTATCGGCTACAGTTCCTTGGTTCCCATGGGTTTTCCTTGGTTATTTGATGAAACGGATTCCCGAGTTTTTATGGTCGAAGATCGGTCTGAAATAGAATTACCTTTTGAAAAACAAAACCGAAAAGGGAAGCGGTCCGTTCGGGTTTTGTTCGTTTGTCTCGGAAATATTTGCAGATCTCCTGCTGCGGAAGGAGCCTTTCTGGATTTGATCCAGAAAAGAAATTTGGAATCTTCTTTTTTCGTGGATTCTTGCGGAACGTCCAGGTATCATATCGGGGAACTTCCGGATCCTAGAACTAGACAAGCCGCACGCAAAAGAGGGATCGAACTTACCCACAAGGCGAGACAATTTCGAAAGGAGGATTTTAGGGATTTCGATTACATTCTTACGATGGATAAGTCAAATCAGAAAGATGTTTTGTATCTCGCTTCTTCGGACGAAGAAAGAAAAAAGGTGCAATTGTTTCGATTTTTTCAAAAAGATTCTAAAAAAGACTCTGAGGTTCCCGATCCATATTACGGTACTTTAAAAGACTTTGACGAAGTGCAAAATATTGTCTCCGATACCGCAGAAGACTTTCTTGATTTTCTTCTCTCTAAAAAATTGGATTTAAAAGCTTAATCTGGGAGGAAAACCCTCACAAATGAGTGAATCCGGGAAAAGAAAAATAGTAGTTATCGGTGCGGGATTTGGGGGCTTGCAAGTCATTAAAAAACTTTCCCAAAATAACAATCTCGATATCACGGTGATTGATAAAAAGAATCATCATCTGTTTCAACCTCTTCTTTATCAGGTCGCAACCGCGGTTTTAAGTCCTGCGGATATCGCGATTCCGATCCGCTCCCTAGTGGGCGAGAGGCTGAATGTGACCGTGGTTTTGGGAGAGGCAACCAAAGTCGACCTTGCGACAAAAACCGTTTATTATCAGAATACTTCAATAAATTATGATTATCTAATTTTATCCGCGGGAGCTAAGTCCAGTTATTTCGGAAATGATCACTGGGAGAAATATACGATCGGTCTGAAGAATCTAAAGGACGCTTTAAAGATCCGTCATAAACTTTTAATTTCCTTTGAAAAAGCCGAACTTTCGGGAGACCCTGAGGTCGTTAAAGCCCTCTTGAATTACGTCATCATCGGGGGAGGACCAACCGGAGTGGAACTGGCGGGCTCTATCGCAGAACTTTCCCACCAGATCATTCGGGACGAATTTCATACGATCGATCCTGCTTTGTCCAAAATCACTTTGATTGAGGCCGCTCCCAGGCTGCTTATGACCTTCGATCCTTCTTTGGGGGAATTTACCAAAAAACGTTTGGAGAGTAGGGGAGTGGAAGTTTTGACCGGAACTAGGGTCATCGATATCAACGAACGCGGGGTTCAACTCGAAGGAAAGATGATTCCCACCGGGACCGTGATTTGGGCCGCAGGAGTTCAAGCAAACGGCATCGCTTCCACGTTAGGCGTAACCTTGGATCGAGGCGGTAGGGTGATCGTGGATGAGTTCTGCAACGTGGAAGGTCATCCGGAAGTTTTTGTGATTGGCGACATCGCCAATTATTCCAAAGGTTTGGAGCGTCCTTTGCCCGGGGTTTCTCCCGTTGCGATGCAACAAGGCCGTTACGTCGCCGCACTCATTCAAGGAGATTTGAGGAATAAGAAACGCAAATCTTTTCGTTACGTTGATAAGGGTTCGATGGCTACGATCGGTAGAACGGATGCGGTCGCCCAAGTGGGAGTTCTGAAAATGAAAGGCCTATTCGGTTGGCTTGCCTGGCTTTTTGTTCATTTGTTTTATCAAGTCGGGTTTAAGAATAAGGTTACGATTTTGATTACTTGGGTTTGGTCCTACATCGCGTTTCGCGCGGAAGCCAGAGTGATTCAGGACGAGATCAGCGCGGATAAAAACGGATAAGAAATAAGTTTTTATTAGCGATTTCGTTCCTCCTTTCCTGCTTTTTTGTTTTCATATCCTTCTATGCTCTGAAGTATATTCAATACGAACCAATAGAGGCGATGTCCGTATCTAACAATTTCTTAAATCTAATGATGACAAATAAACTCGATCAAGCATATGCGTTAACGAATGAAAATGCGATTGTAGGAACGACGTTTGACAGGTTTCAAATTAAGGTTCGCCAAGAATTAGATACAGATTTCTTAAAAAATAAGAATTGCGATTTTGAAATCAAAGCAGTCAACCCAAAACAAACCTATAGAACCAGATTGAGCCGCTATCTGAATGGGAGTAAGGCTGAAGCGGATCTGTTAAACGTAGAATATTATCCTTGTGAGGTTCCGTTTCAAATTTCACTTCGATTGAATCGAAACGGGAATTGGAAAGTGATCAATTTTCAATCTCATGCAGACTGAAAATTATTTGAACGAAGACACTTTAAATATTCATTAACTATCATACTTTTATTACTGATCTCTATAAAATAGAGTGTCTAAAATTCTGCGTCTCTAAACGTGTGATTTGTGCTCAAATTAACGGTACTCTATTTTATAGAAATCAGTAATATGAATTCAGGAGCGTTCCTTTACAAGTTTGAGCCCGGTTATCTTTGCGATCTTGGAGAATATTTTATCTTCGGTGATAAGATGCCCGCCTAGTTCCAACGCGCACTGGCAGATGTGTGCGTCTGCGATCGAAACGGACAAACCTTTGGAATAGAGTTTGGATCGTAATAGTCCCGTCTTAAACCAAGATTCGATTTCATTTCCGCAGAGAGGTAAATCTTCGAAAAAATCCTTCATCAAAGATTGGTCCGATTTAGAACGAATTCCGCTCAGAAGTTCTGCGGCAACGATCGGAGAAAGATACGCTCTTCCCTCTTTGATGGCGTCGTCTATGGTTTCATTTCCGACTTTGAAGTAACTGATAAAATTGGAAGTATCAACGACGAGTGCGCTCACGGCTCGTATCCAAATCGATTTGGATTTTTCCTTTGAGTTTTTGTGCTTTGTCGTAAGCTCTGCTTCTTTTGAGTAGTTCGAGTCCCATCACGATCGTTTCGGTAATTCCCTTTCCCGTGACAAGCCTGGCTTCTCTTAAGAGATTTTCGGGAAGATTCGCGGTGATCCGTTTGTCGTGCGTTTGAGCGATCATACTTAGGTCTGTATCGGGATACAGACGAATGTCAATTAAAATCGAGTTTATAAAAACCGAAAAAACGATTTAAGAATTTAAGGAATACTTAGATATCCGCAAAATCGAAATCCTTTTTTGGTCCGAATAAAAGTAAATATTCTCTGATCCCCTTCCGATCCGAAAATTGATTCTCGAACCGTTACTGAAACAGTATAGACCTTTGTAGAACTAAGTTCTTTTTTTGAAAGAATACAGGAACGATTGAATTGATTCAGATTTGCATCATCCGGATAGATCTTATAGATGCTTAGATTTAGGGGTTTTGTTTTTATCTCAGCATTTAAAAATAGATTCCTGTTTTTTTCCAAAAAGGTATCAATTGGTATATAGGAAGGATCGGAATCAAACCTATCGGAATTCAAATCCTGAAATTTTTCTAATTGGGATTCTTCTTCCGGGATGTTGGTCAGACATTCCGGACAATAAATACAACTCGTAGAAAGCCTTTTTATTTCTTTGAGGTCATTTTCGAGAATCGAATTCGCAAATTGGATCCATACTTTTTGTATTTCCGATTCAGGATCAGATCCGGTTTGATTTTTTGAATCGATAGAATCCGGAATCTTATTCAAATTCGGTTTGTAGAATATCGAAAAACCGGCGATTGAGATCGTCAGCGAAAATAAAAGAATCTGGATTTTATATTTTTTCATCATTTTTAATGTGAGTTCGGTATAAGAAAATTTTCTAAAAGCAGGGGTCTCTATTTTTAGGATTTATTCGTAAAATCGCGATTTGTTATAGTTCCCAGATTTTAAGAATAGATTTACAAATTCCAACAGAAAAATGAATCATAAATTTTTTGTGCCAAACTCACATTTTTAGAAGTCGAGCAGCGAAATCTTTTGAATCGGAACAAGTCTAGAACTTATCTCAAAAACACCTTAGAATGATTGGAATCGGTGTTTTAAGTAACGTGAGTTCGATATAACAAAATGAGAAAGCGATTGTAGCGGAAATTCCGAAGGAATTGGAGCATTGAGTTAAAGCGCGGTCGCGAGCCGTTTTATCTATGAAATTCGCGAGCTGCGACGACCCATAGGGAGTCGTTGCACTTTAATTTCTTATTCGCCAAAACTTTCAACCGCCGAACTCGCGTTAAGTAAGTATTTTTGAGATAAATTCTATAAAAAAGGATTGGTTCGAATTCAATCGAGTTTATAAAAACCGAAATGTTTGTTTGATAAGCAAAATCCTTCCCGATGTTCTTGTTTTTCTTTTTTCGGCAAAGGCTCTATGCGGGAAGGACGCAACGGAATGTTCTTCTTTCCCTTGAAAAAATTCTTGAATCCTTCTTTCTTATGTTGAGAATGCTCTTTAATATGAATCCTTCGTTCTGGACAGGCAAAACCGTCATAGTGACCGGAGGTTCTTCCGGTATCGGAGAAGCCGTTCTCGGCGCTCTTTCTAGTATTCGTTGCAATCTTATCAATCTTTCCAGAACTCAGCCTGAACTTTTAAAACGAAAAGATCATCTTTCCGCAAATCTGGTTCATATTCCGACCGACTTAAGTTCGGAAAAGGAAATCGATAAGGCGGTCAGAAAAATTTCCAAGGACTATCGGGGCATAGACGTTCTTTTTGCAAATGCGGGAGTTACCGCGCATTCTCGTTTTGACGGAACGAGAATCGAAACCTTTCGTAAAACGTTCGATATCAATTTTTTCGGTCCTATCTATCTTATCCAAAGATTACTTCCGCAGATTAAATTAGCCAAGGGTTCCGTAATCGCGACCTCCACTGTGAGCGGTCTTTATGGGATTCCGGGAAGAAGCGCGTATTCTTCCTCTAAGTCCGCGCTTCACGCAGCTTTGGAAGCGGCAAGAATAGAACTTTCGGAAGAAGGTTTGTCGTTTATCATTTTTTGCCCTCCCTATACGAAGACGAAACTTCGGGCATCCGGTTTGGACGGAGACGGTAACGTTTTGAACGAGGATCACTATTCCGGTAAGAAGATTAAATCTCCGCAAGAGGTTGCGTCTAAGATGATCGATTCGGTGGAGGATCCGGAATCGAGACTGGTCATCATGGATAGTTCTGGATTCTTTTTGAAATGGTTGCGTAATATCGCTCCCGCTTTTTTGGAGCGAACTTTATTCAAAAAACTTTATAAAGATTTTCACTAAAAGGAAAGCATGGAAACTAGAAGCGTTGTAAAAGAATTTCAGTTCGACTATCCTCTGATGAGAGTTTGGAATGCGGTCACAGTGAACGAAGAACTGATCCATTGGCTTGCGGATAAGGTCACCGGCCGTCCTAAGGAAGGAGCTAACTTTGCTTGGACGTGGAAACTTGGAATGGAAGGGGATCTAACGACAAACGGAATTTATAAAAAGATCATTCCTTTGAAAGAATTAGTATTACTTTGGCAAGATCATCCCGCGGGCGATATTGAGTTGAAATTGGAATTTCATTCTTTGAGCGAGAATTCTTCCAAACTGATTGTGACGAATTCTGGTTATCCCGTAAGCGAGAAGTATGACGTGTGGGTCGAAGCCGCTTCGGAAGGATGGGACGAAGAAGGAAAACATTTGAAAGATTATCTTAAAAAATCTTGAACGTGCAAGGCCTCTAAAAAAGATGGTAAAATGGAACCTATAGGAAAGGTGATTTTTACCTGTGCAACTACCTGAATTAGAGACTTACTTTCAAACCCTCACAGACCTCACCGATACGATAGCGGTCGTCAATTCCCCTTACGAATCGGACTTTGATCATGATATCGGACAATTAGAACAATATTTCACGGACATCGCTTCCAGACCTTGGGAAGCTTCGGAGAGAGATTACTTCAATCTTTTTTCCAGTCACTTTACGTTTCACACGAAGATTGTGGAAGAAATTATTTTTGAAGCGAGGCGAGTTCTAATGCCTGAAAGAAGAGTCTATGTCAAACGTTTAGTCGCTTATCATAAACACGCGGGAGAATGGTTCGCTGAGTTACAAAGAAAGCGCAAACAGTTCTCTCAAAAAGACATGGTAACAGCCTGATTTCATTTGACAACTTCCTGCTTCTCAAAGAACCTGAGTCGGTGTTTTTACCGACTCTTCCTCTTCTTATCACGAATTTCGAAAATCAAATTCTCTCTGATGCGAACATTCGAAACTCTCATGTTGTTTTTTAGTCGCTCTGGGAGTTCCCATAACGAATGACTTTTGGTCTGCGAAAATATGATTTTACGATGGAGAAAATTCTCCCGAGTCATCTTTTTTGCCGATCATTCTTTAGAGGACAAGAGATGTTGCGAACAACTTTTCCCCAATGTAGATGGGATCGATTATTTTTTGAAAAAAATTGTCGTTCGAACGACGGGTTTATATCCATCCAAGCACTTGTGGTGGTTTAGACTATGATAGGAATGTTGTGTTAGAGTTTGGATGAAATGCTTTTGTGGTATGTGAGAACTTCCGAATGATTGTGTTTTATTCTAAAACATACTGGCGTTTAGGTACTTATTTTTATAGAGGCAAATAGAACAAGTTTTAAGGTCTTTTATCTAGGTTTGGAAATATTCACTTCAGTAGATTCACATCCAATGTAACGCTGTTGAATCTTTTTCGTTGACAGGAATTATTTGCCACTCTATTGGTTATACGGGGAAGTAGTCGTTCAACGAAGGGGTTCTCGCTTTTATGAAATTCAAGATAAAGTTATTCTTATTTGTGCTGGTTATCATATCATGGATCGGATGTAAGAAATCGGATGGAGGGGATTCATCCGATCTCCTGGCTTTGTTGGGTATATTGGGAACTACGACTACGACCGTCCCTGCTTGTCAAGATTCTGCGTCAAGTAGCAGAACTTGGAATGTAATATCCGGAGCAACCGGTAGATCGCAAGCAAGTAAAGCGATTCTTACAAACGGAAAAGTTTTGGCTATCGGCGGAGAAGGTAATCTTGGAAATGGAATCTTAAATCAAGTGCAATCCTTTGATTTCAATACTTCCCAGTGGACGACGATCAATCCGTTGAACGTTGACAGAGAATATCATAGCAGTATTTCTTTGAATAACGGCAAGGCATTGGTTTTCGGTGGTACGGATATAAACCTTATTTCTTTGTCTTCGGTTGAACTCTACGATCCTGCAAATGGAAACTGGAGCTTCGCGGCTCCGATGGGACACGCTCGAGCGTTGCATGCTCCCGTACTTCTTGCAGATGGGAGGGTTCTTGTATCCGGTGGAGAAGAGAATTTCAATGCAACCTTCGGCGCCGAGATCTATGATCCGACTCAGAACACTTGGAGCGACACACTGCCAATGACAATTGCTCGTTGGGCTACCACTGCGACCGCCCTTCAAAATGGAAAGGTATTGGTGGCCGGAGGAAATAACAACAATAGCGTCTCAATAAATACGGCGGAACTCTACAATTCGAATGATAATTCCTGGACCTTACTTCCTCCGATGCGAGAATCCAGACATAGCCATTCTGCAATTTTGTTAAACGACGGTAGATTGTTGGTAGCGGGAGGAGAATTTTCTATTGCAAATCGATCTGCGTATCGCGACAGTATGGAAATCTACGATCCTCGAACCAATCAATGGACGTTCAAAAAGATGTCGGTTCCTCGTTCCGAATTTACGATGGAACTTCTAAACGACGGATCGGTTCTTTTTTTAGGAGGAAGGAACGAGGGGTTCGTTTCTTCCAATCTGCGTTATTTTCCGAGTACGGATTCCTGGTGTGAAATCCCCAGACTCAAAGCACTACGACATGGCCATTACTCGGCTACACTTCGCAATGGATCTATCTTTGTATTTGGTGGTATGAGCGCCACGGGATATGAAAATTCTTCTGAAATTTTAAAGTGGTAGATGCGGACCTCCAAAGTTAAACTTTTTGAATGATAGATTGTTCGTTGATTTGTTGTGAGTGAAAGATTAAGTGATTTTATAGTTTCTACAAAATCGATTCTATCTTTCAAGAAAATAATAAGAGCTATCCGCCAGCCATCCGATTTTATGAGAATTTTCGTGGATCGCTGCGATTGTTCCTACGTTTTGGGAAAGATTCTAAATTTTACGGAGAACCCATCTATGAACTTCGGTTTAACAATGATTTATTTGAAAAAAGCTACAATTTTCCTTCTCATTTGTCTCTTTGCTGAGTTGCAAACGGAGGAAGTTGAAAAAGAAACTTACACTGACTTAGCAAAAACACTTCAAAATCCTTCGAAGGTTCTTAGTTTGGATTTGAGTTCGCAAGGAATTACAACATTTCCTCCTGAAATTGGACAACTTCTTAATTGAGTATTGGGAGAATTTCTTGAAGTCCAAACCCTTCCTCTGGTATCCGGTCCTTCTCTTTTTGGCGATATTTCTATTCGATAAGATTTTCTTTTTGGATAAAGTTAGGGATTACGTAAAACAGGAATTTACTTACATCTACTACGATGTAAAAAAGGAGCTTCTTCGGGAGATCGTTTCCAAATACGGTTCCGATGGAGAGTATTCCAAAAATCCGGAAAAAAAGAAAAAACTTATGATTCTTATGGGATCTTCTCGGATGCTCTACTTTCAAAACTCGGATCTTCAGGCTTTTTATCCTGATTGGGATGTCTATAATCTCTCTTCCGCGGTTACAACTCCCGTCTATTATCTTTACTTTTTAGAGGGACTTGCAAACGGCGGGGTGAATCCCGACTTGATCGTGATCGAAAGCGATCCGTTTCAATTCAATAAAAACAGTACTACATTCAAAAAATCGAATTTAGCGAACAGCTTCGACCCGATCTTTATTCTGAAATATGCTTGGACTTTGGGAAAAGAGAACGTGAATTATTACTTTGCGAATTTTCTTTTCGGAGTGAGTTACAACAAACCTTATATCGGAAATGTGATCAAACGTTTGAAGAACGAGAATTTCGAGATCGGCGAATTGCTTAAAACGATGACAATCGCCACTTTGAAAACCGACAAGGGAAATGCCATTTCTCCTGCGGGAGCTTATGTGGAAAAGGACTTCGGCAAAATTCAAGAATCCGCCCATAAAACGGTCGGTTGGATTTATCCTTCCTATGCTCCTTCGCCGATACAGTATGAATTTTATCAAAAAATTCTAAACTTACTTCTGGAAAAAAAATGGAGAGCCTTATTCGTAAAACCAAGCGCTTCGGCTCCGATGGAAAAAGTGCTGAACGAACTGAATGTTCTCGAACCCTGGTTCCAAATCGTAAAACCGATGCACGAAAAAGCGGGTATTCCTTTGTTGGATATGAGTAAGGATTCTTACTACGCTTGTAATACGTATGCGGATAGCGGTCATATGTCCTTGGATTGTTATCGTCCTTTCATTCGATTTATTTTGCTTCACTACTATCTGGACAAAAAATAAATTTTCGGGAACGTCGTTGTTTCGCCTGATTCGTCGCGGAAAAGCCGGGTTAATTCTTTATACTTTGTCGAGGATCCGACCGTTTTTGAATTGGTCTCACTCTGCATCTGTTTGTGATTTCGGAATTTCTTGACTTTTAAATTCGGCTTCTTAACGTTTGTGGGAAGTTTGTTAACTTTTAAGGAATAATTATGAAACAACTTTGTTTAGCTCTTATCGCGATTGCGGCCGTTTCTTGTTCTACGATTCCAGGCGTGGAAAATAAAGGAAAGGATCAGGAAATTCAAATTTTACCTCCTAATATCCGTGTGGAAAAATATAAGGAAACTTTCAATATGAAAGCGGAAGGTCCGGTAGTTACGGATTGTAGCGGTAAACCCTGCACTCCGGAACAACTTGACGGATTAAAACCGGATCAGATTAAGAAATTCAAAAAGAACGGAGCCTGGAAGGAATATCAGGAGAAGGAGGATTCCTCCACAAAAAAGAAAGTCAGCATTCTTATTAGAACGGGAGAATACAAGGACGATAAAAGGGAAGGTTCTTGGAAAACTCTTTACGAAACCGGAGAAGTGCTGCGGGACACTCCTTACGTGGCCGGTGTGAAAGAAGGCGAAGAAAAGAAATTTAAAAGAGACGGAACTCAAACCGAAAGTACTAGTTACAAAGCGGATAAGAAAAATGGACCTTATTGGAAAAAGAACAATCAAGGTTTAATGGACGAGGAAGGTTCTTATAAGGACGATCAAAAGGACGGTCTTTGGACCGAATACTACGCAGAGCCCGGACAAAATGGAGCTAAGAAAAAAATTTCCAACTATTCCAACGGACAGAAACAGGGCGCCGAAACTTCCTATCATAAAGATGGAAGTACGGTTCAAAGCGAAGGCTCCTACAAGGATGATCTGAAAACCGGAGTTTGGAAAACCTATTACGATAACGGTTCCATCCAAATGGAAGGCGGTTATAAACCGAAGTTGGAACCGGGAACCGAAAAGGAAAAAGATCCGAAAGAGAAAAAGGCGCTTCGTTCCGGTTACTGGAAAGAATATTATAAAAATGGAAATATCTTTGCCGAAGGTCAGAGAGAACATACTCGCAAAGGAGTTTGGAAGTTCAATTGGAGTAACGGGAATCCCGCTTATAAGGGTGAGATGATGAACGAGTTTATGATGTCCTCTGCGGAAGCGTATAACAAGGAAGGGCAGCTGATCGGAAAGGGTAAACTTCAATTTTCAATTATGAACATAGACGAGGCGACAAACGAACTTAAGGCGAGTTATAAACCCGATATTCCTTTCACGTTTTACAAAAACGGTAAAAAACATTTCGAAATTTTAAGCGAGTCGAAAGCGATAGAATACGACGACAACGGTTCTAAAATCGGAGAAGGCGCGATCATGGTGGGTACCAACCGAAAGAACGGTTGTTGGACGACCGCTTCCGGTAAAATGTTCTACATCAACGGAAACGAAAACAAAAGAATGGGAGAAATGCAGAGCCCGCCTTGCAAGTAATTAGAAGAGGCAAATACAGATTTTAGGAATTAGGTTCAAAGCTCGGAACTTTGCGCTAATTCCTAAATGTTCTCTTAAAAAAATCGATTTGTAAGACGGGGGCGTATATTCTAATTTTGTGATATATTTAAAAACCTGCTTCCGTTAGGAATATTCTCGCATATTGAATTCTTTGTTTTGCGGTTTCCGGCTTTTTATTTTCGAAGTAAGCCTTTTTTAAAATCCACCGATAAATATTGTATGAGTATTGAAAATTCTTTCCGGTCTTTTTGGAGACGGGGTCTGACGATTTTTATCCCCACAGCGATTTTGTTTTTTATTCTCGGTTTTTTTCTGAGAGCATGCGGCTCAAATATTCGAAGAACCGCAAAGGTAACTTATAACGGATCTTTTACGCAAGGCGTTCTCGTTTCCATCGATTCAAAATTTCTCAAGATCACGGATCCGGATCAGGAAATTCCGACGGATCTGGTCGAAAAGATAGAATTTTTACCGGAAGAAAAATCTTCCGACTCCGCCGAACTTTCCGCAAACGATAAACTCTTCGTGGGTATTTATCAGTTGAATGTAGGTCCTCACAAAGGCACTCTGCAATTTTTCGGCGGAAAGAACGGAAGGCTCTACGGAATTTTAAAATTTTCGAATTGGGGAAAAGGGAAGCCGGAATTTCTCGGCGGGATTTTCACGAAGGGAAATCAAATCCAATTCGTCCGGTCTTGCGTCGGAATAAAATGTTCGGAGATCGGAAGTAACGTTCCGTTTTCTCAAAAATACACCGGAGTTTTAGAAGGTCGTTCCATCAGCGGAACATACCGAGGTAATAATAGCTCCGGAAATTGGGATGCAAAGCGGTAACTTTGTCGTTCCATAGGATGCGTTTGTAGAAAGTGATAAAGTTTGTTTTGACAAATGCATGAAAGGAATGTCTTTCTAATTTGTGGGAACTCCTACGTGTTTTTATACGTAAAAACTGGGAAGGTTTGAGCCCAACGTGGAATTACTAAAGTATAGGAATCCCAAGTCCCGGGTAAGATAATAAGTATTTTAAAGGCGCAATGTACGTATGTTGTATCTCCGACAAACGATTTAGGTCGGTTTGATGTTTCGGGCTTTAAGTCGTTACTAAAGATTCCAACTCTTTTGGAAATGAAGGTCAAATCCAAATCATGTCCGATCGATCCTGAATTCGCTTGAAGCGGATCGTAGGCTGTCGAATTCTTACCCTATGGAAAAAGATCCGCTTTCCGCAGAAGACGTTGAGTTTGCCAGAATTAAATTGGAAACTCTTAAAAAGGAATTGGAAAAAGAAATTACCGGACAAAACGAAGTTATCCAAAACGTCATAGTCTGTCTAATCTGTCAAGGTCACGTTCTTTTGGAGGGAATGCCCGGACTTGCAAAAACATTGCTCGCAAGGTCGCTTGCGAGGGCATTGGATTTGGATTTTAAAAGAATTCAATTTACTCCCGATCTTTTACCGGCGGATCTTGTCGGAACAGTCGTATTCAATCCGAAGACCACCGAGTTTGAAACCAGAAAAGGTCCGGTATTCACCGGAGTCCTTCTTGCTGACGAGATCAATAGGGCGCCCGCAAAGGTTCAATCCGCTCTTCTCGAAAGCATGGAGGAAAAGACGATTACGATCGGAGACAAAACGTACAAACTCGATAAGCCGTTTTTAGTGATCGCGACCCAGAATCCGATCGATCAGGACGGGACCTATCCCTTGCCGGAGGCGCAGATGGATCGGTTTTTCATGAAGGTTAACGTGTATTATCCCGCACTGGAAGAGGAAGTTTCCATTTTGGATCAGCACGGTAAATTGGGTACGACAAACGGAAAGATCAAAAAAGCGATCACTTCCGCGGAAATTCTGCGATTGTCTTCTATGCTCGACGAAGTATTCGTCGAGGAAAAAATCAAGTCCTACATTGTTCGGTTGGTTCGAAACACAAGACCGGAAGAAAGAACCATTCCGGAATTGATTCCGTATATCCGCCATGGGGCTTCTCCGAGGGCTTCCTTAAGTATATTAAAAAGTTCTAAAGCAAACGCGCTTCTGAACGGAAGAACATACGTGATTCCGGAGGATGTAAAGGTTTCGCTCGTGGAAATTTTAAGGCATAGAATTCTTCTCACGTTCGAGGCGATTTCGGAAGAATTGGACGTAGAGTCTCTGATCCGGACTGTTGTGGAGGCGACTCCGGTTCCTTAGTCTTTATGATCCGTAAAGAATTTTTATCGGTTCTTTCGAGTCTTGAATTGGGACGTAAGTCCCGATCCTTTAGGGAAAAAGTCGGAAGTGCGGAAAGTTCCAAACGAGGAAGAGGGCTCGATTTCAAAGATGTTCGGCTTTACGGTTTCGGAGATGACACCCGACTGATTGATTGGAACGTGACCTCTCGTTTCGGGGAATTGTATGTGCGGGAGTTTTACGAAGAAAAAGAAAGACAGGCAATTTTATTCTATGATATATCTTCCTCGATGGAATGGGGTTCGGGGGAATGTTCCCGAGCTGAAAATGCGTTCCAGGTTCTTGCGCTCATTTCCTTGCTCTATGTACAAAAAGGGAACCGAGTCAAGATCGTTCTTTATTGCGATAAGGCGGAATGGGAAACCGACTTTTTAAAATCTCGTGACGAATTGCTTCCGGTGCTGCGCAAAATTTCGGATAAGAAACTGATCCCGAGGAAATCGGAGCCGTTGTTTCCCTTTCAATATCTGAAAAATCGGATCCATAGACATGCGGAGGTATTTTTATTAAGCGACTTTATCGGGGTCCGTAACTTAAAGAAATACTCCAGTTTAAAAAAACATTATTCTTTGCACGCGATTCGATTCAGAGATCCCCTGGAAATGGATCCGCCTAAATCTTTATTGTCCTTTTTTTACACGCGCGATCCGGAGGAAACCAGAGGAGGATTACTCGGTAAGAGTCTTTCTCCCGAATTCGAATTAAAATCCTTACGTTCCTTTTTTCAGTCCTCTTTATTGGACCTGACCGAACACGAGTTGAAAACCGGGGACTTGATACGGTACTTTTCAAAATGAAAAAAAGTATTCGAATTATTATATATTCTTGGATTATAATATTATGTGTGGATTTAAACGCGAAAACGGTCGAGTTTCTTGCTCCGGAAAAAGTGCTGATTGCCGAAAAAATCCGGTACGAATTGAAATGGGATGCCGGAGAAATCAAAGACATCCAATTTCCGGAAACAAAGCTTTATTTTTTGGAAGATTCTCCGGATATCCCTTGGTTCGAAATTTTATATTCCGAAAGGAAAAAGAACTCTCTCACGGTGGACTTCGTTTTTTACGTTACGGGGGAATACCCGGTTCCGATTTCTTGGACGGACATAAACGGTAGAAAGGAATTTTCCGGAAAACGAGTTCTGATCGAATCTTCGATTCCCGATTCGGATGCGGGGCCTGCAGATATCATTCCGCCCTTGGCGTTTTCGGGTCCTTATCTGAGAAATTTACTCGTGTTCTTTATTCTTGTCGTGCTATTACTCGTTTTCGGAATTTATATTTATCGTATCTACACCCGCAAAAGCTCACCTCTGGACGCGATTATTCAATCGGAACCGATTCCGGAAAGAACGGAAATCTATGAAATTCGATTGAACGAACTTTTGAAACAGGAGTCGGTTCCCGCGCGTGATTTTGCTCGGTTATTATCCGGCTATATCCGTGAAAAGTCCGCGAGCCTTTCCGGAAGAAAAACTTCCGCTTTTACCGAAGCGGAACTCTTTCGTTTTTTGTACGATCAGTTTCCTTTCGAAGAGCAAGAACTTCAGTTCTGGAGATCGTATTTAACCGAAAAAAAATTCAGACCCGAAAGCACGTTCTTATCCAAGGAAGAGGCGGAAAAAAAGTTTCTACACTGGCGAGGAATTTGGGATAAAAAATGAATTTTGAATATCCTTACGCATTTCTCCTTTGGATTCCGATTTGGGTTTGGGCGTTTATATATTATAAAAACAAAATGTACTTAAAAAAAATGGAGGTCCGACTTCCGGGTAGAAGGGAGGGGGCACTTTCCAAGTTCGAGGATTTCGGAAAATTCTTGCCCGTACTTCGTCCGATCGCGATCAGTTTGGTGGTTGTTGCTCTTGCTGGACCGGGTAAAAAAACGACTTTTCTTCCCGATGAAAAAGAAGGAGTCGATGTCATGATCGCCCTGGATGTTTCGGGTTCCATGTCCCGAAGTCGAGATTTTCTTCCGGAGACGAGACTCGGCGTTTCCAAAAAGTTACTTCGAAGGTTTATCGACAAAAGAAAAAACGATCGTTTGGGGCTGGTCGTTTTTGCGGGTGCGGCGTATCTGCAAGCTCCTCTCACGGGCGACCGGGAATCCCTGAACGAAATTTTAGGAACGATCGAAGAGGAAACCGTTGCGGAGCAGGGGACTGCGATCGGAGACGCGATCATACTTTCCACGTATCGACTGAGAGCTTCTCAGGCTCGTTCTAAAGTGATCGTGCTGATTACGGACGGCGTTTCCAATACTGGTAAAATTGATCCGGTAACTGCGACGGATCTTGCGAAACATATCGGTGTGAAAATCTATTCTGTCGGAATCGGAAAAGAAGACGGTTCTTACGAAATCAATTTCGAAATCCTGCGAGAACTTTCCGCGAGCACGGGCGGTAAGTTTTTTCGGGCGGAAGATCCGGAGGAAATGAAAGCGGTTCTCGCTTCGATCGATTCTCTTGAAAAAGATCCTTTGCAGGCTCCTCCCCGAGAAATTCGGGAAACCGAATATGAGATTTGGCTCTACAGAGCCCTTGCCGTTTTGCTTTTGGATCTGATGTTACGGGCTTTTTTTCTCAGGTATTACGTATGATTCACGAGTTTTCCGCTTATCTAAAAAACCTATTTTTCGCTCTCGTGTTCGTGTGGATCATATATTCTATACTTAGAATATTCCTAATTTATAAAATAAAAGAATGGAAATTTTTTTATCCTGGTTTGGAGAGGACTTCCTCTTTTCCGGATACTCGTTTTGTGTTTGCAAGAATTCTGTTGATTTTTGCGACCTTGGTATGTTTCTTTTTTAGCGGTCTGAAAACGAAAACCAAGGACGAAAAAGAGAAGGAATCTTTCAAAGGAGTCGATATACTTTTCCTAGTGGACGTAAGCCTTTCCATGCAAGCGATCGATAGTCCTCCGACCAGATTGGCAAGATTCAAAGAAATCTTATTGCGTATGTTGCCTGCTCTTTCGGGAAATCGGTTCGGGATGATTGTCTTCGCCGGGAATCCGTTTTTATACTGTCCGATGACTTCGGACGTTTCCGCCTTTTCGGACTACGTGCGCGGTTTGGATGTGGACATGGTCGGGGATCGGGGGACGGATTTGAATCGGGCGTTCTTGAAAGCGGACGCGTTGCTCGAATCCGAAAAAGTTTTTCGGAATCGAATTTTGATTCTGGTGACGGACGGAGAAGATCAAAACGATCCAGATCCGGTTTCTTTTCCGGCCAGTTTTCAAGTGTGGGCGGCCGGGACGCAGGCAGGCGGCCCGATCGCTTATAACGACGAAAATTCTGGTTTAAAAGGTTTTCTTTTGAAGGACGGAACTCTGACGCCGGACTTAAATTCCCCCGAAATCATACATTCCAAGATGAATCGGATTTTTTTAAAGGATCTTGCCGATAGAAACGAAGGAACATTTTATTCCTTGGATTCAAATCCTCCGGACATAACGTCTTTTCAAAAGGAAATTCTTTCTTTGGAAGAGAATCTGTATTCCAGAAGTAAGGATTTGAAACGCGCGGAAGGTTCCGGTAAATTTTTGTTTTTGGCGATTTTTTTTCTATTGTTAGATTGGATTTTGGTGGAATTTTTCCTGTTTTCTAAACGGAAATCGGGAGTTCAAGTATGAAACGAATTCGTATATTAGAATATTTAATTATTCTGATTTGTTTCCCTTTTGCCGTCTCCTTGTTTGCGATCGAATTGGATCCGGGAGGAAATCGGATCGCCGAAGGATTGGAATACTACAATCAGGGAGAATATCTCGACTCTTTGAAGATGTACCGGGAAGCGGAGCCTTATTTTCCGGATGATTCCAGATTGGAATTCAATCGTGGCGCGGCGGAATTTAAATCGGGTAACATAGATAAGGCGATTGGTCATTTCGAAAAAGCCGCTAATTCTCCCTCTTCTTCTCCCGAGGTTCAGTGGAAGTCCAGATTCAATTTAGGAAACGGTTATATGCGCACCGGGGACCGCAAAAAGGCGGCGGAAGAATTCATCAAAGCCTTGAAGTTGAATCCCGATTTAAAAGAAGCAAGAAAAAATTTAGAATACCTTCGTAAAACACCTCCTCCTTCTCAGAGTTCCCCGGATTCCAATTCCCAGAGCCAGCCTCAGAACTCGGAAGATTCTTCCTCTCAAAGCCAATCTCAAAATTCCAAGGATAACTCGAAAAACGGAAATTCACCGATCGAAAAAAGTCAAAAGAAAGGATCCGCTACGGGCAGTCTCACCGAAGAGGAAACAAAAAGGATCTTGGATTCTTTGGATTTGAATAAGGTCCGTAGAAAGAGCGGGAAAAGCAGAGATAGAGAGGTTTTTTGGTGAAGAGATTCTGGGTTTTGCCTGTTTTGTTTTGGGCCGGATCTCTTGCGGCGGAAGAAACAAAATTCTACGTTACGCGAAACACATTTCATCTCGGAGAGGAATCCTATGCGGTTTTTGAAATGGATATGGGTTCCAGAGTTTCGATTCCTCAGAATTCTTTTTCCAGCGGGGATATCTCTGTTTTTTATGCGGGTTCGGAACAGAACACTACGATCGTCAACTTTCAGGTTTTTAGAAAAAAGCTTTTAAAGTTCAGGATCAAAGCTTCGAGACAAGGAGTTTTTACGCTTCCCCGTATGAGCATAGAAGTGAATGGTAAAAAATTCGTTTCCGATCCTCTTCAGATTCAAGTGCTCGAAAGATCTAAAACTACAAGGAGGGGAGGTTCTTTTTTTGATCGTTTCTTTCAGTTTGAGGAAGAGGATTTGCCCGAAAACGCGGATTTAAAAGTGATCTTTCAAACGAGTAAAAAAGAAGCCTGGATCGGAGAGCCGATCATCGGTTATTTTACGTTGTATTATAGGGACGTGCGCAAACCTTACTTCGATCGAAATCCGGCCGATTCGATTCAGTTTCCGTATTTCCGAAGCGAAGTTCTTTCCGGTGTCGCCGTAAAAGTTCCCGATCAAGTTTTATATGAAAGAAACATCTACGACGTCGCCGTATATAACAAAGAAATTTATTCCTTGGTTCCTCTCCGTGCCGGGGAATTTGATCTAGGCAAGACCACTTTTTCTTTGGAAGGTCAACTTCAGTCTTACTTTGATATGAAAACAGTCACCACGACAGCGAGTCGGATTCGTGTGAAGGAACTTCCCAAATTCGAAGGGAATTTCAGCGGAGGTGTCGGAGAATTCAAGGCTCGCGTAAAAATTGAAAACGACCCCAATACGGTCGAAACGGGAAGCACTTTGTATCTGAGCGTTGTCATCGAAGGAGAGGGTAATCTTTCCTCGGTCACGGAGCCTCTTTCGACTTGCAAAGAAGAAAAGAATTGCTCTTCAAAATTCACGTTGTATGACACATCCAAGTCTTGGAAATTTACCGAACTGAAAAACGGCGGTTACGGTTTTTATTCCGTTGCTCGTTTTGAATACGGAATTCCGATGGAGACGGTCGGAGTTTGGAGACAGAAGCCGAGGGATTTCGTTTTTTTCAATCCGGATTCTGGAAGTTACAAAACGATTTCTCTGCAGATTCCGTCGGTGAACGTTCTTCCTTCGACTCGGATGAAAAAAGATTCTAAAAGCGCGGGGTCTTCAAGTTCGATTGCCGAAAAAAGGAAGGTTCAAATTCTGTTTTTTCTTTTCGGATTTTTGTTCGTTACGATCGTCGCAATTTGGTTTCATGTTCGAAAATCGGATTCAACTTTTCTCATATCGCTCCCGATTCTTTTCCCGATCTTCGGGGTTCCTATTTTAAAAGAACTTGACTTACAAATGGGATCTAAAAGAGGCTTTGTATTAAGACAGTTTCTGCTTTCCAAGGGGATCTCCGAAACGGATGTTTCCTTCCTCGTAGAAATTTCCGGAGCCGGGCCGGAATTTGCATTTCGGTTGAATCTCAAGGATAAAAGGACGCTGCTTCGTATTGCGAATCGTATTTTAAAACATATAAAGGAGAGAGCTCTATGAGCGAAGAAATCAAAGGAAAAATTTCCGTGGAGACGGAAAACATCTTTCCGATCATTAAAAAATGGCTTTATTCCGAAAAAGATATTTTTATCCGAGAACTGGTGTCCAACTCAAACGACGCGATCACTAAGTTAAAAAAAATAGCGTTCTCCGAGGAATTCGAAGGAGGCACCGATTATAGAATCGATCTTGAATTCGATCAAGAAAAAAGGATTCTCACGATCGAAGACAACGGAATCGGAATGAGTTCCGAAGAGGTTCAGAAATACATCAATCAAATCGCGTTTTCCAGCGCGGAAGAGTTCGTAAAAAAATTTCAAGGGGATGGGGCTAAACCCGAAATCATCGGGCATTTCGGACTCGGTTTTTATTCCTGTTTTATGGTTTCCACGAAAGTAATTATAGAAACCAAGTCGTATAAAAAAGGTTCTACCGGAGTAATTTGGGAAAGCGAATCCGGAACCGAATTCTCTTTGCGTTCTTCGGATAAAACCGCAAGAGGCACTAAAATCACCCTTTATCTCGACGGGGATTCCGGAGAATATCTGGATCAATGGAAACTCAAGGAGCTGATCCGCAAGTACTGCGATTTTTTACCCGTTCCAATTTACGTCAAAAACGAACAAGCCAACAAACAAACTCCTCTTTGGTCCGAAGCTCCCTCTTCCGTAACTAAGGAAAAATACGAGGAATTTTACAATTATCTCTTCCCTTTTTCGGGAGAACCTCTCTTTCACGTTCATCTAAACGTGGATTATCCGTTCCGTCTACAGGGTATATTATACTTTCCTAAATTAAAACACGAACTGGATGTAAATCAATCCGGAATCAAACTCTACTGTAATCACGTATTCGTAAGCGATGACGCCAACGACTTGGTTCCTAAGTTTTTGACCGTACTCAAAGGAACGATCGACATTCCCGATCTGCCTCTGAACGTTTCCCGTTCGTATCTGCAAAACGATCCTTTGGTGAAAAAAATCTCCGCGCATATCGTGAAAAAAATCGCGGATCGTTTGAACGAGGAGTTTAAAAAGAGCGAGGAGGAATTTAGAAAGAACTGGGATGAGATTTCCATTTTCGTAAAATACGGAATGTTGACCGACGACAAGTTCTACGACGCCGCAAAGGATCTTGTGTTTTTTAAGACTTCGAGCGGGGAAATCGTTCGTCTCGAAGATTATTGGAATAAAAACAAGGACAGGAACAACGGGAAAGTGTTTTACGCTTCGGAAACTTCCTCCGTATATATGGACCTGCTTAAATCCCAAGGGCTTGAGGCGATTTTAGTCGATTCTAGAATCGATTCTCACTTTATTCAATTTTTGGAATCTAAAAATCCGGATATGAAATTTCAAAGAGCGGATTCGGAACTTGCGGCCGGAGTCGTGGATCAGGAACATTCTTCTTCGATTGTTGACTCGGATAACAAGACCGAGGCGGACCGGATCAAAGAATTTTTCGAGAAGATTCTGAAGCGGGACGGACTTGAAATCAAAGTGGAACCTCTCAAAGCGGAAGGAGTTCCGGCGGTTGTTCTTCTTCCGGAGCATCTCCGCAGACTGAGCGAGATGGGTGCGATGGGCGGTCAAAATCCCCTCGATCTTTTGAAGAATCATACTCTCGTAATCAACACTCGCTCCGCTCTCGTGAAGAATATTCTGGGATTGTCCAAAGGAATTCGTTCGACTAAGGCGGATAAGTTGGCCCGAACCGTATACGATATGGCCCTGCTTTCTTCTAAAATATTCGGTGAAGCCGAATTCTCCGAATACTTAAAACGAACTACGGAAACTTTGGAAGAGTTAAGCGCTTCTTGAAAATTCGGAAAAAAGGCTTGGAATTTCGAAGTCGGTCCGATACATATAGTGTGCGTTTTATGGATCGGCTTCGGATACAACTGTTTTTGGTTCTCTTGCTTTCCGGCAAAAATGTATTATTTGCTCAAAGTGTGCAAGCTCCCGTCTCCGGACCGGAGGAAAGCGAAGATGTTCATAAAAAGAACGCCGCCGCTCTCGATAAGGAATATTATGAATATTACTTCCGTACCGTCCCGGACGTAGACGCCCTCGAAAAAGCGAAGCTGGAATATAACCTAATCCGCTCCTTTAAGCTCGAACTCAGGAGAAGGGAACCTTCTCTGTCGCCTGATTATTTCAAACAGATCAAAGCGGCGAACATTCGCTATGAGAGAGTTCTGGCTGATTCCATTTGGATGCGCGGGATTCGAAATCAGATGCAACATATTCGATTTCAGGAATATATGTATATCGTAATTTACGATAAGTATTTCTTATATATCTCGTACGAAATGAATCCTTCCCGGTACGTAATGGAACCGTACCAGATGCAGCTGATATTTCAAAAGGAGAATCCCTTTTTTATCAAGCTGCCCGATCCTTGAAAATCCGATAATAAAATCCGCTTGCGAGTAAAATTCCCGAAAAACAAAGCCCCATCATCGAGAACATTTCTAAAAAGTCGAAATCGTTTATAAAAAGAGAATTCTTTTTAATTCTCGCCAGAACTTGAATTTTTCCGAAAGTCTCGAAAGTTTGTCTGCGTACTTCTATGCTATCTCCGACCCGAAGTCTTTGGTGTAGATTCTCGTCTACTTGTTCCGTGATTTCGTATAACTTCCCGAACTCATCGGGGACTCTATAGGAAACAAGATAAGCTCTTCTTCCCGGTTTCTCTATACGAACCGATTCCGTAAGGGTTCCGAAAACGGTCGGACCGGGTTCTCTCAAACTTCGATAAACTTGATCCAGGCGTTTGTTTTCGTTGGAGACGACGAGATAAAACGGAAGAAAGAATGAGATCGAACCGAATCCGATTGTAAAGAGTATTTTATAAAACGGAGTGGAATTAACAGTAGAATTCATGGAAACAAGGAATAGAGTTCTATCCGGATAGTTTCTAATTTCACCGGATTATTACAACCAGATAAAAGAACGTGAATTCGGTACAAAGGTTGAGAGTTAAAAATTTTTCAAAATCGGTTTTTTACTGATTTCTATAAAGAGTTCGTCCCAAAACCATTCGATCGTATCGGAATCTCCGCGGATCGCTGGAATTGTTCCTACGTTTTGGGACAGGCTTAAAATAGAATACCGTTCATTTGAACATAAATCCCGCGTTTAGACGCTCTATTGTATAGAGATGAATAGTAAAAATTTTTTTACAGTTTATCCGGAAATCAAATTTTTTTTAGGGAAGGACTTACCCGACAAATCATAACCGAAGACTTAAAAAATTGAATTTTTTTATAGATTTTTGCGGATTGGAATCCATGCCAGAAGACCAAAAAATCGCTCTGATTGCAATTGAAGCGAATAGAGTTTTTGAAAAATTAATTCTCTATCCGCTTCTGCTTCATTGAAATGGACGTTTGAAGCGGTTTTGTTAATCGAATCACGGAATTTTTCAACAACTCTAATATTCGCTCTACATAAAAACTCCCTTTTTATTCTACATTCCCAACCGCTATTCACTCGCATCTCGAAACCTAGGAACTTTTGCAAATCTTGTTTAAAAATTCAATTCGAATATTTTTTTCCTAAAATCTGTCTCACTTTGTTTCGCAAGTTCCAATATTTCCTACTTATCCGCGCGCAACACTGAAAAGCGCGTTGCGCACTAACCCCTAAACTAAAGCCAGTTTCTCCCTCAGAGAACCCTTTTTGCAAACACATACGGAAATGCCGATAATCCTCTGGGATCGGTAGTTTTACCCATCCTCGGAGGTCCATTTATTCCATCGTTGGATGGGATTAACGGGTTGCCCGTTCCAATAGAACTACCTGGCATAACTGCACTTCCTCCATTTTGAATACCCTGAATAACATGCCCCTGAAATCTATCCCTTCTTCTTAACCCGCCGATCCATTCGCTATCCGAATCCATCACCGACACAAAAGCTCGTCCCTGAACCGCAAAATGTCGAGCTTGATTTGTAATTGAGGTTCCCGGAGTGATGTCCGGCAATCGATGTTTGTAGAAACGAACCTTAACTCCAGAGAGTGATCCGCTGGAATTCGCAGCAGAACACGTGAAACTAATCGTTCTACTGGCAGACGAGAGGGCCGTGATAGCCAGGGTTGCATTTGCGGGAACTCCCCCAATTGCTTGTTGAAGCGTTCCAGTCATCCAATTCGTAAAAGAACTATGAACCAGATTATCCTCAATAAGGGCATCGATCAACTTTTGACAGGCTGTCGTATTTGCGAACGTCACAGTCAGAACGTTGCTTGAAATCGCATAACTGATTGCGTCGAAGTCGATCACATTCGTTCCAAGAGGATCATAACGAAAAGGTTTGTTCAACCAATACGAAACCAGATCCGGCATTCCACCGGCACCACTTGCATTGATCAATTGATCCGGACTGGCCAAACAAAACGCTGGAAAATCCGTAGACGGAGTTCGAATGTCGTCCATCCAAAACATTTCTCCAACGAACTTCCTTTCCTGCTTGAAGGTAACGTCAAGGAAGTTTTTGAAGAAAAGGTAAACTTGATTGATCCCCTTTACGAACTTCAAAGGATTGTTTGTATCTGGATTAATTCCAGCGATAATGTCGGAATGAAGATCAGTCACCAAACCGGTTTTCACGTTCGCCGCTTGTTTTGACTCTGTAACTTCACCGTCTTTGATACGATTTCCTTTAAGTCCGCGCATAATACGAAGGTCAGTTCCAAGCGAAACAGTTCCGGAACCGTTTACAGTGATGGTTCGTAGTGAAATATCACCGGCGACGAGAGAACCTTGACGACAAATTATTTCGTTAGAATCGTCTCTCCAAATGACCGGACCGTCAGAAGGAAGATTCGAAGGACTATCGTATGGAGTTTCCTGAAATTTGTGACGAACAACGAGAGTGAAAGTTACGTTATTTGGAACCTGGATGTTTGCCGTTGCAGGAATGCAAACTCTCTTTCCAAATTCATCGTAAGCGATCAAAGTATCAGTAAGGTCTACATGATTCGCTCCAGTTCCGATAACGATGGTTCCTCCGGAGTCGATACCAGGACCCCAAGCATCCATGTCGCGTTGAAGCACTGCGTTGGACTTTGATTCTTGTTCGTGAATCCAGTCTTCCGGAAAGACTCTCTTGCCTACACTTGGAAATGTAATTCCTGGGAGTTTATCCATTTGTGACCTCCTCATAAGTGGGGAAAGAAATTTCGATCGCTTCTATTTCTGTGTAGAGAACTGAAACGTTCGTTTTTTCGTTATTCTCGATCTGAGAAATCAGATCCTTTTTGATTCGTTTACAGGTACCGCTGAATAGTTCGTATTTTGCGGCCTTATCTTGAACGGAACTTGCAAGTTCTGAAATATCATCATCGGAATTTGATTTTGATTCACTTACAAGGGCTTGAAGCTTTAATTTTATCGAATCTCTACCAGCCGGTAAAGTTTCGATCCAAAGATTCGCTTGTTCCCGTAACACCGGCCAAGAGATCGGTTCATGTTTAGGATAACGCGCAAGAACGGTTTCGAGAGCTTCGTCGAATTTTGAATTGATTAGGGTGATTTTTTGAATTTTGTAGTTTGAAATCGTAAGAAAACCACATTGCAAAAGCTCTAATGTAGTTTTCGGAACGAGCTGATCGTTTTCGATTTTTTGATTCAGAGGAACATTGAATAAGCCTCGATCAGCTTTTTCGGAAAGGGAGAGTTCTTTCAAAAAACCTGATTCAAATTTGAAGCCTTCCGGAGGAAAAGACGTTCCGCGATGAATTCGCTTTTGTTTTTCCTCGGATTTTCCACGGTTAAATAATTCAACCTCAAGATTGATTGAATCGTTGCGATCGACAGGAAATTCTTCCTGAGAATCGATTGAGTAAACAAAAACCTTTTCCATATTGCTCCTAACAAGGAGCGATTAAGTAGTTGGCGCGTTATACGCTCTTTTTATTTCTAATAAATTGCGAATTCACGAACCTTTTCAGCTCGCCTTGTATGGAATTTTCCGGTTAAGGTTCCTCCCATAACAAACGGATCAAACTCGCCTCGATCTTCCCAAAGTTCGGGAACGTTTCCACCCACGTTTACGGCGTCCACCGCTTTACTCAATCTGATTCTGTCAAAGGAGTCGGAAAGTTTTGAAAATAGGAAACGGTATCGATTCAGAATATACTTTCGTGGAAGCATTCTACGATCCATTTCGGAACCCATTCTAAAACCGGATTTTCCTTCGTCGGAAGTATAGAGTTTTACGTATGAGATTTGATCCGAAGATAATCCTGTCGCGTATTGGATTACCTGACGTTTCGTTGCGACCGTCGGAACCGAGAGTCTGAAAAGCTTCCCGAGAAGAAGACGAGTTCTATATGATTCATCAGATTCCCCCGGAAGTTTTTCGATTCCGAAACGAACTCCCCAAAGAACCAGACCGGTTGTATCGGAAGTTTCGAGCCACATTTGACGATAAAGCCAACTTAAACGGGAATCGCGATCTTCCAAGATTTTCAGAATCGAATTTAACGCTCGATACCAAAGAGAAGAATTTCCGTTCTTCCGAATCGACGCGCGGAGATTCTTCCAAACGGTCGCGTCAAAATCGAACTGGAAGAAATCAGACATAGACCGTCCCTACAACTTGGAATCCGGAGCCGGGACTTGCTAAAGCACCGGCAGGAACGTCTATGTTTCCAAGAGGATTGAATTCCACATCGATACAACTTGGAAGAGCCTGATAAAGACTTTTCAGTTGAGCATCCACAAAATCCTGTCCTTCGGAAAGAGAAAGAAAGTATTCATCCGTGATTTGATCGAGAACGGATTTACTTGGAATCTTATCCGAAGAAGAAAATTTGACAGTCACCGTTTTGTTTATGACCGCTTCGTTGATGTTCTCTGCGGAAAGATGAGCGACTCCACCGGGATCGTTTTCCTCGGCATTGAAATGATCCTGAACTTGATTCAGTTGAGCGGATGTCAAAGAACCAACAGAACCTTGCAGAAGAATTTTTACTTCTCCGTCTTTTCCAAGTGTTTTCGCGCTTTTGAAAATAGCTCGTTTGACGAATGCGAAACTTTCCGCTTCGCTCGTATACCACGCCGGAGTCCATTTGGAAGAAACGCCTTCGGCGGTTTGAAGGCGGGAACGAACGGAAGTTCGGGTTTCACGGTATTGACCTTGTTGAATCGGATCTGATTCGAGATTCTTAATGTAGTCGATTCCTTCCGGCGGACTTTCTATGATCGAGATCGATCCCGGAACGACATTCCCCGCAGGACCGTCGATCATACACTGAACGAAGGCTTCGATCGTGAATTTTCCCTGAGCGTCTGCGGAGATCCCGGCGGGAAGAGTAAGTGAATCGATCAGAAAGAATCGGATCTTCTGATCTTCGTTTCCGGAAGTCGTTACAACCAAAGACTGAGGAATATCCCGATCGATGATCGGCTGAGTAGAGGAACCAATTCTTACCTTGATGATTGCGGGAAGAGCCGGTTTCCATTTCATACCGCGTCGGATTAAATGTTCGTGGAGCGCATCGTCCTCCGCAGTATGCGGGTGAATCGCTTTTTGAATTGAGATTAGATCGGTATCGATAAACGAGAAGACAGCGTTCGAAACAGCGCGTATGAGCGTGAACGTTTTGGAAGTTGGGCTGAATGAATGATTCTTAAAAACTCCGGAGGCTTTTATACTTTGCAGATGATCGGAAAGAACCTGATCCTTCGTTACATTTAGATTCAAGGACCGACTCCCGGGAAAGATTCCACAAACTGAATTGTAAACTCACCGAAAGAAGGATCTATTTGGATACGGAGATCCGGATTCGAAGTAACCATTTGCCATTCTCCGCAACGATTCGGGACTGTGGTCACCGCCTGCACTCTCAAATCGGGAATCGTATTTACGGAACGAACTCGAAGATCCGGATTTGAGGAAACGAGCATGATTCGACCATACAATTTCTTTCCTTGAAACATGCAGTCGTTGGAAACAGAACTCTCTGAAAAAAGTAGAACAGGAATCAATAATAGAATCAAAATAAATCTCTTCATCGTTTACCCCATCACAAAGCCCTGAATCGCTTCTCCGGTTTTGAGCTTAAAACTTACAACAAGTCCATTCTCAGAATTTAGACCAACATCGATTGAATTTGAGTCAATCATCGGGTGTAAATTTAGAATTCTTTCCGCGTCTCGAATTCGCGCGGCCTGATCCATAAACTCTGTGGAGTTTTGAGCGGCGCGTTGACGACTATAAATCTCCGGATAATCCAGATCGTCCGCGACCGTCATTTCAAACATTTCCCGAACTTCGGAAAGAACAATTCGAACCGGATTTAAATCGGTTTGAAAATCATCGTTCGAAGAATCCAAAACGAGATCGCCGAACGAGAGAGTATCATTTGCGAAATCAATCATCAGGTTCCTGCCTTCGGTTTGCTTGTAACCGCCGGACCGACCGGCGTATCCACATAATCGGTCACGTGAGTGGAGAGTCCCACCGAATTCGGAGTTTCCGAAAACGCGGTTACTTCCATCTTTGCGTCTACTTTTCCGCTGGTTTTGAAGTTACCTATTTGTTCCACGTCACCCATAATCGTGAACTTTTGCCCACCCAAATCAAGCAAAAATCCGGTTGGAGTAATGGAAATCTTGATTAGATTATTGAAATTTACGAATGCTTGATCTTTCGAAATATCGACTTCGACGGTATCCGCGATTTTGGTTTTGATTTCGTCCACCTTCTCAAACGCAAACGCTGTATAACGTTCCGATTTGTTGTTTCGCGCGATGAGCAAACACTTTGAGCCCTCTCGCGGAATGACCGGATCAGTCCAAGTTACGTCGTTTCGGAAAATGTCACCAACTTTTACCTTGAGCGTCTTGTTCACCTTGTCCACAGATTCTATGGTTCCGCTTTCCGGCCAATAAACCGGAAAGCCAAGAGTCCACGCTTTTACGACAAGATCGACTAACGATTGTTTTTTCATGGTTGCGGTCCAGTATAATCATTTCGGAATTTGCTTTCGTTTTTGGACGGCTTTGATCCCGATTTTTTCGGAGGTTCGAAGAAAAATCCGGGGTGGATTTCTTGACGATAACCGCCGATTCCGAACGTTTTTGTCACTTTCTCTACAAAAGATTTCGCAGTTCTCGAAGGTTCTTCCGGATCTATAACGTGGATGACTTGCGAGTGAGTGACCGGCGGATATCCGAACGTTACGAATTTTCCGTTATATCCGGATCCACAGTGTTCCATAAAGAGTTCTTTCGCTCTTTTTTCCGCGCCCGCTTTATCAAGCCCATCCACTTCAAAAAATCTTTCCTCTCCTGTTCCATACGATCCTTTGTATGTTGTCCCCGTTTTCGGGTTCTCACCTCGCACTGTGATTTTGATTTCTTTCTTTTCTCTTGCTATGAGTTCGTCTTGAATTATGTTGAAACCAACTCGAAACGCCGGAAAGTTTCCAGAAGGATTGGAAGATCCAGATGCGGAAGTATTTTGCGTTTTCTGGATCTTTTTGTTCTTCGTTTTCTCGAAAAGGTTTGGATGAACCAATGCCTTTTGAACAACAAGTTTCCAATCGTGAAAAAAAACATCCACACCAAGCGTTTCCTTTAACCGTGAAAGAGCATATCGCGCCGACTTTCCAGCACATTCAAGACTAATAATGGATGGAATATCTGAATCGCGAATTAGAATCGATACGTCAGTTTTTATCTGAGGATGAATACAATCGTTTAAAAATGAAAGCAGTGATTCGTTGCTATAACTTCTTGTCATAGTCTTTCGTTGGCAGAAAAAAAACGGGTCTACACATTTGATTGATAATGGGACGCTTTGACTGACTTCCAAAACGTAACCGCAGAACTCGGGGAAAAGTCCATATTGTTTGTAACCGGCTTTCCATTCTACTTTCGCAAATTTCTGAATGGAATCTTTCTTCAAATTTCTGTATTTCGGAAGTTTAATATTCAAAACATCGGTCGGAATTTCCCTTGAGGATTCGAGAACCACTTCCGACACAACCGGGAACTTGAGTCCGCCTATGCTCAATTCTTGTTCTAAGACGAGCATTTACATCATTCTCCTTTTTGCATTTACCAAATCTGATTTTTCTATCAGCGAGGGAATGAATAGAACGGAACCTATATTTTCATAAGGTTGGAGATTTTCGTTTGCGTCTCGAATCCTTCCGGAAAAATGTTCCGTTCCATAATAGGAGAGACTCAAACTTTCGTACGTATCACCGTCACGGATTGTATGATTTATATCGTCGGTTCGGGGAATTGGGATTTCGATTTGAACTCCGACTGGAAGGGATTTCCAACTGCTGAGGTGTGGGTTTGAATCAAAGATCAGTCTCCAAATTTCCCACCTGCCATAATATCTTGCCGCAAGACGTTGTAGTGTATCGTTTGGTTTGAGAACATAGAAAGAATTCATATAGAGGATTCCACGATCGAACGTTTCGCTTCTAAAGAAGCTTGATCCAAATCAATGTCATTGTCACTCAAGAAAACAAACGTTACAGGTTGGCTGTATTGAATGGTTGCGTTCGAAACTTGAATCGATTTGAATACTACATTCTTAATTCCTAATGCGTTCAGAAGGGAATGAGTGAGTCCGATAGATTCTGTGTTTTCCCAAATTCTTCGTATCTCTTTTACCTGCTGAATCATCGTCTTGATTAAGGGGTTGGAAGGGGCCGCAAGTAATCCCGCTCCATACACAGCCGCCAGTAACGTGGTTTCGATCGTGATTGTCCAATCGTCTTGACCCGTTAGTTCTTTCACTGTTCCGGATCCTCCGGGAATCGCTGTTAAAACGATTCTCTTCTCCTTCCGCAAGGTGAATTTTGTTCCGGAAGGGAATTCATAATCCGTTAGAATTCCTGGACTGATTACAAGTCGATCAGTGTCCCCGGTAATGATCTCCGGAGGAATGTAACCTGCTGGTGCAATTGGCGGTGTTATTCCTCCGATCATGCTGGAACTTCCTCATACCGGTCGAGTTCATCGAAGAGCGCATCCGCTAAAATTTCTCCAATCTGACGTTTGTTTTCTTTCCCGCCTCCGATGACGAGTTGTCCGATTAAACTTCCAATGCTGATTGTAGATCCGTTCTTTCCGGAAAGTATTCCTCCATCCTCTCCATCGGACTCTTCTTTGAGTCTGCGGATGATTCCTTTTTCGGGGTTCAAAACTTCGTTGAATCGTTGCATCACCGGTTTTAGACGGGGTGTTTCTGTTTCGATTCCGGATACGTATGTCGAGACGAAGGATCTTCCAAAATGACTGGTTTTTGATAGAGGGCCCTCTTTTGCATCCGATTGATTCACGTTTGGAACAACTCCTTTACCCCAAAGTGTATTAATTCCTTTCGTAATTGTGTTCACTCCAGAAAGCATTCCATCTTTAAAGGTATCCACAAATTTGAGTCCGTAGTCTTTCGCTGTTTCAACTTTCTGATCGAATGAACTTGCTACATCGATCATTGTCGTTGCAAGAAATGCTTTCCTCTGTTTCATTCCCAAAGCGAACGTATCCACAAACGCGGCCCCACTTCCGGTTAAATTGGATAGCGGTCCTTCATCCGCATTCGAGTGAGGAAGAAAACGAGCGATAACGCTCATTACGGAATTGACTGTCGTTTTCAAATCGTTGATTGAATCTAAGATTCCGAGACCGAACGCTTCAAACAAACTCAATCCGGACTCTTTCATCCGATTACGAATATTCCCGATTACATTACTGAGCGCGGACCAGATTAAACTTCCGAGGCCCAAGAACGGATTTACAAACGCTAATATTAGAGCTTCCTTAATTCCATACGGGAGTGAGTGAAACGCATCTACGACTTGAGAAACAAATCCGGTTACAAAATTCTTGAGCGTATCCCAGTGAGCTATGATGAGAGCCGGAACCGCTATCATCCAGGTTACGGGTAATGTGAGTAAAGCGAGACCATATACCAGACCCTTAACCCAAGAAGGAGAATCACTCCACATTGATTTGATCTGTGCGCCTGCGGATATGATTCCATCCCAGATCCCGAAAAGAAAATCCTTGATCGTAGACCAATGTTCGTGAATCAAAAGAGGAATTCCGATGAAAGGAAGAAACCCAGCTACAAGAAGTTTGACAAAACCTCCAAGACCCGCCCAAGTTTCTGTGATCCAAGTCCAGGCACCAACCGCCGCCGTTTTGATCTCATCCCAATAGGTTATAAGGAGTGAGATTCCGGCGATCGCGGCGACAACCCCGATCACGATCCAACCGAGCGGATTCGAAACGAGACCAAGATTCATCGCAACGGAGAGCGCGGTCCAAGCTCCTTTCAAAACGAGAAATGCACCGGCTCCGAGAGCGGCGGTTGTTGTGAGCATCAGAAACGTTCCGGCAAACTCCGCAAGTCTCGGATTCTCTTTTAGAAAATCGTTTACGATCGAAAGTCCATTCGCAAAAAGCGAAACGACTGTCTTGAGACCGGAATCTTCGATTCCTTTTCCAAGGATTTTTTGAAAATTCTCCCAACCTTCTGAGACACGTTTCATTTGAGTTGGAAGAGATTCGAGATTTGCTTGTTTTGCGATTTCTAGATAACGATAATCTTTGTTTTTACTGAGTTCTACAATTTCATGTATTTTATCTCCTAATTCGTCTGTCTTTGGTAGGAGAGTATTGATAAATTGTACGGCCTCATCGGAACCATACGCTTTTTTTATGATGTCCAACTCCCCTATATCCAAGGAGTTCCCAAATTTTTTACGAAGTTCTGCGAGTTGCTCTGACGTGTTTTTTAGTTTTCCATTCGCGTTGTATGCGTTCAGACCCAGTTTACTAAAACCTTCATTTAAATGAGTTAGATATGATTTCCAGGAAGTTCCCGCCACACCTGGGTCCATCGTGTTTAACAACATACCCAAAACAGCTGATTCTTCCTCAAGAGATATTTTTAGTGATGCCGCAGTCGAACCAATGCTCTTCATCGCTTGCTCGATTGTTTGACCATCCGCGCGGTAAACATTTGCAGCCCACGCAATATCATTCGCTATATTTTTACCAAACTCCACATTATCCATATCGGAGTATAGATGTTTGAATTGATGAAATGTCATTCCGAAGAGTTTTGACATTCCCTCAAAATTCCCTTTTGTTGCTATCGCGGCGTCTAAAACAGATTGTGTAAAATCTACTATTTCGGTTCCGTTTAAATCACTAACAGCCGATTTTAGATCATAGATACCAGTTAATATTGTATCGGTCGATTCTCCCATCCCCGACGACATTGAATATGCTGCTTTCGTTATATTATCAACTTCTTTCGAAGCGAGTCCGAGAGACTTGAGGTTCCCCTCCAGTTTGGATGTTTCCATTCGGGCATTGACAAAACTCATTGTGAGAGATCCGACGGCCAATCCGGCTCCGAGAAGCGCGCCGCCAACTTTCATGTTGCCAATAGCGCCCTCCATTTTCACGACATCCGAGTGTGTTTCTCCCAATTTTTTACGCATGGCGTCCCACTTGTCGTTAATTTCGTCGAGTTTGTTTGACGCTAAGTCGCGTAGAGTAATCACTACTCCGAGTTCAAAAATTGAGCTGTCCATGATTCCTCTCCTGTTCTTATTCCCCGTTAAACGCTCTGACGATTGCGCGGGCCATCGTATTGATTTCAATTTCCCGAATGTATTCCAATTCTGCGGCAAGTCGAATTTCGAATTGATCCCTTTCATCCCCGTCTTCTGGATATTCAAATTTCCGTCCAGGAAAATAGTGCATGGATAGAACTTCCAACGCACCAATTCCTTGTCGAAGTTCGTGAAGACGATTGTTTATAGCTTTTTTGCGGTAACCTCTTTGATGGTAGCAGTCAACTCAAGAAGCTTATTACTGAGCGGGAGAAATATCCCTGGAGAATCCTGCGCCCATTCGTTCAAAACTTCGATAGGAGGATACAAACAACACTGACCAACAAGCCGGTGAGCGACGTCGATTTGCTTTTCTTTTCTGGACTTTTCTAGTGTTTCTTCTACTTGAGTTTTGTTGGGAACTCGACAGATGATCTTTCTGTCTTCACCGACATCCAGCAAATGCAGCCCCCCTTTGCCAACGAAATGAAGTTTCATTTCCTCGATTTCGTTTTTGTGTTTAGAAAGAAAATCGTCATCGATAATTTTATAGGGGTTAGGAAGTTTCCCAACCGCTTCTTTGAGTGCCGGAATCGAGTCTACTAATTGATTCATATTGTTTTCCTTATATTCTAAATTTAGAAACTCTTAAGTAGTTTTTTCTGTCTTTACGCAAACGTGATGACCGGAATCGAGAGAAGCGCCAGTTCCAACGGAACCGCGATCGCTCCCGAGTTTCCGGATTTGATATCCGCGTTGTATTTTGTGATTTTGACCGCCGGAGCGATGTATTTGAAATCGGGTCGTCCTTCCGCTGTCAAAATCGCGGTGAGCGGCGCAGGCGGAAGTTTTTCAATCAGTCCGCCGTACGGTGCCGCGAGTAAAACCAAACGATCCAATTCCTCGAAATAGATTTCTGCGGACAGAGTTCGTTTGTAGTTCTTTGTGGTATATCCCACGACCTCGCCGGACTTTCCGTAGGTGAGTTCGATCTCGACGGCATGCTCGAATTTGAACGACGAAAAGTTCACCATGTCATAACCGAACAATTTAAACTCAAGGCCTGTGAAGCTATAGTTTTCCTTTACTACTTCTAATGCCATTTTCTAATCTCCTATTTTTGTGTTGCGAAGGAAGTTTCCCACTCGATCGCTTGGGTTCGATTGCTTACGAACATTCTACATTTCGCTCTCAGAATCCGATCCACTTTGAACGTTTTGTTCGGATCTAAGACGATCTCGTGTCCGGAAATTTCCTTTCTTCCGGGCGCTTCCATCTCTGCGGAGATTTTGGAATCGATGTAGGTTTTGAGATAATCGAGACCGCCGGAACCGGAATCGACTTCCGTATCCATATTCAGGAATTGAAGAGATTCGCGGTAAAGAATGCGGTGCATCTTGTCCGCACGTCTTCTCTCGGGCAGTTCTTTGAAATCGGAAGAGCTGACCGCTTTGATCTTGTCGCGTGCTACGAAAATCCCTTCGTAGTCATCGTATTCTTTAAGGACCATAAGACCCATGTCGTGTAACAGATCCATGTAGTCTCTGTATCCCTCGTTCCAATAACGGACCTCGGAGAAAGTTAAAGACCGCATGTCTTTCACATAACCGATCGAAACGTTAACCGGAGCCGCGGCGATTTTTGCGGTCGCCATGGTCGCGAAGTTTCTCCATTCTCCCATTGTGTTTCCGGCTGATTTCACTGCGGAAAATCCACCGGCGGCTTTGACTCCACCCGGAATGTAGCGAGCTTCTCCGACGGCTATCATCACTCTTCCTTTCGGAGACGAGAACGGATCGAATTCGTCTTGGATGTATTGGGAATACTGTGGAACGGTTTCCGAATCATTCTTTCCGCGAGCTTCGAGGATGATAAAGGAAGGGAGGTGATGCAGGGTTTCCATCTCTTCCAAAATCGCGTTGCACGACATCGCAAAAGCTCGCGTTGCAGGACCGAGAACGTGAATCCAGTAGGACCGGTATTCTCTTTTCAGTGTTTCGACTGCGGTAAGTCGGGACGCGGTGGATGCGGTCGGTCCCGAAATCGGAAACGTATACGTGTCACCCGAAACAAATGTGTTTGTTGGAGTGGACGCATTCACGAAAGTTGCCGTAACTCCAACATCGAGAGAGATCGGAGAACCGGAAGCGGGCGTTATGATCGGAGACGAAAAGTTTTCTCCACCGTCTGTAGACTTACGGTATTCTGCGGTTCCGTGTGCGCCCGATTTTGTGATTTTCAGAACAACGTTTCTGTTACCTAATGGAGTTCCAGCAATTGTCGGAAGAGCAGCTAAACCAGTGCCGGTTTTCGTCGGAGTTCCGACAATTCCAGCGATGTCGCTCTCGGGACGAACACAAAGAACCGGAACCGGTTTTTGTCCTTTCGATTCGTCGAACTCTTCAAAAAATTGTTCGAGAGATCTTACAAGTTCGCCTCGACCAAACACGTCCCGCGCCTGTGGTGCGTTATTGATTATGTAAATTCGATTTGCGTCTCCCGTTTCTGCGGTTCCTACTTTGGAACCGACACGATCCGGTTTTACGTCGCTAAAGTTGATTCCACCGTCTTGGTGATATGTGGAAACATCGCCTGTTGCCATTCGTTCGCTCCTGTTTTCGGAGCGAGTAAGTAGATTTTATCGCGCGTTATCCGCGCTCTTTATTTTTTTTCGTCGGCGGAGACAACTTCTTTTGGTGTCCGCGCTTTGACAAGTCCTTCATCGGAAAGTTTGAGTCCTTTCGCTTGACTGAAACTTTGTCTCGGATCTGCATCACTTACTTTTTCGAGCGAAGACCCATCCGGTTTTACTCCCGCGAATTCTTGAAAAGTCGCAGTCAGATAATCTTCCTCTATATCACTTTCCGGATCAAGTCGTAAATGTTCTTTGAATCCTACCGCAAGTGCCGGCCTGATTTTGTGTTTTTGAATAAACTCGTCTGCTTTCATAATTCCTCCGAACTTACTATTTCCGTTGGCTCCTCGATTTCAAAAGTTCCCGAAGCCAACGTAGGAACTTGCTCCACTTCAAAAATTCCGTCTTCGAAAATCACTTCCAGGTAAATCTTGTAGAGACTCAAACGTTCCGCTGGATCGGTAACGAGAGCGGTTTTTCCCGGCCGGATTTCTACGGTTGCACCTTGCGTGGTAGCATAACGTTCATTTTTTGCGATATAGATCAGGGCTTGATCTACGATTCCGGAATCAATTGGACTGCCTGTAAAATCTCCTTTGGAAAGAAGATCTTGCTTCACATTGTTTAACCAGAAATTCAAAACGTATTTGTATTCCTGTTTGTAATGCTCCTTCAGGTATTGAAGATTTTTTACTCCGTCGATCATCGTAGGTTCGAGTCGCTCGGTTCTTCGTCCGTTTCGTTCCGGTTGATTCGGAGAATGTTCGACGACACAAAACGGAACCAATTCCTGAAACTTGTCATCCGGCGGATGAACTTCGAAAATCCGATCGTTCGGAATGAGTTGACGCGGTTCCGTTTCGGGTGGTTCCGGACTCGCTTGAATCGACCGAATCAAATTCTTTAGGTATTTGATATGTCCGATTTTCATTGTTTCATAAACTCCCGCATTCCGTTTTTGTAATTTTCTTTGAACTGTTCGTAACCTTCGTCAATGGACGGTCCAAGAACCGGACGCGCTGGAATTCCACCAGCTTCATATCCGAACTCGTGGGCTCTCGCATATTTAGCGTTCGTTCCGACGACAGCCTCATATTTTCCGAGAGTCGCAACTTCGAAACTTTTCCATAAATCTTCCGATTTACTCTTGTCTCCCTCGATCAAAAACCTTGGATCGAACCCCTTTTTGGCCTTTCTGGCAATCGTCTCCGGATGCAACGCTTCATATTGAGAAACGTATTTTTGATCTCGAAAACCCTTCGTAATGAGTGCCTGTAAAAGATATGCGTTTTTAATATTCGCGCTTCCGATACAAGATTGAAGTTTGTCGGTTGCGTTTCGAAACAAGTTCTTCAAGTTATCTTTATACGAAATTCCGCTCATCTTAAAAAAACCTGATTTCCTTTTTCCGGCAGATTCAAACCGATCACAATCACAGAAAAGTTTCCACTGTGTTTCCCCGGTAAAAACTTTTCAATCCTCCACGCGAATTTCGCATGTTCGTCGGTGATAGCAATCTCCAAAGGAATCGTCCCGCGAAAGATCCGACAATTTTGATCCAGTTGATTCGATACGGATTCGATTTCATCGAAAAGAATTTCCGCAATCGCATCGTAACCTTGTCTTTCTCCTCCCGTTCCTTTGGTTTCCGTTTGAGTATTGAAATCAAAATATCCTCGAACACGTTTCAATCGAGTCCAGTTTGTTTTTCGAAACGAGTTTAACTCGTTGTCACCGACCGCAGTTTCCAGAGTCGATTTTAAGATCGTGAAATCTGCATTTGTGTGTTTTAGATATGAACGCCTTAGCATTCCTTCTACACTCATGCAAATATCGACCCCGGTTCAGGCGACCTTCCGAAAAGAGTTACATACGCCCGATTTCGAAATGAGGCGGCTTTTTCGCCACGCTCTTCCGAGGAAAGTTTTTGCATCTTCCTACGTTCTCCATTCTGACCGCCTACTTGGAATTCCATAGGGTCAACGACGTCTAACAGTCCATGTTCCTCGATGATTTCCGCTTTTACCAAAAGGACTTCCGCTCTCCGAAGCTCCCGCGGAAAAGGAGCTGCCGGAACGGAATAGCCCCAACTTTGAATGAGTTTCAACGCGTTATCCGCCACCGATTCCAAAAACTCCTCGAATTCTGTTTTGTCGGTTGTGAGTTTTACGGAATCGTTCATATCCAGGTCGGAGGGTTTTACTCCGACGAGCGCTTTGAGGTCAGATAACACGTTGATCATTGTTTTACTTCTCCTTACGAACCGGATGGAATTGTTTGAAGAGTCTTTTGGTGACAAGCGGCTTGAAACAATTTCGTGAATCCAAAATTCAAACTGATTACAGTTTGTTCCAGTTGCTTGTCGATAATCTTGTCTGTTTCGATAAGCGAAGATTTCGCTTCTTCGAAATACGATAGACAGGAAGTTTTATCGAAAGCAATCATCGTCTTATCTGGAACGAATTCGGACGTTTTCCAAGCTCGGCCAAAAAATCCTTGAATCTCTCCGGAGGTGATAAATTTTTCCGCAATATTCAAAGATTGGAACTGCTTGAAATTGATTTCATCCGTAAGCACGTCCAAAAGGAACTCGTTGTTCAAAACTACAGTTGTAGCAGTTTGACCTTTCTTAAATTGCCCATAGATCAGTCGAATGATATCGGCATACTTCCATTCGTTTGCTTTCGTGTAAGAAATCGGAGCGGCAGACCCTGGGGTTCCATCACCGTCCATAAGAACCCTTAAACCCTCTTGTGCCATTTGCTGACCCAAGCGATATCCGATTCTTTGAAGATAAATTTTCAGAATATCGATATTCACTCTTCGCGCGGCCTCGTAGGAGATGATCATCTTCCGACCGACTTTTTTCATTGAGACAGATCCGGTTTTTAAAGCGATTTTCGCTCCTGGAAAGTTACCTCCCTCACCAACGGTAGCTACATCGACATCTTCTTTCTCGAAATCGATACCGATCTTCTCGATTGCAGTCGAAGAGATTTTTTGGGAAGTAGCTTTTAGGTCTTCAACGGAAAGTTCCATCTGACCTAACCCCATTCCTAAATAGATCTGATCACTGATGAACGCTGGAAAAAGAATTTTGGTGTTGTTGGTTTTGAAGAAATCTTCGATCAGGGTCGCGCTATTGAATACATCGACTCCATTAATCAGCAACTGGCGTTCGACCGGATTCATTAAACCTACATCGGATTTTTGATCGAACGGATCGAATCCTGCTTTTTCCTCCATCTGCTCGATAATTTTGGATAGAGGAACCGCACATTTGTTCGTGTCGAGTTGTTGATACATTCCTTTTTCGAGAGACAGTTCTTTGATCTCGCTTTTTTTAAAGCGAAGTTTTCGTTTCTTTTTGGTAAGTGACATGATTCCTCCTTATAACCGAATGAACGATACGCGCTTGCCTGCAGTATCGATCGAAAGAACGAGAAAGACATCCCCTCCAACATCTTTCTTGATTGCACCGTTTCCATCTGAGGCCAAAGTGTCACGACCGTAAGAAGGAACGTTCCCTGAATAGGAACTTTCGAAACTTCCTTCGATTTGAACGGTGACAGACTTCTTGTCTATGCTACTGACGAAACCATCGAATTTCGATCCGTTCGGCGCTAATGAAACTGTCATTTCGCCGGATACGATAACTGGCTGACCGATCGAATTATCTGTAAGGTTATTCGTGTTATCGAACGTTATCAGTTCCGGTTCTCTTAATCCTGTTGCTTTTGTTGAAAATGGGTTCATGCTGGTATCTCCACGGTCATGTAAGGTTCGGTGTCTTCCAATTCACCGCCACCGTTACCGGAACCACGTGTAAGATTTCCAAGTTCATCTGTGCGAACTGGAAATTTTTCGTTCAATTTGATTCCGTATTGATTAGCAAGTGCTTTGAGTTGTTTCAAGTCTGCACTCTCGATCATCTCTTCGATCGTCTTGTCCGCTTTTCCGTTTACAAATAAACGGTATGCCTTCAGAACTTCGTTTCGATTTTGTTCGAGTATTTTTCTCGGCTCTCCCAAGAGTTCGTTCAACGTTGCAACGTTTGATTCGTGATCAAACCCTGCTGAAAAACTTTCTTGATTTGTGAGTCTTGCGTAGGTATCGAGAGCCGTCTTTAACTTCGAATATTCCAAGCCCGCTTTTTGTAAAACGACCTCGTATTTTTCAGCAGACAACTCCACTTCTTCGCCCTGTTTTTCCAGACCGAGAGATTCCAACGAAAGACCCAAGGCCAAAAGTAATTTAGCTTTGAGTTTCATATTTTCCTCCGTTTGTGGTTCTTCCTCCCCCGACTCGGACGAGGTTTCGTCAAAATGATTCAGTGATAATTTTTTGGCGTTAGGGTCCGCGCCAGCGCATACTATGGAAACTTCCGAAACCGTGATGATCTTAGTGATGATCAAACGAACAATAGAACCTTCGATTTCTTCTCCAAGATGCCAGTAAAAGTTTTCAAGATATGGATGAGATTTGATAAACGTGAATTGAATTCCGACAGAACACGAATCCAAAATCGGAGGATCGGTTTCTAACCGATCGATGATGGATGAGGCAAATTTTTTAAAGAACCTAAATCTGCCGTTGACTCCTTCGTTATTCTTTTCATCACTCCAAGTTGGGTCGATGACTGCGCCAATAGAATTTTCTACAAATGTTTCATGATCTTTGTAAATCTTCGTTGCGAACAGAGACGTTGCATTTTTTAGAACATTGTCCTTTGTAAAATCGAGTGCATAACACTCAATGAATGCCTTAGACAACATTCTGAAATCGTGTTCAACATACGGTAAATCCGAAGAAATTGGCTCTTGTGGAATTGTTGGAGTAGATAATTTTCCACCACCGGATAGAACAGCTCCAGACGCAAATAATACAACGGAGCCTTGACCGGAACAATTTAGTCTAACGCCATTATCAAGTGTTGCCCAACCGTGAGAGTCGTATTGGAGTTGTTTCTTTTCTGTCTTTTTAGTTGCCATTGCTTCCACTCAAAGGAAGCGTTTAAGTAGTGTGCGGATTCCCGCTTTTTATTTGTAGTATAACTCGTTGGCGATTTCTCGCACATGCTCGGGAAGTTTTTCCAAAGGATATTTTCCTGAAGAAATTTCGTCCGGGAAAAATCTCCACGAACTTTCAGACAAATCCATTCCACCGAATAGGTGAGAAAGTAACGAAAATTTACGAACCAGATTCGCGTCGCAATCTTCAAACTTTCCATCTATCTCGTCGAGGATTTGGACAATCATTTCTTGCTCTTCGACGCTACCACCTTCGACGGTTTCGATCAGTTTCAAAATTCGCTCGCGTTTCATGTGACCTTCAATAAAGAATCCGTAATGCTTTCTATCTCCAGCAAAAAGAGATTTTCGATCTCGAACGTTTCCGCATTTACCGGAACGAAAAATTTTCCTCCGCCTTTTTGATCTTGAACAAAACCAAATTTGAAAGACTTAAATTTCGTCTTTTTATCTTCCATCGAATACGCATACAGTGTATTGAAGTTTTTCAAAACATCAATGGCCTTAGATGCGTATGTGGCCTCTGTTTTTCCAAATATACCGGAATTTCCATCCGCAACTCGTTTTTTCCAACTGGTCTTCAACCTGTCTGAATTCCAAACTGCGTTTCCTTGGAGCGATGAAATTTTATTCAGAAGTTCCTCTTGTTCGAGACCACTTAAGCTTTCCGTTCTAACTTCATTTCTATTTTTAGCTCTCTCCATAGGATTTAACGGACTTTCAATTTTCCCCATCAGGGGAGTCTGTCCGCTTTCGGTAATCCGATTAATAACCGATTTCACAAACGTTACGATCGTTGTCCGACACTTAAAATGAAACGGCGGACACTTTACCGAGAGAGTTTTCAAAATTTCCGAGGATTTCATTCCTGGAAAATCTTTGATTTCCTTTGCGGTTGGAGGATGATACTTGTTCCAAAAATTCTCGTCTACCGGAGTGCTGATGAACTCCTCAACGAAGTCGCTCATTTCCGAAACCTGGAATTTACGTCCGTTCAGTTCTCTGCAAATTGGAGAAGTCTTCGCATCCATAATCGCGACAATTTCCACTTCCGCAATTCCGAGTATGTGCATCCGCTGAATTCTGGAAAAATTCTGAGACGTATATATTTTGTTTCGAAAAATGTCGTCGATTCTCTCGGTAATTTTTTTGTTTTCAAGATCCACTCCGAGTTTCTCTTTCAGTTTTTTTAGTGCTTCGGTTTTTGTTTTACTTCCATCCAATACGGAACGAATCGATTCTTCAAAAACGGTTCGTTGCGAGTTAAAAAGTTTTCCGTAGTCCGCGTTGTTTAATCGGCCGAAAAAATCGATCGCGTCCTGATTGATTCGAGGCGCGATATCCTTTACACCGACTTCATACGCTTGGCCGATCTTCCACGCTTCGCGTGTAAATTCCTCGACTTGAGCCCGAGTTAAATCCGGAAATTTGTCCCCCATCTCGCGGACAATGTAGTCTGTGATTACCTTTACCGCGTCATCCGAATCGAGTTCGAATTTGATTCCACTCAGAACTTCTTTAACTTTTTCTTCGTAGGAATGGAAAATTTTCTTTAAGCCACGATTGATGACCTCCTCTAACTGTTTCTCTTCCTCCTCATTCCACGTTCCTAATGTTTGCGTCCGCGTTGTATCGGAACAACATTGGTCTGAGAGCCCTTTTTTTTTTGGAACTTTTCTGCAAGTTCCTCATCATTTTCATCGGATGATGTAAAATCGGGTTCTGAACTACCACCGGTCTCCGTTTCATTGCGTTTTAAACGGTGTTCATAGGTGTTCACGAGTGCTTTTCCCTCCTGAGATAGGGGGTCGATGCCCAAAGTCCTTAAAAACGCGCCTAACGCGTTTTTAGAAATGCGTGTTCCAAATGCTTTTTCATAACCGTGTTCCACGGCTACCGTATCCAGATCTATGACACCAGCTTGCTCTAAGGATAGAAATCTTTCTGTGCGAAGTTTCTCAGCTTCCTCATTTGTTTTCTTTGCTAATGCATCGTCTTCTGGATTTAAAGGTCGTCCTTCTTTCCAAGAAGCTCGCAATCGAGTGAATTTATATCCCTTCATTCGGAGATGTAACGTTAACGTTTTCTCAAGGAACCTTTTAACCGGATGACGAACGTTTTCTCCTTTCATTAAAAAGAGTTTTGAGGAAACTTTCGCGTAAGTTTCTGTGACACTCGTAGGTCGTCCCAAGATGAACAAATCTGTATCCATTCCAGAGGAGAGTTGTTCCTCAATGATTTGCATCACATCTTTCAATCCCGTCGATTTTTCGGAAGCGATCGAATGATGTTCGATCTTTGTTCCTTCCGATCCAACTAACAGTCCAGATTCAATCGACTTTTCGATTTCGTTAGCCGAGGTTTTCAAAAACTCTTTTTGCTGTGTTCCGTGGGTTTTTAAGTCGGTTCCTGGGGCCGGTTTGAATTTCGACATGACTACAGAAAGAAATCCGAGGAGTGACCACTTGTTTGTCGACTTTTCAAGGTTCTCCATTCCGCGAGACTGCGAATACATAGCTTTGATCGCCGCGATCGCAGGAGGGATTCCATACGGGCTGTCTTCATCGGTTTCAAGTGCTTCGTAAGTATAGATCTCTTCGTTTAGAACAAGTTGATTTCCGTTTTCCAAGATTTGAAATGGAACGTATTTGTATCGAACTCCTCCGTTTTTTCCTTCAATACGTTCTTTTTTAAATCTAACTTTAGCAACGGGGATCAGCTGTACGGTTTCGATTGCATCCAACTCAAACGATGGAACAGCCTCAGCCGAAAGAACTCCCATAATTGCAGTTTGTCTAAGAAGCTTGTTCGCTATTCCCGGATGTAAATCAAACCAGTCGTCAATTTCGTTTTGAACCAATTTCGCTACGTTTTGGCTCGCTCCTTCCAGTTTCCATTCAAAACCGGTGTTCATCAAAAAGATGTTTCTTTTCAACGACTGGTTGAAATCTGGATTGATAAGTGCAAGTTTGGAAAGAACGGGAAACATTTGAATCGGATAGTTCGGCGTCACCTCGTCAACGTATGTGATAACGTCGTTCGAACTCTGACTGAATGATTTTGTCGAATTCGGACTGATTGCAAAACTCGTTCCTTTGCTACTAAAACGATCTATGAAAGAGCCAACTTGTTTAGAAATTCTTTCCGAAAACTTCATGGCGCCCCCAACTCGAAAGCCAGACGCAACGAATTTAAGGCCATGCCAAAGTGGTTCGCGACTTTTTTCTTGAAGGAGTATTTCGGTTTTCCGTTGTCATCTTCTCCGCGTTCTTTAATTAGCATTTTCAAATGTAAATCCAGCTCCTCAGCAAGTTCCAAGTCATAACCGGAAAGACGTGATTTATCCGGAAAGAGAAAGAGTCCGTTCTTAATCGCATCCACTGTGTCTTGAAGCGACTCATCGCGATTGACATTCACGACTTGAATGCCTTCCGATTCATCTTCCGAAACCAAAGACTCGTCCTGAGTTGAAAAGCGTTTTGAAAAATACTGAATCCGAATGTAATCGCTGTATCGTCGTGCAGTTCTCACAGACCAGTTTTTGTTCGGCATCGCATCGAGGATTCCGGAATACACTTTAAACTTCTCGATCGCACGATTGATTTCCGATTCATTGAGAACTGAAAATTTGGCCGGATATATTTTGATTCGGTTATCCGACGTGTGTTCCCCGAAAAGCATGTGGACCGTATCCCCTTGATCGGCTCCCATATATGTAAAAGAATCCACTCCCTCGGGAATTCCGTGGTCGCCTCTCATCGAATCCAGTAAACTTTGAGTTACTGGTTTTTCGTCATCCGTTGAATACGGCCAGCCGACTACGGATATGAAAAAGTTCTTCTTTTTGATTGAAGTAGTCGCTTCTTTCCATCTGTTATAATGTTGTTGGGGAGTTTTGATCGTATTGAAAAATTGAGCGACTTGAACACCGGTATTTTGATGTTTCGGAAATGCGGGAACATACGTTCCTTTTTGCGGATTCAAAGCGGCACCACATTTGCAAGCAAAAACAACTTTAGAAATCTTCCCGATCTTTACGCCAAAAATTGATCCAGGCTCGTCAATGAAACGTTGAACGAGATTATTCCATTCGTTACATGTCTCGCATTTGATTAGCCACCAACATTGATTCGAGTTTTTCCACTCTGCGTGAATTCCAAAATCTTCAAAGGAAGGCTGAGAAATCACACGACTTAAAGCCAGTTTCGAATGATCTAAACGGTCGTTTGCAAATTCAGCATGTTCCTGATTTTGTTCGTCGAATTCATCGAGATAGTTTATATCCGAGTCGAACGTTTTTACCTGCTTTAATGTTTCCGTCGCGCGAAACGCGAGCGTGGATTCCAGATATTTCAACAGCTGGACGTTCTTGATTGAGTCCGTTTGATCGACATTTTTTTTGATATGAGGCGAGATATTGATCATATCGTTCACTCTATCTTGAACGAAGATTTTCATATTACCCGCGTCAGGAAAAAACCACGCCAATTTTAAAGACCCTTTTTCAGCCCTCCAAAATGATTCTGCGATGAGTAACGTAGAAAGAGCGACTTGCCCGCCCTTCAAGGCCAAAAATCGTTTCGTGTTTTCGAGTTTCTTGGCGATTTCTTTTAGATACGCATGGCCTTCAAAAGAATAACGAGAAACTCCGTCCGAACTTCGAACATATACCTTTGCCAGGAGATATTCTATAAAAGAAGTATTGGAGAATGATCTTTCTCCCTTATCAATTAACTGTTGAATGAATTCCTGTTGTTTCGCCGAACTCATGAACGTTTTTCCGTCAATGCCTTCGGTTCTTCTATGATTGTTCCCTGAACTTCTTTGGCGTTAGTCCATTCCGAATGCCATGCTAATAGATTCTTTTGATGAATTCCCCATTCTTCACTAATCGATTTCTTCGTCTTCGGACCTTTCATAAAAAGATCGAGCAACGTATCCGCCGCACGTATTAAATCAATAGAGCCGGAATCCGCGTTTTCCAGCTGAATTTGATTACTCGCAAACTTACTCCAAAGATATCCGAGTTGTACCGGATCTTTCGCTATTCCGATCATAGAACCGGCTTCCGATAAAAACGCATTCCGAACGGCTTGCATCATCATCGCGTTATCTGTTTTTATTTTGGAACGCATATCGGACGTCTGTTCCTGAATTTTCAAACGCGTTACACGATTTACCTCATCGCGAGAATCAAACCAATTTTTTCCGGATTGGTCTTTTGCTTCTGCCCAACTGCGTATCGTGTTCGCCGAAATTTTCGGGAACTCCGGTTTTAGAACCGCTTCAATTTGTTCCGCGTTTTTTCCGACGAGGAACAGGGTATAGGCGCGGTGTTTTACGTTTTCAGAATACGCCATCCTATTCCTTCACGTCCTCCAGGTATAGAATCGTAGGAACACCAAAATCAAACAGTAGATTCAATTCATAATCTACTTCGTGTCCGTTCGGATCCAGATAGGCGGGGCCTCGTCCATACGGATCGGAGGCACGAAGATATTTTGTTCCATCGCTCATTTCAATGATTCCGATTCCACGAATGATGTGGCCTTTCCTCGTAAGCCTGGTTCCGAGGCCGCAGGGATAAAATCCGGTTTCAAAATACTTACAAAGCTCTTCTTTGTTTCCCTGTTTTTTGACGATTTGTAACGGAATCTGATTATTCTGCATCAACAGATTGAAATATTCTGCATGGTGTTCCGAATCATAAATATTCTTTCCGTGTTGAATCACCCAATCTTCTAAGAGCACGTAGTAGTTAAAGGTGGTCAGTCGGATGAACCCCGGAATGTTTTTAAGCATCCCTACATACACGATGAAGTCTTGGAAAACATTTCCCATACACTGTTGGTAATCGCGTAGTTTGAGTCTCGGTGTAATTTGATCTCCACGCTGTGGATTCCAAGGAGCGATTGGATGAGAGAGATGTGAGATCATGGAGCCCCCAGTAGATTACGAAACTTATAGATCAATACGCCAACAAGCCCAAGGACCGCAAAAATTCCGACGGCTATCGCCGAATTCCTAAGTCCCTTCCACTTGTTCGCTAACTCTTGGAGTTTCAAATTCTCCTCTCGAAGTTCTTTTAACTCTTCATTTTGTTCGCCACAAACATCCAGAGCCTTTTGAATATTCCGTTTTTCTTTCGAAGGCGGGAGAGTTTCTACGTCTGCTTTTGCTGATTCATAGATCGCCTCATTCCCCGTTTTTTGTAAGGCGGTGCAGGCGCAAATAAACAGTAGAACCAAACAGATCGATTTCATAGCCGACTACTTCCAATTTCAGACTGTGTTTTCTCGCTGGTTTTTCCGCCGATATTCTCGATTAAGTCGGTGAAGGATTTTGTTTTCGAATTCAAATTCTCGTTGATTCGCTTTCCTAAATAGAGGCTTCCAGCCGCGGAATAAAATACGATTAACCATTGGATCAGATCCATATGAAGGGGCCTTAACGAATCCGGGGATACGATTGAAAGAATCGAAAGGGCAATCAAATATGAGATCGTTAATATAAAAACGATCCACGTTCTGAACGTAGTATCCGAAGGCTTTCCGGTTTTGTCGTCGTGAGATAATAACTTCATTCCGAACCTCTCCTACGCGGTGACGAGAGTCGGATCAAATCCTTAACATCAGATTTTATTTCCGAAAGGTCCTTGGCGATCGCGGTCATTTCCGTTTCGATCTTAACGATTCGGATTTCGTGATCCTTATACATTGTATTGTATTGAACAACTGCGGATATGACGAACCCCAGGAGAACCAAAAGGTCTTTAATCCCGAGCTTGATTTGATTTGTTTTTAAGTTCTCCATTCTCTCCCTCAAAAAAAATCCCGCACTGTGGCGGGCTAAGTTCTACTTAATCGCTTCCGATTGTGAGAGAAGAATAACACGAAGCTCCGCTGGACGGAAGATCCTTAGAGGATCTTCCAAAACATCTTGGCCTCTAATTTTTAAGAGAGTTCGTTTTTGAGAAGGGAATGGTTAGTAAATTTGTTTTGTAGTTTTGAGAGTTTGAGAAATGCGATCGAGATCCGAGATTAGAAATCTTCTGGTTCGAGGTCCCCATTCTATATACGGTATCTCGTGATCAATCACATGTCGGTTAAAGGACCTAATCGAAAGATTCAAATAGGCCGCCGCTTCTTTTGAAGTCAGCGACTTCCGTTTGTCCTTTGGTATGAGTATTTCTTGGGTTTCAACGAGATGAATCCCATTGGCGGATAACGACGGTTGAGTTAATTTGAGTAAAGATCCGTTGCGAGTATGGCCCTTAATTGTAGACATGCCATCCGGTTTGAATGGCACATTAGAGTTTTGTCAAGTCTTTTTATTGGCAGAATTCTTTCATATTATCATAGACGTCAGTATTGCCTAATTCCCCCGCTTTACTCAGATCACTACAACCGGAATCTTTATTTCCTAACCCAATTTTGCCCAGTCCTCTAAGTTGATACGCTTCGGCAAAATTTGGTTTTAGTTTTATCGCGATGTTTAAATCGCGAATCGCCCCACGGGGATCATTGCAAAGTGCCCGAAACAATGATCTAGAATAATAGGCTGAGGAACTTTTCGGATTTAACTCAATTGCCTTATTACAATACTGAATACCTTTTGTAGGATCTTCTCCATTGGCATGAGAATAACAAGCACCCGAATAGAAATCAGAATTTTTTGGTTCTGCTTCAATGGCGTTTAAATAATAATCAATTGCCTTTTCTCTTTGCCGAAGAGAAAACATTAACCTACCTAAATTTGCAAATGCTTGTCCAAACTTTGGATTGATCTCCGTCGCTTTTAGATACAATGTTTCTGCATTCTCAAAATCCTGATCCATTTCGGCAATGTATCCCCGAGAAAAATATCCGTAATCTGATTCAGGAGAAAGTTCTATAATCTTTTTTCTCAGTTCCCTTTTCTCTGCTTCGTTTAACGTTTTCATGGATTGATCGAATAACTTTTTTGCCTCATTTCGATTTGTATCCGTGGCAAATAAAACGAATGAAACAAAAAGGATCAGAATAAATTTCTTCACGACGTAACTCCTAATTTTTAACAAGAATGAAATTAAGGATGAGCCATTAGCTGAAAATCCTAAAAAAAGGGAAAATCAAAAATCAATCCGTCGGATTGTAAAAGGAAAACACATGATTCAAAAAATTAGTAATTTATTACACGAATTCGTCCGGGACTTACGCGCAGGCATTCCAACGCCCAAACTCATTGAAATTTATACGGGAAAATTTATTCGGGCGTTTCGGGAGGAAACATCCGATCAAAAACCGTCTTAAATAAGGCAAAATCCGACTGATCTAAATCTAAAATTCGTTCGATTATTTTTTGAATTTTTTTCGCCTCGATTTGTTTCACGAAAATCCTTTCTCGATCTATTTTCTCAAATAATTCATCGTGGCCCGTATTTAGCAACTGCCACGCCCCCGGTGAAAAACGTTTTTCTCCTTCTCCCAAAATCAACCAAAACGGGTTATATCCGAAACTTTTCATCAATCCATAGGCGAGTTCGAAAGGAATTTGCCTAATTCCTGCCATATAGTTCGCTACAGCTGTTGCCGTCACCCCGCCTATCCGTGCAATTTTTGCTTTTTTCAGACTTTGTTCTTCGGCTATAATCCGCAGTCGGTCCGCCTGAGTTGCAATTTTCTCACTATTATTCATCTTTTTGATTGACTCTTGACTCACAAATTACAGATTACAAACAGTTGTGATATAGATATTTTATCGGATTTATTTTGTCATAATAGAAGATTTTTTCAAATAAATACGCTTATTAAATTAACTTTTTGTACCATGCTACAGGTATAATTTGAGCACGTTTTTGGTGGGAAGGGAATGGGTTGGATAGATGGATATGCAAAATAGAGCGGAGTTAGAAATTTTACTCTTAGAAAACCGAATAGAAAAAGTCGTAGACAAATGTATCAGACATAATCCGCAAAGCTTAATTCCCGAAATCGCGGCAGAAGTTTGGGCATGGTCGATAGAATTATTCAACCATAGTCATTCGTAAATATATTCCCTATTTTTCCATAAAGGTTTTTAGAATCCCTTCCACCTGATCAAGCTTTGATTCTGGAATTTTTTCGAGAATCGTTATGATTTTTCGCAGTTTTGGCAAAGGTCTCAAGCGATGTAAAAGACCAAATTCAGCATTCAATCGATTCGATCTATCTACATCCTCCGCGCTGGCAAACATAGGACCTTCGCCTGTCAATAGCCAAAGCGGATTAATATTAAACTCCGTTCGCATTGCAAGGATTGTCTTATGACTGGGTTTTTTTGATCGTCCGGTCAACAAATCATTCAACGATCCATGGGAAATCCCCAATTTTGTTGCAAAATCTATCTGAGTTAATCCGGAATCCTCATAGATTTTTTTTATACGAGAATTCATAAAAATGTCGGTAATACCGTAATTTTCTCTTGACAATTGTCGGTGATGCCGAAATGGTCATTCCAGGCGGGAGAGTTCCCGCCAAAACTCGGCAAAATCTGACACAATACTGCTATCCGTAACATAGAGACAGTATCGTCAATGTGAGCCGAATCGCAAACAAAAAACGGAGTTAAAGGGCGGCCTTATGATCATTACCAACGGAGACGAATGTAAGGATTTCATTTGTATCACCTTGAAAATGAGAACCCTCGCGAAGTTCGCAAGGGAAGCGGGAATCAACTATGACTATCTTTCAAAAAGCTTAAACGGACAACACTCGTATACTGAGGTTCGGGAAGCGTTCAAAAAGTTCAACGTTCCGTTTCGTATGGGAAAACCGTCTCACAAAAATTCCAAAAAACGCAGGAGCGCAGCATGAAAACAAAAACGCAACCTCAAACTACGTGGACTGAACCAAAACGTTGGGAAGTTTTCGAACCTACTAACGAAATTCAGCGCAAGGCCGCAACCGCCTACTGCAACGCAAAAATATATGCCGATCTAACGGACGTTCCAATCGATTTTCTGTTTCTCGCGGATCGACACAGACAACTGAATACCCAACACATTCCTTACGTGCGAATCGATATTCCTTCGCATACTGATTTTGCTGTGTATGTTCATGTTTGGATCGTTGCTAAACAATCACTACGGTTACGCGATGAGATTCAAGCCATAGAGAAAGAACTCAATTCCAAAAAACGGAGACGGATAGCGTGATGCACCACAACATAACCGGAGCCGCTTCTAACATACAAACTTCTTCTTCGGATATGCTCTCAGATTTTGAAGAAACGCTGATCTCAAACGTGGCGGACTCAGTAAAGGAGAAATTTCCGACGTTCGATTGGAGACGAGACGATCATAGCGAGATGAGCGATAAGCAAATCGTCGCTCTCTATCTGGTAAAAAACGACATCGCCCAAATCTGCGGAAATGATAAGGAAGCGATCCAGGAGTTTATGAGTATTCTCGAATATATTTTTGATGAGGAGTTCTCAGAATGATGACACAATATAAACTCGAATATCTGAAACGTAGTCTCTATCTCTCGAAAAAAAACGACGGGCGATAATTCACTCAGAACGGAAACGGAAATTATAGATATCCTACTCACTCGATGCGCACTCATGGAGGAATATCAAAAACAACATGATATTTCCGATCAATTCTATGATTGGCGGATGGATCAAAATATCGGTACGGAGGCATACACACGATGACAGTTAGCGAACGTATCTCTCTACTTCGGAGAAGTATTCTGCTGTCGAGACTTTATAAAAAGGACGGAAGTAGACGAAACCATATAGAAATCATCGAGTGTCTTCTGACTCGGAGTGCGATACTGGATGCGTTTCTCGAGGACCGGGAACTAAAAGGCAAATTCTCAGAGTGGTCGAATGAAAATTTAATTCAGGAGAGAACTAACAATGAAGCCTAATCTATGTGTTTATTGCGGAGAACAGAGACAACTTTTTCAAAACTATCTTTGTTCAAAATGTCTTCGACCAAACATGCAACGAGGATCGGCAACGATCAATAACATCCGTCCGTTTATACCAAAAACGAATCTGATAGCAATTAAAAACTTTCCGGACGGTGCCGCATGAATACGCCCAAAAAAGAAAAAATACAAAAAACTCTAAAAATAACGAAACGAGTTTTCGAAGAGTGCTGGAGGGAAATCCCAGAATACATGGCCAAAAAATTATCTGCTATCGAGTTGGCCGAATACATTCAGCGCCATATCCTCCCCGTAGTTACTAGAAGAATGTTATCAAACCCTTATATTCAATATAAGGCGAGTAGGCGCCTGATCGCGATCGCATAATGAAAAAAGAAAGCCGGGTTTTACTCAACGGAAAGCTAATCCATCGAGGCGATCTTTGGCGTCGCGGGCGAGTCATGTCCGAGCGCATTGGGCTGATCGTTATCGAGAGCAAGATGACCCTGCGGGACATCGCATGGTATTATTCCAAAAAGTGTCAACATATAACACCGGGATCTAACTATATGTTGACATTCGATCCAGCGGTCCTTTCCCACACGATAAAAGGGACTCGAAACACACAACGCTACGTGAAAGCAATAGAGGAGTCTTGGGGGCTTCCGATTGAGAATGTTCGCCGTATCTACCGTGAGGATAAGGAACGAGAAAGATTAGGAGAACCCTATAGTAGAGAAGAAATTCAGACATTCGCAAATTGGTATATTCAGATTTTAAAAATAAAAAGGGCGGCGTCATGAACCCACTAAAATCTAAACCGAAAACAAAAAACATAGATTTAACGATTTTGAAGGTATTTCTCACGTATCCGTCAATTTTTAGACATTATGCCGATGTCGCGCTCCTCACATCGAACCAGGGAAAAATCCGGACGATACATCGCTCCTTGGAAAGGCTGTATCAGGCGGAACTTCTCAAAAAATATAGATTCAGTTCTTATCTAAACGCCGAACTAATCAATTCTCTCTACGGTAAAAAAACAGCTCTGCGGGAAAATCTTTCATCATCCACAGAATATTCAACAGACCGCACCGTTGGAATAGAACTGCAACTGATCAAACACTTCATTTCGGATACATCCGGTCTTTGGACAATAACCGAACTTGCTCTTTTGCTGGCTCGATCCAGTGCAACGATTCAACACAACCTCAACGCGTTAGTCGAACACGGCTTAGTGATGCGTAACGCGGTGGACAATTTGAAAAACAAAACAAACCCGGTGCAGTATAAACTCGCCCCCGATTTCGCAATGAACTTATCTTCCGATAAACCAAAAATTTTGAAAACTATTCAGGAGACAATCACACAATGAATTTAGAAATATCAGACAGCAATATAGAAAATGCTCTCGTTCCAAAGACCGGCGGAGATTCGGAACGAGAACTATTAGCCAGAGCCATTTATTTGAGTCAGAGGATTCAAAGTAATCTCATCGCATTCTGTTTTGACTTAAAGGAGATGAGGGATCATAAACTTTTCACAAGATTAGGATTCGAGACATTCAAAGATTACCTACAAGCAACGATGCCCAAGTTTATCCCCATCAGTTTTGCAAAAAATATGCTGATGCTGTCGGACAAGATGAGCGAGGAAGAATACTCCGGAGTGGATCAGGATCAGATAAAGGCATTAGCCAAAATTGCGTCCGATTCGGATGTATATAAAATTACAGGAATGGGAACCGTTCATTTACTCGACGGCAAAGAACTTACTATCGAGGAATACGAGTCGATCCGTGCGGAAGAGATCGCACAGAACACGAAAACGTATCGTGAAGCGATTAAAGTTGTCGAGGAACATAAAGAACTAACAAAAGAAAAGTCTCGCTTAGAACGTGATCTTGAGGTCAACGAGAGTTTAATCGAAAAACAATCCGACAAGATAAAAAGCCTTAGCGAAGCAATCGATTATATCGCGAAAGAAAAAGGAACCGAATCCGATTTGATCGCAACGGTCACCACAAAGGTCGGAGCCTCGAAAAGAGTTATGGAACTCCTTCTGTCCATAGAACAAGCAGTAGTTGAGATCAATAATATCGACGATTCTTTGAAGGCGGACTCGGACGTCGCCGGTTCTGTTTTGCAACTCGAAACGATGTTCAAACTGGCAGGAACAAAACTCAACAACGTTTGGACTCCTTACTTCTTTGCGATTCAGGATCACGAATAAGAAGGTTTATCATGGGTCGCCGAGAGATCGACATAACAATTTTAAATGAACGTTTCACGATGTGGAGAAACGCATCTTCACGTTCGGATAAGAAAAGAATCGTTCTTACGTTTGCGGAACAATTCGGAGTTTCCAAGGAAACGATCTATGATCGTTTCCGAGAAATCGAGAACGGTGTTTCGAGAACGATAGTGGCCGGTTATTCAGGAGTTGCACAGATTCGAAAATCTCAGGATCAACTCGAAGAAGAAAAAGCCCACATGGTGACGATTGCGATGATCAAGCGCGGGGGAAAAGTTGGAAAACAAGGTTACGGAGTTTCCACAGAACTGGCAATTACCGCCGCCGAAAACGAAGGACTAATTCCGCGCGGGAAATACACAAGATCAACTGCTGATCGTTTACTCAATCAACTTGGAATTTCAACGAAGCTGATTGATACACCATCAGTAGCGACAGAACTCATTAGTCCGTATCCGAATCACTGTTGGATAGTAGATGCAACGATGAAGAATCATTATTTTTTGAATATTAAAAAGAACAGAATCGATTATAGAGACGATATCAAATACGATTCTTCGCATGCGATGGATATTTTAGAAAAACATGATTTAAAACGAATTTGGGATTACTTCATCGTAGATAACTATTCGAAATCTTACTTGATGATGACGTTCGCTCCAGATCCAAAAACGATCGGAGCGAAACACGGAGGAGAAAATACAGAAGATTGGATTACGTTTTTGACATATGCGATGCAGGCTAAAAGCAATTTGCAAATCCCTATCCAGGGAATTCCAAAACTTATTTTTTGTGACGAAGGTTCCGGTTTAAATTCGAATCACATGAAATCTTTTCTTGGTCGGCTTGGGATCGAGGTTAGAACTCACTTACCCGGCCACGCAAGCGCGAAAGGTGCGGTCGAGGCACGAGTCGGAGCGTATAAGCGAACCTTCGGAGTTACGATCAACAGAAATAGAATTTATTCCCTCGATGAATTAAGAAATTATGATAATCGCTATTTGATCTTTGACAACAATAAGAGCGGGGCATTTCAACGATGGGTGGATGGGACAAAAGACCATCCGATTACGAAAGCAACTCGTAAAAACATTCAAGACGCTCTTGTTACCGAAGACGAGAAAGTTATCACCAGATACGGAACGATCCAAATCGATAAACAACAATTTTTTGTAAGTTCAGAACTACCGCGCGGAACTAAGGTCGTTGTATTTACAAACAGCGAAGGGAAGAAATGCGCTCAAACCGATGACGGTAAAATCTTCCAAGTAAAACCGTATGGAAAGATTCAACGCAACATAGAGACATTCGAAATTTCCGATGGACGAGGACATGAAGTCCGCGTTTCAGAACTTCAACAATTACGAAAACATATTCAAGAAACTTCCCAAAAGTTTAAAGAAACGATCAAACAAGAATCCTATCTACGTGACACAAATATAACATTCTTCCCCGCACAAGGGGAGGATGCGGAGACACATGTTGCAATGGCTCCCTCGAAAATTTTAAAAGTGGATGAGGCGATTACGTACGTATTCAACGAAACCGGATTTACCGCGGATGAAATCGGTGAGGAGGATCTGGTAGCAATGCGTGAAGTTTTCAGGAAGTTCATCGATCAATACGGACACGTTCCGGCTGATACACTTTACAAAATCGTAAACATATATCTCGGAACCGGAACGAACGGTTAAGCAATTTTAAATTTAGGAGTTATTACAAATGAAGGGAAAAGAAGAAAAATCACACATAAAGAGCATTGCGTTAATTAAAAAATGCATTCAGGGGTTTCCCATTTCTACGTCTCGCGCAATTGTTATGGCGGAAAGAGAAGGAATAATTCCGATCGGAAAATACAAACGTTCTACAGTTGATCGTTTGCTAATTAAATACGGATTTTCGACACGATTAAAAACTGTTTCAACTGGTAAATGAAGGAGTTACTACAAGTGAGAGAAGAAACTAACAACGCACTGGAAGAATGCGAAGATGTATTCGTTGAGACTAAAAATGCAAAACGAGTATTGAAATTTTGTAAGGACGTGATTAAACGAAATCAGTGGGCAGTAGTCACAGGAAAAGCCGGTGCTGGCAAATCAGAAATCAGAAAGGAACTTTTGCGACAACTTAGAAAATCTAAATCTAATATTGTTCTTGAAGTTCCGGTATTTCATTCAGTGCAGCCTCGTTCCGCCGCAATTATGAAGGAAATTATTAGAGCAATAAACCCGGATGTTCACGTTCCTGGTTCGATCGAATCGAAATATAGACTGCTTCGAAGCGTATTGACTGACGCTCTCGATTCTGGTTACAAGGTCGTGATAGTTTTCGAAGAGAGTCATAACCTTTCTCATAATATGATGCGGGAGTTAAAGCTCATTCATGAAATCGAGGCAATGGGAAAAACGCATTTATTTGCTATGGTGATGTTTCTACAAGCTACACCTCGATTTGGGGAAATATTTAGAACTCGTGAAATCGGAAAACGAGTTCTTGTCGAGGAGATGAATCTTCCAACGTCGGAAGAAGCGATAGAAATAGCAGAAAAAAGATTCAATTTAAGTTTCAAAGACGATTCTGCGAAATCCGATTTTCTGGATACAACTGGAGAATATCCGGCTTCAATCAAACATCTTGCTCAATCTTTGTGGTTGTTGCCGGATTTCAACGGAGTGGTAACAAGAACAACATTAACAACTCTGAAAGCACAGGCGTTCAAAGAAGCCCTGTTAGAACACAAGATTTCTAATCGAATGATTCAACGCTTTATTAAACGAGAAATCAAAGAAGACCTTTCTGTTGGATTCATAAACGAATCGCTCAACCACAAACGAAACGGATCAAAAGCGGACGCTGTTCGCGATCTTGCCAGCAAATTATTAAACGACGCACGGGAAGAAGCAAGAGCCGTCTAACGCATTTTTTTAATTAGGAGGAAAAATGGCTAACGAAACAAACGAAGGAAAGAAGAAAAAGGGAACAGGAGAACGAGCAGAAAAACCTGTAAAAGAAAAACCGGCTCCTTATCTCATCAATTCCGAATCAGAGAAAGAAACAGCACTGCTGGAAATTCAGGAGATGCTCGGGAAAATCGAAAACGATTCCGAATTGAAGTCGTGGGAAGAAGAGTTAACAGACATCAACAAACGCGCGGTAGAATTGAAAGCTCAGATCAGCGATCGTAAAAAGTCCTCGTCCACCGAAAAGAAGGACATGGCGGATAAGATCGTTCTGATCAAAGCAGGACTCGCAGAATACGAGGTCAACAAGGCTCTCGGTAAAACCGCGTAAAAGGAGCGACGTTATGCCAGTTAAAAAGAAGACGGTCAAGAAAAAGGCCGTTCGTAAAACGGCGAAGAAAAAAACGGGAAAGGTTCCAAAGGCACCGGTTATTCCTTCTTCTTCAAAAGGATTAGCTGTGGATTTGAATCCCGAAACAGATAAGGAGGTAGAAAGTGGCAAAGAAAACACCGAAAGGGAAAGTTGAACTGCCGGATAATCTCTATAAAAATCGCGCCGATCTCACCCAAGCTGTAGCAGAGCTTGGGGAGACCAAACGCGAGAGAGATCGTATCAAAAGCGAGGTAGACGACCAAATCAGCCAGCTTACGACAGAACTCCAAACTGAACTTACCCCGCTGGATTTAAAAATCCAGCACATTGTTTCTGGTATTAAGCTCTACGTTGACACGAACAAGGACGAACTATTCCCAGATCCGGAGTATCGGACTTGTAAACTGCCAACAGGAGAGTTGAAACTTCGAAAAGTCCCGGCTTCGGTGAAGACTCGTACGTCCTCGAAACTATTCGAAAAGATTCTCTCAGAAAACGGTCTTTTGGAAAAGTTCAATAATCTCGTTTCAAAATTGGGCGGAATCTATCTCCGCGTAAAATTGGAACTGAATAAAGAAAAAATCTTAGCAGAACCTCTGAGGGCAACGCAAAAGATCGGAGTCCAGTTAAACGAGGAAAACGAACGTTTATATATCACTCCGAGTGAAATTGACGCCGAAATCGAAGCCGTGGGAGATGCCGCTTAATGGTCCTTCCGCCTATTTCAGAAGTTACTTACTCAAATTTGCTCTCCGTCGTGGAGAGCTTTTTGAAATCTCGTGAGAGATCCTATTTCAGAAGTATTCAAAAAGAGACGATTGCTCTGAATCAGTTTATGAACAATGGAATTCCGGCTCCTAACGTTCTCGATCTTCTCGAAAAATTGATCGCGATCCGAAAGCACCCTAAGTTCGGAAAGGAATCCTTTTGGATTTCCGCAACGGAAAATATTTCCGGAGCTTATGCGTATATGCACAAAATTGAAACTGTTCACGCGGCGATCTGGCCCGAAGCAGAAAAACGTAAAGAAGAACAGAATTTGAAAGATCCGAAACTCGGATGGAAAGCGTTCTTAGAATTCTCTAAGCAACTCAGCCGTGAACTTCAACACGAAATAAAGAATCTTTCGATCTTCGAAAACACAGAATCGAAGACTATACGAATTCCAGAGTGTTCCGAAAAAGCAAAACTATTTATATTCAAATTTTTTCATGAATCCAATTCAGGTTGGAAAATCAAAAAGGCGGAACCCAATGCAAACGACATTTAAAGCACAAATAAAGATCCAGTTTGAGGATTTGGAATTTAATGATTTTTCTGACGCGGTTCTTGATGAGTATGGGGTTGTTAACATCAATACGATGACTCAATATGCAAAGAAACGACTTGGGGTATCTCAAGCAACCATCGAAAAACTGAAAGAGGATCGTAGAGGATGAAACGTCCTCTTACTGGGCACATAAATTGTTTCTCCGAGGATGGTGACGGGTTATATTGTGGACCAAGAGTCGCCGAAGAAGTTCGAGATACGATGATTCTTGGTCGCTGTGTAAGCATGGATACCACGGAGGCTATCCAGCCGGATTTTTGGAACGCGCAAGGTTACTTTTGGTTGGAGGAGATCAGGAAAGCACAGCGCGGTGGTTCACGATTTGGAGGAAACGATGATTCAAACGTATTTTGGACGCGTTTCGTTTCTCGATCGTGGTTTTCTGATTTCGACGGTGTTTGTTTTTGAAGCAAAATCGATCTCCCAAGTTTATCAACTCATTCAAGCTAAATTTGAAATCACCGAAGAACAAATACTGGATTTGAAAATAACAAATCGAAAAGCAATAAAAACGCACAAAGTAAACTCTCTTAAACAATGGATGGAAAAAACAATTTAATGACTCTTACCGCAAATACAAATAAAAATACAGAACCTTCGATTCAGCTTTTTAATGACGACTGTTTTAATATCTTTCCTCAGATTCCGGACAAATCAGTAAATTTGGTTCTTTGTGACTTACCCTACGGAACAACGGATTGTAGTTGGGATAAAGTTCTTCCTTTCAAAGAGCTTTGGGAACAATACAACCGGATGATCGTAGAAAATGGGGCGGTCATCCTTACAGCAAGTCAGCCTTTTACCACGGCTCTGATCAATAGTAACCCGAAAAATTTCAGATATGAACTCATTTGGTATAAAACGAAAGCGTCCGGATTTCTGAACGCGAACAAAATGCCGAATAAATCACATGAGAATATTCTGATTTTTTACAAAAAACTACCTGTCTATAACCCACAAAAATACCAAATCGATCCTAAATTTCAAAGAAAAGGAAAATCTTCTAAAAAGAATTATTCTAAGCTCTTTAACGTTCGAGGACCAAAATCAGAAACCTATCAATACCTCGATCTTGGTCAAAGACATCCAGATTCTGTTCTTTGTTTTCCTTCCGAATCCGGAAAAGGAATCCATCCTACGCAAAAACCTACTGCACTCATGAATTTTTTGATCAGTTCTTATTCCAATGTTGGAGACACGATCTTAGACAACTGCATGGGAAGCGGAACAACGGGAGTAGCCTGCATTCAAACGGATCGAAATTTCATAGGGATTGAAAAAGAAGAGGAATATTTCGAGTTAGCACAACGAAGAATAGAAATCGCTAAGAAAATTCGCAGACTCAAAACACTTCCTTCCATTTTTTCGGAAAAGGAGAAGACAGATGAATGATTGGGAAATTGCAAAGCTGATCCTCACATATACGTTTTGGGCTTCGATCGCTTGTTTCTTTTTCTTAGGAGTGATCGTTCGGGTGGTCATCGATTATATTACGTTCCTTTCTTCCTGGTTTAGAGAAGAGGCTAACAAGATTTCTTTGCAAAAGAATGTGTCAGAAGCGATAACTTACGAAGGTGAGCACAAGGAAAGAGTAATGGCGAAGGCGTTGCTTAGAATGGCGCGGGAGATCGATTTACTTAGGGAAAAATCCAAATGAAAATCATATCCTTTGGCTATACCGCCGCTCCTCTTCTCGCGGGAAGAAAAACAATCACGCGACGTGAATGGAAAGATGAATATGCTTTAAAATTTCACCCTGGGGAAATTGTCCAAGCGTATGATAAGCAAGCTCGTTTCGGTGGGAAGAAAATTGGAGAGATAAGAATTTCTTGGATTATAAAGCAAAGTCCTTTGTTAATGCCGGACTCCGACTATGAAGAAGAAGGATTTGCGTGGTTAGATGAAAATCCAGAATTTATTCCTAAAAAATTCATTCTCAAGGATGGAACAAAGGATATGAAAAAGTATTTTCGTATGTGGGAAATGTTCGGAGAACCGTGTTGGGCGATCAAATTCGAGCCTGTGAAACTCTTACCCTTCGAATCGTTTTTTACATCTCGAAATTCCTCACTTACAGAAGTCACATTTTGACGAAGAGATTGTATCAATGAATCATACAAAGATTGAATGGACTGATTTGACTTGGAACCCAACAACTGGTTGCACGAAAATATCAAGTGGCTGTAAAAATTGCTATGCTGAATCTCTTACAAAACGTTTTGAAAAAATGTGGGGAAAGTTTTCGGAAATAAAATTGCATCCGAACCGGTTGGATTTTCCACGTACGGTAAAAGGAAAACGAATATTCGTAGATTCGATGTCTGATCTCTTTCATAAAGACATTCCGTTCGATTTTATCGATCAAGTTCATTCGGTCATTGGGGAATGTCCTGAAAATATATTTCAAATCCTTACCAAAAGAATCGAGAGAGCGAAAGAATACTATGATTCCAGGAAAAATTTCACATTAGAAAACGTTTGGCTTGGAACTTCGATAGAAAGTCAAAACGTAGTTGAAGATAGGCTTCGTCATCTTATACAGATTCCGACTAAAGTTCGATTTCTTTCCTGCGAACCATTACTCGAAGAAGTTGATGTTTCAATTTATTTGAACGCTTGGGGTTATATCGATTGTTTCCCAATAGATTGGGTTATTGTAGGCGGTGAATCCGGTCCGGGAGCGCGACCGGTTCAAGCGGAATGGATTCGTTCGATTCGCGATCAGTGCAATATCGCGAGAGTTCAATTTTTCTTTAAACAATGGGGTGGAAGAAATAAGAAAGAATCCGGACGAGAGTTAGACGGAAGAGAATGGAATGAATTCCCGAAGGGGATAGTAAGATGAGTAGTCTTTTCCAAATTTGGACTTTAAAATCTAAAGCCGATATTTCAGAAGAGAATTTCCGTAATCTTGTAGAATCCATTTCCGGAGAAAGATCAACAAAAAATCTTTCTAAAGTTCACTTAGAAAAAATCGTGACCGCAATTTACAAATTACATCCTGAATTGAAAAAGAAAAATGTCGCTGATCGCCGCACTCCAATTAAATATTCGTCCGTTCCGAAAAACAATTCTAAATTCAAATCAATAATAACACCAGATCAAAACGAGTTGATTAAAAATCTTGTAACAGCTCTCAATTTATCAGGAAATTATGAGAATCTTTCGACAAATTCTCTTCCAGTTAAAATGTTTAAGAAATCGTTAAACGAACTTTCCAGACATGAAGCTCAGTCTGTAACTGAAGCACTCAAGGGAATGTTGATTCGCTCGAATCAAGAACTGTTTGATAAATTCCTGAAAGATATGACGCGCTCTGAAAGCGTTCTCCGGATAATGCGTTTGATTTTGGTTAAAGGAACGGGTGTTTAGGGTGGAATTTAAATCTAAATTCCGACGTTATCCGAATGCTTTTTCGTATTATTTCTTCGTAATATTCTTGAATTCTTCTTCGTTCGTTTTCAATATTTTGTCTATAACAGGTCTAAAAACCTTCTAAAACCCCTTCAAAAAGCCGGTTTTTCCTCGATTTTCCTACGTTTCCGTTTAGACTTTCCTGGGTATCTCTTCTTTCAGTGTTAGGGGGGGATACCTACTGTAATTCATTGGAGGTTTTTACAATGAAACAGAACGAAAAAAATAATGCGAGGAGCGTTTTCGATTGCGACATTCCTCACTCTATTTTTATTTTTTCTTATGAGTTGCGGCTCTAAGGATAGTAATAAAGACTTAATAACCAATTTGGTTTTGGCTCAAATTTTAGCGGGTTCGGGAGATCAGCCGCAGGGAAAAGCGGAATTTAGACTTTCTAACACAAAGAAGTTACTCTCCGCTCGTTCCTCAAACGTTCAACAATTTAAAACGTTGTCTACTGCGTCTTGCGGATTTATCGGGAGACAATCCTCAAAATTACGGTGACGGTTTTACGGATCATTTTATAAAACCGTATTTCTATTCGCAAAAAAAACGATGAACAACTCAATTTTGGATATGAATAACTTTCGAGTGACTGACGAAATCTTTTGAAAGTTTTTGACCGTATTTCGTTACACTCTCGGAAATTCAGGATAGCGATCTTTTTAAATTCTGAAAAGTTCGACGTATGAATCTGTCCAGATCTCAATTCTTGCGGTATTTAGGAAAGGGTGCGTCCGCGTTGGCGATTGCAAAATCCGGAATTCTTTCGGCTTCCGCGAAGTCGAAAGAATTCATTCGTTCCAAATCGAATGAGCGGTTTCAACCGATCTCTCCGAGTGAACAAGATTCTTTGATCTTATCTCCCGGTTATCGATACAACACAATCGCTCTTTACGGAGATCGGATAAATCCTCAAGGGGATACGTTCGGTTTTAATTCCGACTTCAATTGTTTTTTCCCCTTTGGGGGTAAGAAGGATACGGGACTTCTCTGGAACAATCACGAGACTCTCGGAGTTTTGGAATACTACGTGAACGGGTACGACAGTCAGAAGCAAGGACCCAACGAGAGAACGGACAAGCAGATCGAACAATATTTGTACGCGTTGGGCGGTTCTGTAATTCGAATCGCGAAAAAGAACGGGGACTGGACTCTTTCTCCCGATTCCTCTTACGGAAGAAGAATCAATGGACTTACAGAATTTCGTCTAACGGGTCCCGCCGCCGGAAGTGCCGCGGTGGGAAATACGAACAAGGTTTTCGGTACGTTTGCGAACTGTGCGGGAGGGGTTACTTTTTGGAATACCGTTCTTTCGTGCGAAGAAAATGTGGAATGGATCATAGAACCCTGCAAACTTCCGCACGAAACCCATTACGGCTGGGTGATCGAGGTGGATCCGTTCGATCCCAAATCCGTTCCGGTCAAACATACCGCTTTGGGACGATTTGCCCACGAGAACGCTGCGGTTGTTTTGTCTTCCTCCGGCAAAATCGTGGTTTATATGGGAGACGACGCTCGCGACGAATGTGTCTATAAGTTCGTATCCAAGGATTCTTACGATCCGTTTCTGGGAGTGGAAAATTCCTCCCTACTCGAAGCGGGAATTTTATATGCGGCGGACTTCGATAATGGAATTTGGATTCCTCTTGATTTGGAGTCGAACGAAACATTAAGAAATTCTAAAAAAGAAAACGGTGATAGACATTTTGAAACCCAAGCGGACGTTCTCGTCCATTGTAGAAGCGCCGCTAGAATTTGCGGTGCGACTCCGATGGATCGTCCCGAAGACATAGAAATCCATCCGTTGGACGGCACTGTTTTTATCGCGATGACCAACAATGACAGACACGGAAATTTATTCGGACAAATTCTCCGCATCCGGGAAAAATCCGGGGACCACGCGGGACTGGAATTCGATTTTGAAGTGTTTGTTGCGGGAGGAACTGGTTCGGGATTTGCCGCTCCCGACAATTTGGCGTTTGATAAAAAAGGGAATCTCTGGATCGTGACCGATATTTCCGGTAAGAACTTAAACAGATCCGTATATAAGAAATTTGGAAACAACGGATTGTTTGTGATTCGGACCCAAGGCCCGGATGTAGGTAGGGCGTTTCAATTCGCTTCTTCTCCCATCGGAGCGGAATTTACAGGACTCTGGTTCACTCCGGATCAAAAGGAGCTATTCCTCTCCGTCCAACATCCGGGAGAAACCACGAAGGACTATCGTAATCCCACGAGCCGTTGGCCTCACGGAGGGAACTCCATACCAAGGCCCGGAGTAGTTGCAATTTATTTAAAGTGATCGATTACTTGGCGGCTTCGATCGCTTCTGCTTCCGTGATAAAGTGAGTGAAAGGTTTCCAAAGTCCTAAAAGGTTGAAAATCTGGATTACTTTGTCGGAAGCTTCCGTCAAAAATAGTTTTTTACCGTCGTTTAAAAGTTTGTATCTCAGTTCGAAGATGGAACGTATACCCGAACTGGAAATGTATTTGAGTTCGTTTAGGTTTAGAATCACTGCGTTCGGATGCGGAGGGTCGATGACCTCGCTTTTAAAATCAGTAAAACTGTTTTCATCCAATCTGCCGTCGAGTATATAAACGAAAATTTCGGACGAGATTTCTTTCTTTTTGATGTTCAATTGACTCATAATTTACGAACCACTACGTGTAATTTTTTTTTAGAGAGGCTAAACTCAGCTTTTGCACCCGGCGGAAAATCGTAAATCGTTTCCGCAAGAGAATCGATCGAAATTCCTCCTTTCATTTCCGAAATTAGACTGAAACTATCGGCGACCGTAAAATGGTCCAGAGCATACTGAGTATGTCCCTTTTTTCTAAGTTCTCTGCAATAGACTTTGAAGAAAGGGGATTGTTTGTCAAAACTTGTGTCTGTATTTTCACAGGACATAACCCAGCCGGTAGAACCCGCTCCGGTATAAACTAGAAGTCCCGAACATTTTTGTTCTTCCATTTTGTTGCCGTGACAGATCAGAAATCGGCTGGTTAGATCGGGGCTATTATTTCGGATCGAAATTTCGCTGATTCCTCGTAGAGTGCTGACATTCCTTCCGTTCGGATAGTCTATCTTGACTTCAATCAAGGGCCACTCTTCAATGATCGCATTTTCCCAGTTCGTCTCAAGTGCTTTTTTAATATCTTCTACATGAAAGGAAAGAAGCGCTCCGACGGACGTAGGCGGATCGGAATTACATCCCAAAACGAGCGTGTCCACGGCGTGGTGCGCGACGAACGTGAAATGATTGTCTCCGCCCAAAGCGATCACGAGATCATAATCGGAAGGAGGATTACGATCCATATCTTTTCGAAAAATAAAAGTGCTGTTTGGAAAAAGGCGCTTGAGAGTTTCTCGATTGGAAAGTTGTCTGAGATGGGATTCGTGGATCCTTGCAAAAGAATCGTTTTGAATCCTATAAATTTTTTCGATCTTTTGGAGCGATCCCCATTCTTCCAGGTCCAACTCGAATTTGGTTCGTTTACCTAAAATGAGGACTCGTTCGGTTGCCTTTAGTTTTTCTAGGGACATGAAAATGATCCAAATACAAGAAATGAATTTAGTTACAAATGATCGAGATTTTTTCAAAGAAAGTTCGGGGATTGAAGATACTCATTTTGTTTTTTCGATATCAAAGCCGAATTATCACTTGAACCCATAGCATTGAAGGTTACTCTAGAAATCTGCCCCGGTTTGGCGATCAGAAACGTGAAAATATAGTTATGTTGATAAAAGACTTTATGTCCCAGCAAAACGGCAAATCCGAAAATTGGGCGAGGAAGAAAAGGCTCATAGAAAGTACGATATCTGAAAAAGGAATGGCGGAAGGTTCTGTATTTGTGTCAGAGTTTTTCTAGAAAAGATCAATGATATCTCCAGAAAATTACCCGTTGCTTTTTCTATCGATTGCAGTTGCGGTCGCAAGCTTCCAAAGAAATCAAACTAAAACCCTAATGAGAAAATCCGAATTTTATTTCTTTCACAAAGACGAATATTACAAGGCAGTGTTTTGTTTTTTCGAACTTACAAAAAAAGTCGCTTCTTTCGAAAGCTTTTCTAAAAAAGTCTGTAGACAATCGGAGATCGGAAAAGAATGAGTTCGGATGTAAATTCCGGATTTCCTTTTTATCCTTTTCGGGATTTTTTATTGGGAGAAGTGCTCTTAAAAACTCTCCTGGAAAGCGGCGTTTCTTCTCAAACCGCAGAAGAAGCGATCTTGTCGCATCTTCCTCCGGGTCGCAATCATTTTGTATGTACACCTAACGCTAAAAAACAAACCTTGCTCAATCTTTATCCGGAAAAGATCCGGAATCTTTTGAGAGAGAATCGGGAAGAAGGGATCAAACAAGAATTTCGTAATATGATCAAAATCGAAGAAAGAGTGGATCTTGCGCTGGAGCTTTTGGAATGGTTGTTTTCTGGCTTTGAAGATAAGAGAAGTCTGTTAATCGGTTTGTTTTCTCTGTTCTTGAACGATAAGATTTCCTTACAGGAAAACTTTTTGGATCGATTGAAAAAAAATTACGAAGAGGAAATTCTAAAAGATCTCCAAAATTTGGAGTGAACGGTCACCGGTATTGGATTTATGGTGAAAATCCAATAAGACATGCTGTGTGTCTGAGTTCGAAAATCAGAATATATAAATATCCTTATATTTCGAGAAATCGGGCCGGCCCAATGGATACGGAAAAGGATTCTTTCAACAGATCCCTTTCTATGATGATCGGGATCTGGGAATAGGAAAAGACGCGTTACGCGGCGGCTGTAGAAGCGGATGTTGTTTCGATAGGAACGTCGGATCCGCGAAGCGCTTTTTTTCCTTTTTCGGTCCAAATCGCTCTTTGGATTTTGATGATTTTCAATAAGTGAAGGACCTTCATTATTTGATACGTAAGATCCAGTTCGAACCAGCGGAACGCGAAGTTTGGAGAATTGGGATGAGCATGGTGATTGTTTTGATACAATTCGCCTGCGATCATAAAGTCCACAAACAGAGTGTTCTTCGAATTGTCCGGATTTTTTTTATGATTTCTATAACCATACATATGCCCGCACCAGTTCACGATTGCGCCGTGAAGCGGTCCCATCACCCAGTGGATTGGAAGTAGCAGATACCATCCGTACTGTCCTGCGGGAACGAAATAAAGGTAGAATAACGTGTAAAGGGTTCCGCAGAACAATCTGAAGGTCCAGGAGTCGCTGAGTCTATCGATTGCCGGCCACTCGGGGTAGTTGCCTCTAAATTCTTTTTCTACATTCGCTTTTCTGTCTAAGATTGCCTCGTAATTGAGCGCGGTTTTCCACATCATGTCCAAAAATCCTTTAGAGGCAATCGGAGAATGGGGATCTTTTCCGGTATCGCTGTATGCGTGGTGTTGTCTGTGCATAATCGCATAAGCGCGCGGATTTAAGAACGAGGAGCCTTGTGCCACACAAGTGAAAATGTGAAAAAATTTTTCCCAAAACTTATTCATCTTAAACATTGCGTGAGCCGCGTATCTGTGTAGAAAGAACGATTGGACAAAAGCCGATAAGAACCAATGCCCGATAAAGAAAGATAGAATAATCACCATTTGGTATTAACTCCTGTTGAATACTATGAGCGGTTAATACTGCGCAGGTTGCAGAAAAGTTGGGAATTATTTTAAAAAAAGCGAAATTTTTTGATCTTTTAAGTCTGTTTTTCGGGAAATGAGCAACCAAGTTCCAAGTTTTTTTATTTAAGAAATTACTATAAGACAAGATGGCGCTCCATGGGAAGCTATAACCTTATCCACAATTACTTGGATCGGAAGATAAATCTGTCGGAATTACGACAAATCCTCTCTGAAACTTAGTTCCCACCCTTATTTTTGGTGGAGGGTGATGAGCGACCCGTAGGGAGCAAATCATTGAGCCTGGAGGCGGAAAGACTCGGGAGATTTTTCTCTATCAGAAAATCATACTTCTTGCAAGTAAAAAGTATCATTCTTGTCGGAACACTTGAAAAATATCAGTTTTGATCCTTATTATCCCAAAAGTCTTCTTAATTTGTGGGGTTGGTTATGGTTGGGAGCAAGATTTGAGTTTAATGTGAGTTCGGTGGTTGAAAATAAGAAAGAATTTTCTAAAAGTAGAAATTCCTACAATTTCGGAATTTGTTCGTAAAATCGTGATTTGTGCTGATTTTCTTATTTTAAGAATCAATTTACAAAGATCAGACTCCAATTCTTTTCAGAAAAATGAATCATGGGTTTCTTACGACCCTGCTCACGTTAATTAGAAGAGGTTCTTTGTCGTGAAAAATATATATATTATTTTTGTTGTATAGTTTTAGAATTAGCTTTGAGTTTTAAGGCGTTTTATTAAAAACGTGTTTGATTCTTACCAAGAAAATGGAATCGAAGAGAATGAAAAAGGAGAACTTATGAAAGGAAAAAAAATCGGAATTTTAGGTTCCGGCGTAGTAGGGCAGACTCTCGCAAACGGATTTTTAAAATATGGGGCCGAAGTAAAAATCGGTACGAGAGATTCCGGAAAACTCAAAGATTGGTTATCCAAGGCGGGAACAAGTGCGTCGGTTGGGTCATTTGAGGACGCCGCCAACTTCGGAGAAATTCTTGTGCTGGCCTCCAAAGGAAATGCCGCGTCCGAGGTGTTAAAGTTGGCTGGAATAGATTCTTTGAATGGTAAAACGATCATCGATACAACCAATCCGATCGGGGAAGAATCGCCCCAAAACGGAGTCTTGAAATTTTTTACAACATACAATGAATCTCTAATGGAACAATTCCAGAAGCAGGTTCCCAAGGCGAACTTCGTAAAATGTTTCAACTCCGTCGGAAGCGGTTTGATGGTAAATCCTCACTTAAAAGACGGAAAGCCGAGCATGTTCATTTGCGGAAACGACGAATCCGCCAAAAAACAAGTAAAGGAAATCTTGAATCTTTTCGGTTGGGAAATCGAAGACATGGGAAAAGCGGAAGCTGCGAGAGCGATCGAACCTCTTTGTATTCTCTGGTGTATTCCTGGATTTCTATCTCAATCTTGGACACACGCGTTTAAACTTCTGAAATAACTCAGGAGGATAACATCCGGTAAAAAGATGATCGTCCTCGCTTTTTTGAATGCTTGTAAATTTTGCGACGAATTCGTTAAAAGTCGATGGCCACCCTGCACTTTCGAAAGTAGTGTATACTGTTTTTCGAATTCGTTTTTATTTGGAAGAATGATTTTTAATTCTCGTATTCGAAAATGCCTAATAGATTCTAATTTTCGAATACAATTTGGACAGGAGTTTTTATATTTTTTGAATGTGCATTGAAAAGGAGCGAGTTGTAGGTTTTAATTAGAGTTTTTGAAAAATTAATTTTCTATCCGTTTCTGCTTCATTGAAATGGATGTTTGAAGCGATTTCTAATCTGAACCATGAAATTTTTCTACAACTCTATTGCAAAAAACATAATATTTTAAAGGTATTTTTTTCGATGCTTATCTTTTGGCGAGTGTATCTAAAAGTTTGCGGGCGTTTATCTTTGTTTCTTCGTACGCTTTTAAGTGTGTTTCACATTTCTCTTTCGCTTTTGGAGAGGAACCTTTAATTCTTCCCGCTTTTTTGCCTAGTAAATAGAACCATTCTCCGTCTGTATCAAGACCCGACATGTATTTTTTAAAGGGCGGAAAAGTCGAACCTTTTACTCCGGATAAGCCTGTTTCCAGTAAAGCATAATCTAATAGTGTAAAAATGTGATTAGGTATGCGGATTTCTTTAAGACTTGTTAAACATGCCAACGCTTCTAAGGCCGGAGTTTTTGCGAGTGATCTTACAAATCCGAGGCTAAAAAATTCTAATTGGTTCAGTCCGGAAAGAAAATCAAAACTTTCAATCGGTTGGGCCCAGTCAAATGTACCGTTAATACTGAGATAACGAAGTTCTTGGGCGCGACCGAGTCCGGAAAAGTTTGTGATTCTTCGAACGTTTTCGATGTGTAAGGCTTTGAGATTTTTTAATTCCCCGATTGGCTCCACACTTTCAAAACCGGAAACATATTCTAAGACTAACTCTTCTACGTTTTGAAGCCTGATTAGAAAATCAATGGTCTTGGGGCGAGCATGAGTAATCCTTAATCTTTTAAGTTTACCAAGTATTGCTACAAAATTAAGCTGCTCTTTATTTGGTTGATGAAGCGTCAGTTCTTTTAGTTTAGGTAAGGATCCGATTGTTTTCCAGTTTAGGTCGTTGCCGTAGATGGTGGCAATTGAAACAGAATTTTTGAGCTTGAGACCAATCGTCTAGATGATATTTATGTCTTTCTATGTTAGGCAGGATGGCCCAATGCCCGTATGTTCTATCCAAAAGGTCTCCAAAATGATGTTTCATTTTTACGTTATCCGGGATTTCGAATTTATTCTCCAGCATAATGGTGTCTCAATCACAGTCAATGCTAAGAATCTATCCTAATCTTAAAATGTAGGAACTACTACAAATTTATATTTCAGTGTGAAACTTTGAAAGTGTAGGTGGCGTAATTTATGAAAACTCGCACGTTTCGTTAAGAGTGAATTTGGGATTTAAAACATGTTCGAAATTTAAATCTACGTTCGATTCAAAAAATTCTCTAAAATCACTCGGCACAGAAAGTTCTAAGAACCGTTCTTTAATATGGATATTCTTTTATTGGATGACGGTCAAAAAATTGAATCTGCCTTGATTGAGGGTCCGTTCGGTTTGGATTCTCTTTTGGTTCCGTTTGCTTATTGGGATCGTTTGAGTCGGGAAGAGAAAAAAATTCTTCCGAGACGTCTTCCGTTTCTATTACGAAGATACGGGAAATACATTGCGGCGATGAAACGTCTCCATTGTAAGGCGGGTAAAATCAAATACAACCGGGGAGTCGGGAAAATGAAAAAATTCAGTATTCGTGTGAATACTGGGACTTGGGCGATTTTAGGTGCGCTTGCGGCAGCGCACGGTGTATCAAGGTGTTATCTTTTTAATTATATGCTTTGGTTGGAAGACGTCGGAGTGGGAGATTCTATCGTGGAGACTTTAAATAGAGGAGTTCCTAGTTTTCATGGGACTTACAGAATGATCTGGACGCTCGATTTACGACAAAATCTAATATCCAGGGAATTGGAATTCAAACCGAACCCAATGACCGAACGCGATCTCCGGGGTTCCTGACTATTCGTCGAAACTGAGTATCGAATCACAAACGTAATATACGAAAACCGCTTTCTATATTTTACTAAAGTCTCATTAGGGGATGATTCAAACGGACTTCAAAACACATCCTTGGACGAAACGATCGTAAGTTAACGTGAGCAAGTTCGTAAGGAAATGAGAAAGAATTTTCTAAAATTAGGAGTTCCTAGTTTTAGAATTTATTCGTAAAATCGAGATTTGTTGTAGTTCCCACAATTTAAGAATCAATTTACAAAGTTCAAATTCAGAAAAATGAACCGCGCCGAACTCACGTTAAGTTAGGTTTTAACACACGTTTCACGGACACAAATCCGAGAAGATCGATTCTAAAACTGTAGATTTTTCCGAATTTCTCGGAGGGCTATTCCTTCCAGAGTTTCAAAATTTTCGGGACCCGAGTAGGGAAGATGTTCGATGATCTTCAAGCCGAAATTGCCGTATTCGTTTTTGATCCATTTCTTGAGCTGAAGATCCGTTTCTACGGAACGATCGACGACGGGTTTTGACTTGCGGATAAATTCCAGAAGATTGCCGATTCCATACTTGGTTTTTGCGGAAGTTTTAAAAACGGGGGGAAGATTTTTTCCCGGCATGACGTCTTTTAAAAATTCCAGAGTGGAAATTAACATATGATAGCTGGAATTCGCAAGAACCTCTTCGTCGCATTTGTTGAGAATAAAAGAATCTGGAACTTCCATGATTCCGCTTTTCATAAACTGAACCTGATCACCACCTAACGGTTGTAAAACGAGAAAAGAAAGATCCGTAAGTTTCGAAACTTCGATCTCGTTTTGACCGATTCCGACGGTTTCGATAAACACATAACGAAAGAAACAGCGAAGCAAACGGATCACGTGATACGTATATGGATTGACTCCGCCTAACTCCAATTGGCTTGGTTGGGAACGGAAATAGATCCTTTTCTCTCTTGCGGGAAGAGAGAGGCGGGTTCTATCGCCGAGCAAAGAACCACCGGAGATATGGCTGGAAGGATCGATCGCGACGATCGCCATCGTTTCTTCGTCGTCGGCTTTTAGAAATTGAATCGCCAATTCTCCGAGTAAGGAAGATTTTCCGGCCCCGGGAGTTCCGGTAAAACCCACGGTGAGAGAATTTTGGCCCGTAAGACCTTGAGAAGCAAGAGACTCGAAGAGGTTTTTTCTAAACTCGAAAGAATCCGGTTTTTCAACGCCGGAGATGAGTTTCGCGATAGGAAATTTTTCTCCTACGCGCGCCCCTTCGATGAGTTCCGCTAGATCTTCTTTACGATGTTTCACCGTGTGCCCGTATCCGCGTTATGCGGCTTTTACAGTCTGAGAGATGATGTCGATAATTCTTTCCATCACGTCCATGAGATCGTAGTCTTTCGGAGTAAAGATAGCTTTGACTCCGAGTTTTAAAAGGGCGTCGAAGTCTCCCGGAGGGATGATCCCTCCGAATACGACAGGGATATCTGCTTTATAGTGTTTTAATTCCTGGAAGATCTGTTCGGCCAATTCCTGATGAGATCCGGAAAGAATCGAAACTCCGATTACGTCCGCGTTTTCCTCTACTGCGGTCTGAACGATTTCTTCCGGTGTTAAACGAATTCCGGAATAGATCACGTCGAATCCGGCGTGTTTTGCGGATACCGCGATCATCTCAGCTCCGTTGGAATGTCCGTCTAACCCCGGTTTGCCGACTACGATCTTAGGTCTGGAGCCGCTCGCTTTAAGGAACGCTTCCACTTTTCCTCTTACTCGGATCACTTTTTCGGTTTCGAGATTGAGTTTTTGTCCTTCTACACCGGTGGCAGGTCTATATTCTCCGAACACGGATCTGAGAACATCCGCCCATTCTCCGGTTGAAACTCCCGCTTTTGCACATTCTATGGAAGCGTGCATTAGATTTTTATCGGCTTTAGCGTCCGCTTCAAGTTGTGAGAGGGTCTCTTGGACTTTCTTCACGTCTCTTGCCGATTTTACTTTTGCGAGTACTTCCAAAGTTTCTTCCGCGGACTGGCGATCGACTTTAAAAACTCCTCCGTCTTGATCGGTCATGAGTGGAGAAGGAGTTCCTTCAGTCCATTTATTTTTACCGACGACGATGAGTTCATTGTTGTTGATCTTAGCAAGACGTTCCGCTTGGGACTTAACAAGCTGAGATTTCATATAACCGTTTTCGATCGCCTTGACCGCGCCGCCCATATCGAGAATTTTTTGGATTTCTTTATAAGCTTCTTCTTTAAGTTCTTTTACTTTGCTTTCGACAACTTTAGAACCTTCGAATAGATCTGGATATTCCAGAAGATCCGTTTCATACGCGAGAACCTGTTGCAATCGTAAAGACCATTGTTGATCCCAAGGTCTGGGAAGAGAAAGCGCTTCGTTCCACGCGGGAAGCTGAAGGGCCCTACATCTTGCATCTCGGCTCATGGTGACGCCTAACGCTTCGATTAGAATTCTCCACGCGTTGTTTTCTGGTTGTTCCTCGGTAAGCCCCAGAGAATTTACCTGAACTCCGTAACGGAAACGGCGGTATTTTTCCTGTTTTACCTGATAACGGTTTTTTGTAATCTCGTCCCACATTTCCGTAAAGGCGCGCATCTTGCACATCTCCTCCACAAAACGAATTCCCGCGTTTACGAAGAATGAAATTCTTCCCACGCATTGTTCGAACTCGTCGGGTGTGAAACAATTTCTTTCCTTGATCGCGTCTAGAATCGCCATTGCCGTCGCGAGCGCGAACGCGAGTTCCTGCACGGGAGTCGCTCCGGCTTCTTGCAAGTGATACGAACAAATGTTGGAAGGGTTCCATTTCGGAATGTTTTTCAGGCAATATTCGTACATGTCGACGATGACTCGTATGGATTGCGCGGGAGGAAAGATGTACGTTCCCCTTGCGAGGTATTCTTTGATGATGTCGTTCTGAGTGGTTCCTTGAAGAAGGGAAACGTCTACTCCGCGTTCCTGGGCAAGGGCAACGTAAAGGGACAAAAGATACATCGAAGTTCCGTTGATCGTCATCGAGGTGTTCATCTCTTCGATCGGGATCTGGTTAAAAAGGATTCTGAAATCTTCCAGGGTATTGATCGGAACACCGACTTTCCCGATTTCCGGTTTTGCAATTGCGTGATCGGAACTATAACCGCATTGAGTTGCCAAGTCAAAGGCGATGGAAAGACCGGTTTGTCCTTTGGATAGATTTTTTCTAAAAAGTTCGTTAGATTCTCTCGCGTTTGTGTGCCCCGCGTACGTTCTGAAAATCCAAGCAGGTTCTTTGGAGGGTTTGCCGGATTTGTCGTATAGGATATGATTTTTATTTTCCATGAATTTTGTCCCGATTCGATGTCTCGTTGATACTTCAAAATGTGTTGGTAGAATTTCACCCAAATTTTTATCCTTGCTCTGATTTCCGCAAAAACCCTACGAGCTCCAATGGACTTAGAAAGAAGTAATAAAGCCAACCTAGTCTTCCTTTTCCTATCTGTGATCGGCCTTACGGTCGTTCTTTCTGTACTTTACAACTGGTTCGGAGAACCTTTGAATCCGGAGGCGATGGAAATGCTCGCCAATCTCCGTTCCTTAACCGAAGAAGGAAAGTTTTTCTCCGATCAACCTCCTCTTCCGTTTTTGGTTCTGAGTCTTTGGAAATCGGTCACAGGACTCAACTATACCACGGCTTTGTTTACATTTTCCGCATTTATTTTTTCGCTTGGGATTCATTGGATCGGATTGATTTTTCAGAGGGAAAAATGGAAACCGAATCATTATATTCTCTGTTATTTGTCCGCGATCACTCCTCTGACTTATTCCATACCTCTGGTTTTGTATCCGGAATGTTTGAGCTTATTTTTTCTTTTGATTCTTTTTCTTGCGTTTAGGATGGAAACTTTGGGCGACATATTCATTCTCATCGTCTGTATCCTTGGAAGTTTTTTCTCTCACTTTACGATCTTTTTAGTCGGTTTTACGATTTTTGTAGTGAAGGCGGGAACAGTAGGAATCCGAGAAAGAAAAAAACATCAATCCGTTTTTTTTAAGAGAAGGAATATCCCTCAGTTGGTCTTGCTCGCGTATATGGGAATCTTCCTTACGTTGTTGACTGTTTTGATCGTCACAAATTTCTACGGCGTAAATTCTTTCGAAATGTTCTACAAATTACTCTGGAGTTATCTCTCCAATTTTGGGCCTTTGTTTTTAATTTTATATATCGGAAACTTCCTTTTAAAATCCGAAAAAGAGCTTAACACCGTGGCGGCGAGTGCGGTCTTGATCGTGATCCTTCTCGTGTCTGTTTATTTTTCCGTTAAACCGACATCCGGACTTGACGCGACCAAACTCGGAGCCTTCACGAAGGATCTTGTGAGCTTAAAGAGTAGGGGAGTGATTCAGACGGACGAAAGAGTCTATACGAGTCCTTCTGTTTCGTCTTACGTGTATTTTCATTCCAAGCAAAGATTACAATCGATTCGACCGAAGGAATGGAAAAATCGGGATTATCTGTTTCTTGAGGAGATCTGGCTCGCGGATAAAAGAGAGATGCTCAGACGTTATAAGTTTAAAAATCCTCAATTCGTATTTTTATCGGGAGAACAGATATTAATTACCGGATTTTTGACGAAAGTTATCTCCGGTGAAAAGGAGAATACACAGATTAAGATTCAAGTTGAAAAAGCAAAAACTCAACTTTCTTCGAAAACCGGGGAGAAGAGACTTAGCCGTTTTCTAACGAGAATATTTTCTATCTCTGCGTTAAGTCCGGAACTGAATCCTTGAAGTCGATCTGGAAAAAAAAATCGACTGCAAAAAATAAGAACTCCGTTTCTAAAGGAAAGAATCCGGTGGTATCTTTATCCTTCTATAAAGAAAAATTGAACTTCAAGCCGAATCGGAAACAGGAAGAGCCTTTGGAAAACGAAGACTTGGCTTTGGGAGCCAACGGCCAACCGTTCGAGGCCGAGTATTGGAGAGATATTTACGGTTCGGGAACGGACGTAGATGCCACGTTCAATGCGAAGGAACATGCGCGTTATGCGAAATCTATTCTGAATTTGATGGAAATAAACGTGAATTCGGTGGCGGATTTCGGGTTCGGTAAAGGGATACTCTTAAAAGAAATGGTGAAAATCTTCAAACCCGGAAGGGTCCTTGCCATTGATCCTTCCGAACAGATGCTCGACGAACTTTTCGCTCAGAAATGGATTCGTTCATGGAATGTTTCCGTGTTGAACACAACTGTCCAGGAATTGGATCTTACGTATTTTATACATCTTCCATTTGATCTTGGTATTTGCAACTCCGTGGTTCAATACATCAAAGGTGATCTGAGACCTGTATTCGAAAAACTTCATAAAATCGTTAAGTATCTTTATTTCTCCGTTCCCACAAAGGAAGATTATATTCGAATGAAAAAGGATATCTCCTTTGAAGATCCTTACGCTTACGTGAGAACCAAAAAACAATATCTCAAGGTCATTGAACCGTATTTTCGAAGAGTCGGTTTTAATTTTTTGGAAAGTAGATTGGTCGGAGATTCAAGATTTACGGATGAATTGTTTAAGGACGAGTGAGGCGTTATATCCCTTCTCGCTTTTTAGAGGAACTGAAATTCTTAAGATTTTCCTCTAATTGTCTACTTCCTTCGAGAGCAACTCGCTTTGGTTCAAGCTATGAATCAGTTTTCCCTTCTTTGGGATCGATTGAAATTAGATTCTTTTTGGAGAGCGTCATTTACACAGGATTGCTGACTGCCGTTTTAAGCCGCACGACTTTGGAACCTTCATTTATTTTTTGGTAAACGTTTTAATTGGTAATTTTTCAACAACTCTAATGAAAGAGTTTAAAACCTTAGAAAAAATTTTAAACAATATCAGCCCGCCTAAGTATAAGTTGAATTTTTTCTAAACCCCATTGTAGGATTAAGCTTGGAATGAAGGCAATGAGTGATGAAAAACTGAATTCTATGATAAAATTTATAAATCCGTAATCTTTAGCTAAGGGAGTATTATGAAAAATTGCTGTGATAATCAAGGCCACGTTTGCGAAATGAAAAAAATAAATTGAGATTTTTAGTTTTACATCTAACATGGACTGCGAAATTCGCTTAAACCATTTGTAATAAGCAACCGCTGTTAGAATGATCATTGTAATGACAAGTAAAAGTATGACAGTGGGGTTGGGTTGTTTGCGCTTTTTGCTCATTCTGTATTCTTAAACGCCTTCTTCTGAAATTTTATTTGAACTAACTATAGCTTTGAAATCTTCTATTGCTTTAGCTATATCTTCTCCCATAGAAGAATCGCTAAGAAGGATCTGCAGTATTTCTTCGTTTGTTTCGATTTCAAATGACCAAAACAATAAAGTTGGAATCTGATAATTATCTTTAAATCTTTGGTCTGGTCTACCATTCTTATTTGTATATTTCCATTGGTATTGTAAAATCTGCGAATCAACAGGAATTTGCTCATCCCATATGAAATGAAAGCGTTCGAGTGAGCCATAAAAGTTAATTGATTGACGCACCGAAAATTTTCGAGATCGCCAATGGAAGATTAATACCATACTTCCAAGAAGCGTTATCTGTACGGCGTCAGTTTCAAAAGAATAATGCGTGGTCTTGCTTGATATTCTATATGTGGAATTAATTCTTTGTCGGAATTCTGTAGTATCGAGCAATTCTGAAGCCCCTGCTGAATATTTATAATATGCAGATTCACTCGATTCTACTAATAAACATTTTTTAGTTGTACTGAGTCTTTTGTTAATGATATTGCAGAATTCAAGAAATTTTGTATGCTCTTCATCTTCGGATTCTAAAATAATATTAGATATTATTCGACGCCTATCCGCATACCTTGCAATTGGAAAAATAATTGTATAACTAACTAATAACCCAAAAAAGAATAAGTAGTAATCTAAACGTAAATTTGCAAAGAATTGAAAGTTATGAAGCCAGATCGTTTGTTGACAAATCGTCCAAAAGGAGAATGTCCAAAAAATAACAAAAGTGGACCATGAAACAATTCGAATAATCGAAATTCTATTTAAATTAGAATTTAATTTCTCTTCAAGATTTTTAAGTTCAGTCATTGTTTAATCGAATATAACAATAGATTTAGATATTTTATTTAACATAAAATTTCTTTAATTGTATCAATGGTTGGATTCGTATAGGACATTTTATTGGGGATAGTATTTATTTTGATCTCAATTATTCCTTCTGTTTCCTAACAACGAAGTCTCAATTTTCAATAAAATAAAGTATTTAAACTTCCCGGATCTGTCTATGCGGAATTTTTAATTCGAAATTCGGCAGAACTCACATAACCCAAAGTCTTCTCTTTCTATGATAAAATCTTTCAACGTAGTCAAGCAGAAATTATTGTGTTGAATTTTCTTCTATAAGACTTCTCTACTTTCAAAGTTTAAACTTCCCACAAAAAACAGACAGTCTCTACATTAAAAACCGCAAATATAGATTTTTATAAAAAATCATTGTTTTTAAAAAGCTTACGAAAACGCATTGAAAAAGTTAAAACTATTCTTGCCGTATGTCGCCGTTGAAATTATATGGAAATCCGAATTTGAATTTCGGCGAGTGAGCTTGAGTTTTGGGACGAATCGTCGATCAGAAAACAAAATTAGGACAATAGAATATGAATCCAATCATTCGAAATGCAATAGCGGTAATAGCGGGAGCTGTTTTCGGCAGTATTGTAAATATGGGAATCATCATGCTCAGCGGTCATATAATACCTCCGCCGGATGGAGCTGATGTGACTACGATGGAAGGACTGAAAACATCCATGCATTTATTCCAGCCTAAACATTTTATTTTTCCTTTTTTAGCTCATGCTCTTGGAACATTTGCGGGAGCGTTTCTAACCGCAATGGTAAGTGCGAGTCATAAGATTAAGTTTGCTTTAGCGGTAGGTATCCTTTTCCTGGCAGGAGGCATCGCAAATATTATAATTCTACCATCGCCGATATGGTTTACCATACTAGATTTGGTAGGGGCATATCTACCAACAAGTTATCTTGCAGGTAAGTTGTCGCATAGATAAACTATCATTATAAAAGATCGTATATATTTTGAATATAAAAAATACGCCTAAAATATTTCGGTTGCCTTTTTGGAATCCGAAAACATCCATGGACTCGATTCAAATTGGATTTCCTGGATTGGAGAATTTATGAAAAAAATATCGGTGATACTGATTGTCGTCTGTGTAAGTGGGTTAAGTATTTATTGTGGTAAAAAACAATCGAATCGAACAAAGGGGGCGATTACTTTTGTAAAAGGAGAAGTTTCCGTTCAAAGAGGAGATCAAAACTTAAAGGCGACCGTTACTCAGGAGATCTTAAATGGAGATATAGTCATTACAGGGACTAAGTCCGTAGCTTCGCTTGTTTTCGGTGAAAATTCCTACTTGATTGAAATTCAATCGGATTCCCGATTTCAAGTAAAGGAAGAGACCGATGAAAAAGCCTTTTTTCAGGACAAAGGAAGTACTTGGATCCTAACGAACAAATTAGTAAAAGGGGAGAGAATGAGTCTCCATACTCCGACAACAACTGCGGGAGTGAGAGGAACGAAATTTTATACTTCGGTCTACGGAGATATGACGTTTATCTGTCATTGTGAGGGTCATATAGAATTGGAAAACAGGCAAAATCATACTAAAAAAATCAACGATTCCGATTATTTATCCGTAACAAAAGGGGATAAAACGATTTATATTACTCCGGGAGATTTACAAAAATTGAATGTTCCTTACGTGCACAATCACAGTGAAATCGAAAATTCACCGGTAGGCGCGCAAAACAAAATGACACTCGAACAGTTTCAGGTCGTATATGAGTTGGCAAAAAAGAAATTGGAGTCCCTCTAATACCTGAAGTTTAACCCACAAATGAAGAAGGCTTTTGAGATAAGGATCAAAGGCCGTATTTTTCAAGTGTTCCGACAAAATGAGTCTTTTTACTTGCAAAAAGTATGATTTTCTGATAGAAAAAAATCTCCCAAGTTTTCCCGCTTCCAGGCTCAATGATTTGCTCCCTACGGGTCGCTCATCACCCCACCACCCAAAATCTGTACATCCTGGGACATAGGTAACAGTTTAAACCAGAGACATGGGCTACACTTTTAAAGTCCTGATTATTTTTCGAATTCGTTCATCAAAATATTCGATTGTTACAAAGCTGAAATAGATCCGCCAAAGGCCGTCTTCGATTGGCTCAAATCCGATTCTTTCTCCAGCTAAACTCTTAGTGATGAAGTATCTTTGATTTTTCCAATAAAAGCAACCGTCATCCGCTTCCGAGTTTCAAAATGATCCGGATAGAGTATTTCGGGAATACGATTTACAAATATTCTCTCTGAATGTTTGTAAAGCTGGGAAGGAGTTTTTTGACCCAATACCTCATGCGGCCGTTCTCTTGAGGTTTACCGGGACGAATTCTTTCTTGTTATCGTAGGTTTTCGTGCCTGAAAGACCTTACAACAAAGTAAGAATCGACTTCGTATATTTGTCTTTATAAAAGCAATACTCTTACCAAGTTTTATGGCTATTTTGAGCTTAATCTTTTCTTATTATAAAGTGAAATTATTTCTATTGCTGTGATTCGGTGACTTTTAAGATGTTATAAATACTAGGTAAGATTACTTTTGTTACGAAATAGCTTGTAAGCTCATATAAGCAGAAAGTCTTTCTGCTAAATTATATTTTTTGAATAGCAAAAGAAGCTGTTTTTGTCAAATGTTCGTATTTTTTCCATTCTGTATTCGGAAACTGAATTAAAAAGTTCAGATCGACTACGTTTTACAATATGGATTCTCAAGTTTTATTATGATAAATGATGAAAAAGAATTTGGATTTCTTTTTCGATAGAACTTGTATCATCGATCTATTAAAGCGCTATTATCCATTTATGGTATCGAGGTGATCAAGTTGCAATTTAAAACTTACACTAATGCACAAGTTGAAAATGTAAAAATCAAGAAGAGAATACTCTTTTCGCTTTTGGCAATCGTTTTTGTTTTGCTGTTATTTTTTCTGGTTTATGAAAATCTGAGAATGAAAAAAGAAATTGACCGAGTCGTAGGTATGAGAACTCGCGTGATGAAGGATTATATTCGTAGGGTCGGTTCGCAAACAAGGGCGCTTGGGTTATCGATTTCGGACTATCTGACATTTTACGAAGATACATCCGCAAATCCAAGTCTCGTTAAAAAATTCAAAAATTATCCAAGTATAAACAGGTTTGGAATTCCCCATATCAGTCGGGAAAATAAGGAAGGGGCAGATTCGGGAACTCTTACCGCAATGGGTTCGGTTTCTAAATTGAATCCTTCCATCCTCAAAGAAATTGAGGCCGCTTTGAACTTAAGAGGACAATTCGAGTCTTTGACTGAAAAACAAAGTGAGGTTGTCTGGGCTTACTATTTGTCTAAACAAAAGTTCCTCTATATTACTCCGAAGTTTAAGGATGAAAATTATTATTTTACCGATGACCTTTATTTGGGCCCGTATTGGACTCAGGCGACCCCTCAAATCAATCCGACCGGGCGCCAAATTATAACCGATCTTTACGATGACCTTGCCGGGAAAGGACTGATGATTACAATTTCCGAACCCGTTTATGTAAATGAGAAATTCATCGGCGTCGCTTCGATCGATATAGGTTTGGACGCGATGCAGAGAATTTTGGAAAGCGGGGATTGTATCGGAGAAAGCATGCTCATCGATGAAAATGGAAAAATCATAGCAAAATCCGGAACTTTTAAGTTGGATACGCGGCTTCCTCTTTCGGTGATTTCCATGATTATGGAACCGCAGGACTCGTTTTCTCTCGAAAAAGGAAGTTTCTGGATCGGAAACAAAATTAAGGATGAAGAAATCTGGCTCGTTCATGAGATTAAAATATTTGAATATATAATTTATATAATAAAAAACCTACTCCCTTTTTGGGTGCTTGTATTTACGTTTTTCATTGTGCTCATATTGTATGTCAAGTTGCGTTCTTCGATGAATCAGGTGTCCAAGTTGATTCACACAGATCCATTGACCGGAATCTGGAATCGAAGGGGCTTCTTAAAATTGACCCAGAGGTCCCTTGCCATTGGAAATCGACACGGAAAGGATTGGACGATTTTGCTAGTGGATATCGATCATTTCAAACAGGTGAACGATAAGTTCGGACATGATACTGGAGATAAAACGTTGATAAAAGTCGCTCAAGTACTTAGTCGTTCGATTCGACAAACCGATGCGGTTTGTCGTTGGGGTGGAGAGGAGTTTGCCATCTTTTTATTCGGAGCCGGTCAGAAAGCTTCAACCGACATCGCAGAAGATCTGCGCAAAGAAGTGGAAAATCAAGTTCGTTTGGACGATGGAAACCCGGTGACGTTGAGTATTGGAGTTTCACAAGGGGTGTTGGATTTGGAGGAAGCCTTCGTAAATGCGGATCAGGCGTTGTATCGAGCAAAATCTTCGGGTAGAAACCGGGTTTGTGCTTTTGATCCGAAAATATTTTCCCATTCAGATTTGAAGAATTAAATTATATCCAAATTTTAAATTCGTTTTGAAATCTTTCGTAAATCGATAATCTCAATTCAGATTATAACTCTACAAAAATTAAGACATCGAATTTCCTTTTAATTTTAGATCCAAAATAAAAAATAACCAAAGTTTTTAACGCACAATTGATAGAAAAAGAATTTTTAAATTCAATGTTAGTTGATAGAAACTTCTGCATCGTAATAATTGCGCAATTAGGTCTGGTAACGACAAGAGATAAATTGATTCTTCTTAAGGGAAGCACCTATTTTGAAATTAGAATTGTTGGACCTTTTTTTAAGAACTAGAGAATGAAATTTAAAATAAAGATGAAGTATGATGGGAAATAACGAATTCATTCAAAATACAAATTTGAATATCAAGCCGGTTATATTGGTAATAGACGATGAAGTTGTCATATTGAAGAGTATCAAGTGTGCAATTCAACTCAGTTTTGGAAGCCGATTCGAAGTGGAGATCGCGGAAGATGCAGATTCTGCCATGGAAATTTTGGAGAGATGTAAATCCGAACAAATCGACGTTCCTTTGGTCATTTGTGATCAAGTACTGCGTGAAAAAAGAGGGGACGAACTACTGATTCAAATTCATCAAGAATATCCTCAAATCTATAAAGTAATGCTTACGGGTTATGCTTCCGCGAAAACCCTTGGAAATGCGCTGAATAAAGCAAATCTTTATCGATATCTTTCAAAACCCTGGGATTCTGAGGATTTGACTCTGACCATTTCCGAAGCGGTAAAAGCTTACTTTCAAAATCGAAAGGTGGCCGAACTCAGTTCTAAATTGGAAGAAACGTATCTGTTCAATCGTGAAACTTTGTTTCCTAATTTCGAAAATTTAAAACGAAGAATCGATCAAAGACTGATCGAAAACGAAAGTTCCAGTCTTGCTCTCATTCGAATAGAGTCTTTCGGTTCTATCGCTGAAAATTTCGGAATTGAGACATATCGCAAGGTGTTATCCGAATTCTTATCGGTCCTCAATTGTTTTGTAAGAGGCTACAACGGAGAAATTTTTCATATTTACGACAACATGATTGCGATTCTGGCGAAAATCGAAGAGGATCGATTTTATTCCTTATTGAGTGCCGTCCGTATTTTTCTCAGGTCCGAATGTATCGAAGTGGACGGGATTTCTTTTCAGGTTAAAATTTCGATCGGAGTCTCGTCGGACCAATCGGACGTATATGACAAAGCGAGACTTGCAATGATGACTGCGAGCAATGATTCTTCCGTTGAATATGTTTCTTATTCGGAAGCGACCAACAAGGTGGACCGAATTTATGCAAACCTGAAGTTGGGTCGGAAGTTCAACGAAGCTTTGAATGCTGGAAATGTAATTCCTTACTTCCAGGGAATTTACGATAACAAGCTCAAAAGGATTACAAAATACGAATGTTTAGCGAGAATTATGGAAGGGGGGCAGATTTATAATCCCGCGATGTTTATTCCAATCGCAAAATCCACGGGACTGATTCGATTACTCACTCCTTTAATGGTTGAAAAAACGTTTAAATATTTCTCAAAACATTCCGAATATTCTTTTTCCATCAATATTTCCGAATCCGATTTGGATAAGAAAGGGTTTCCACTTTGGGTGATGAATCGACTTTTGCATTATAGAATATCTCCAGATCGGGTGATTTTTGAAATTCTAGAAAACGATCGTTGGAATGGATGTTCCAATTCTACTCGTTCTCTTCAAGAATTGAAAGAAATCGGTTGCAAAATTGCGATTGATGATTTCGGGGTGGAGCGTTCCAATTTTGAAAGACTGATGGAAATTCAGCCGGATTTTATCAAAATAGACGGCAAATTTATACAAGGAATTCATGAAAATCAAACTTCATATCGATTGGCTGCCGCGATAACGGAAATGGCCCACACAATCGGCGCTAAAGTAGTCGCCGAGTTTGTATCCAAAGAAGAGGAGTTGGAAGCGGTGAAATCTTTGGATATAGACTATTCGCAAGGGTATTATTTAATGGAACCTGCGGAAGAAATCATTTATGCAGAAACGATTCTAAACTTAGTTTGATTTCCTACTGATCCCTATAAAATAAAATACCGTTAATTTGAGCACAAACCCCGCGTTTAGACGCGGAATTTTAGACACTCTATTATGTAGAGATCGGTAATCGTTTCACAAACTAGAAGCTATCTCAAAAATACTTTATCTTTGCTAAAAACTCCGATTCCAATTATTCTAAGATATTTTTGAGATAGCTTCTAGTTTCTCGGTGTTTCCTCATGTCCGGAGAAAATTAGAATTCGGTAAGTGTGCAATTTAATTTTTACCCCTCATGCTATAAGCTGAAAAGCATTTCATAATCGGTTCAAATATACTCCTTATAAACACAAAGACTTTTTGAAGTTTATTTTAAAAGACCTCTTTTTGTTTTGGGAGCCAAGAATGAGTCAGACTGTAACAATCGAACACGAATTAAAGGAACTGCAGGTCAATACGATTCGTTATAAACTTTTAGTAATCGAATTTGCAGGCATGGTTAATCATGAAACTCTAAGGGGAATTCCGGCTAAACTAAGTTCTATCTTTTATGAGATGGAGGGAATGTTGGTATTGGACATCAGAAAAGTGACTAATCTCAATTCGGAGTTTGTGCGGGCTTTTACAGGAATTTTACATATAATCTCTGAAAAATTTACTCGGTATTTTATCGTGACGACAGATCAAAAAATTTATAACTGGATTATGAATTACAATAAACTGAGAGAGGTAAAACCAGTAGCAGATTTTGGCGAACTCAAAGAGGCTTTGGAATTAGATTCTTTAATTCAGGAGTTTGAATTTTAAAATCAGAAAGCTATTTCGTGATTCAACATAATTTTATTCATCTTATATTCTGAAGAGAACACTTTTAGAGAATAAGTTATGATGTTTCTTGTAGAAGGGAACTCACTCTATTACACTCGTCTATCTGGTTTCGTTCGCAATAACGGGCCAGGTAGATAATTTTAAAATCTTTTCCATTTTCAAAGAATAATAAGTTTCTCCTTTTATTTATTCAAGTGCTCATAACAAATCTTCTATCTTGATTCAAAAAAATTTATATTTGTTTGAAACATGTCATTCATAGGTTTTTTAAAAAATTTAGAGAATTGGAATAAAAAGCCTTACTTGATTGTTCAGGAAAAGGTGATTTGTTGCCGGATCTATTTTCTATTTCAATCGTCTTAAAGTTTGATTTCAAATGATTTTTTAATAAACTAACGCGAAGTTCGATATAATAAATGCGAAAGTGATTCTATGTTTCAGCCAACGCGTCGTGAGTGGGCTCACAACTTGTTGTGAAATCAACGCGTCCATAGATTAGTATGATTCTTGGACGTAAGACAGTTCGAAGTGTGATACTCTTGATTTGACGGAGTCAAGAAGGCCGGTGGAGTAACTCAGCATCTCATTTCCTAACTCAGCGGATGCCTCTCTATGGATCGGCATCCAGGTCGTTCGATGGATTGATCGCTCTCTGAACTCAGTGGAACGCTTTTTAGGAAAGCTCCTGCGCTCAGGGAAGTCGTTGCACTTAGTTTCTTATTCACCCGATTTTTCTCACGCCGAACTCACGTTAGACTATTTATCTGAAAATTCAGAATAAACCCCCTTTCAAATACGACTCGCTATCTCTTTCGGAGTAACTCTTAAAGAAGATAAAGGGCAGTAGAAAATTTGAACACTCGTCGTCTTTGGATTCTTGAATTCAGATTATAACTAGGGGAGATTTAACATTAAAATTTTGCTATGATAGGAATAGTAAAGATTTTCGCGGACATATAACTGCTCGGCTAATTAGCTCCTATATCTCCATAAACAAAGCACTGAGTCTATTTGGTTAATTTGTATTTGTTAGCCAAGTAGATTTTTTTTGTCTCTTACGCTTTGAAGATCGATCACCCCATTAGATGAGATTTCTTGCTCTGTGTCGAAATCCATGATTTGAAAAAAAGAGTGTGGGCATCCGTATCCGGATGAGAATGTACGATAGGATTCTTAAGTTGAGAGTTGCTTTTTTCGTTTTCAATCCCGTGAAAAATATTAAAAACCGTATCAAAAGCACTAGAAGGGTCTTTGGATTTGTCTTTTATGATCGCTTCATGTTGGGCCATAATTTGTTCTTTCAAAAAATTGAATACTGCGTTGATCAACTTTTCCTTTGCATTGTAATAACGATAAAAGGTTCGTTTGCTGATTCCTCTGTGTTTTGCGATTTCATCGGTGTTTGTTTTGGCAAAACCCGCAAAAAGAAATAGCCGCATTGTCCTTTTAAGAATTCTTTCAATCATGTTAGAAAATTATTTTGTGTCCTAGCCATTCGACTTGAAATTATTACTCAATGCTTCGACTTTTTGGGAACCTATAGGTATATCTATATGCTCGTTTTTAGATTCGTTTGTTAGAAAAGTGTTTGTTCTGAGTCCTTTCGGAGAGTAACCGGTCCATTTTTTGCAAGCTCTGTGAAAAGACGTATAAGAATTGAATCCGCATTCGAAAGCGATATCCAATAAATTCATATTTCGTTTTTCCACGAGAAGTCGAATTGCGTCGTTCATTCTATTTTGATTGATGAAATCCGAAAAACCTATGTTCTTATAGTTGTTTAAGTAAAAGGAAGCTTGGTGTAAGCTAATTCCCAAATAGGCTGAAAGGTCAATTAGGCGAATGCTATCATCTGCATAAAGTTTTTCTTGAATAAAACCTTTGATTCTATCTTCTGCGCGTTTTAGGTCGTCTTCTTTAAGAAGATTTTTTTCTTCTACTGTATATTCGTTAGATTCGAAAGCTTCCATTCCCGATTTTGGGTTTGTTTGTTCTATGATTTCTTGAATTTCCGAGTTTAAAATCGATTTTTGCACGTCCGTCTCGTTCTGAATTTTTATTTTTCTTTTTAAAAGATAGAGAATAAAAATGGAAAACATGTAAGTATAATATGAAATGTTATTCCAATAGACGTTATAAAATAAAGTTCCAATTAAATTTAACAAAGCTCCAAACCCAATCCCCCCAAGAATAGGTAGTAAGGAATAATATTCTTTTTTGAAGTTTCGGAAATGGATCAGATAACCCGATTCTAATACGGTGAAAGCGCAAACTCCAAAACAAAAAAATTCCCCTGTAATTACCATGGAAAAGGATTTTTCAAAGTACATTAGGAATAAAAAAGAGAGAACGATCGCAAATGCCGCATTTCTAAGAATAATTTGATAGGATACTTGGATTCCAAGAATCGTCAGTATAACAAGCCGAAGTAGTAGAAAAGAATAAGCTGAGACTCCACAGATCAGAGAGATCAATTTAAGTTTAGATAGATCTGCGGAAGTCGCTATTTCTGGGATAATTTGATTCCGGATCGCTAAATAAACGACGAAGAAAAATACAAACGTGAAGAAGATATTTTTTTCGATCAATTTTTGTAGGGCGAATTTTTTTAAAAAGATTCTGCCTTCGAAATCCGGTAAGATTTTCAAATTATACATGTAGTTTAGGAAATTCTGGATGAGTGTATTCATGAACGATGAGCTCTTTAATGTTGTAGGATTTGAATTTTCAAATCGAGAACCTCTGGCCTGGTCTCGTTTTTTTTCTACTTTGATTATTATTTATCTTTTTTATGAATGCGGGGATATGTTTTCGTTTTATTTTGCTAATTTGCAAAGAGTGAAATATATAATTTAAGAATCGATTTAGAATTATAAAATTTCGAAATAACAATTCGATTGTTTGTAAAATGCAAATTTTTCTAAAACACAATGGAATCATATGAATATGAATGGTTCTTCTATAACTTGAATCATTTAAATCAAAGAACAGTCGTCTCGACAGTTCCTTAAGGAATGATTCTATTAGCCATGTCTTGGAAGGCGTAGTATTAGTAAACTAAAAAATTGATAATCAGCCTCCTCTATGTCAGATAGGCATTCAACTTATGTTATAAATGTGTTTTTATATCGACATTACGGCTTTGTCATTTCTTTAGGAAAATTTTTTTCTAAAGAAATAAGCTTTTGTGGGAATTTTAGTTCCATTTAAAACTCTTCTAAATTGAAAAGTTCTTACAAAAACGAACTCATCTTGAAAATAAAAAGTTAGGACTTACTCTTACCTTAAAAATCAGATTAAAGATTATCTTTTTATGGCGGCTGTTTTGGAAGTTGCTAAACTTAAATAATCAATTTTTATAATACGATTTGGTACCTGATAACTTTCATGGTATGATTTCCCAAATAAAGGCCCCGTAGGACATGGAAAAGATAAAAGTGATTGCCGCAAAATTCGATAATCACAGTGGCTTTGTATTTGTTGTGATTAAAAACGGAATCTTCTTATTTTGCCGGGGTCGAAAAAAATTTCATTTTTCTATTTTAAAAAACGAGATTTTAATTTTGGGAATTGATGAGTTGTTTTTTGAATTCTCTCGGAGATTTCCCTGTAAATTTTACGCAAGCTCTATGAAATGAAGATGCCGAATTAAAACCGCATTCTAACGCAACTTGTAATAAATTCATGTGTGATTTATCGCGAAGGTTCCGTTTTACATCTTCGATCCGATTCATATTCAAGAAATCCGCGAATTTCATGGACATGTGTTTGTTGAGATAATAAGAGGCTTGGTGTGTGGAAAGCCCGAGGTAAGAAGCAAAATCCGGCAGACGAAGTTCTTCATCCGCATAACCTCTCACTTGGAGAAAGGAATTGATTCTTTCTTCAATCTTGTCCAATTCCACACCTTCCAAAATATTTCTAGTAGATTCGGTCTGATCTTCTTCGGGTTCGATTAAATTATCCGCCGAAAAATCCGAAAGGGCTTGGTTATCTGCAAATGCTTTATTCGATTCACCGTAGGCTTTACTGAAAAGAACGGGGAAGAAACGTTCGATTAAGGTAATATAAGCGATCATAAACCCGGGAATGAGTTCTGAGAACATAAGCATTTTTGTAGAACTCGTCAAGGTTCCGGCCAAATCCAAAATCAATGAGGAAGTGATAACGAGTGTGATAAACGGAAAGTTAAAAAATACGTTTGCCTTTTTAGAAGAATGAATTTTGTAAATGGCCCATCCGGATGCGTAAAGGGTGATTAGAATTGTCGCCGAATCGCAAAGACAAATGTAAATCGTACCTGGTAAAAAAAACGCACCTATCATTGTAATTGGGATGATAGCGGTCAGTCTTTTACAGTAATACCAAGGATTTTCCAAACCGTCAAGGATGAACATCATACAAAATAAAACCGCGGCCGAGGCATAAAGGACTAAACCGAAGTAAATTCCTAGAAACATGGGGTCTTTCATCAATCTTGGATCGGTTTCTTGCGGAAAGATTACTTTATTGTTGGTCATCAGGAAGATGCTTACACTCAAAAGAATCGTACCATAGGCTTTGCTGAATTCGTCTCTTCTACCGGCGTAGAGTTTGGTAATAGCCATTACGATTCCCGTTCCGACTCCGGCTGCGTGAGCGTAAAATAAATTAATTTCTGAAAATATGATATCGAATAGGGTATTTGCATTTAACATTTGAATTGATTCCTGAAACAAAAAGATTTTTGCAAACGCTCGGTCGTAATTTTATGGAATTTTTGCGGCAACCGAGTTTCGCGGGGACGCTTTATTTCCATTTATTTCATTATAACGTTTGATTTTGAACGAAGTCATCGGTAAATATAATTTGAAAACAAGAAAATTATAAATATCAGATATTCTATTTTGGAATTTATTTTAATCTGAAATGGAATTGCTGCAAATTGCTCGTTGGAAAAAGGTGAATTTTGACCGAGAATGTCCGGTTTTAAGCTCGATTTAATCATAGAGAAAGATTGGTTTCTGAAGGGACATCTGTTGTCGGCGAAGATTGGAAATGAATCACCTTTGTTTGAGTTTCTCGGAATTGTTTCGGAGACATTCCAGTCTCTTTAAGAAAAGCCTTATAAAAAGAAGAATTCGAATTGAAACCGACCGCGATTCCGACGGAAACGACGGAGCGAGACGGGTCATTAATGAGCATTGACTTTGCTTCCTCGACCCGAAATCGATTGATATAATTGTTAAAATTCATGCCAAGATGGTTATTTAAGAAGAAAGAAAGTTGATGTACGGAGATTCCAAGTTCTTCGGAAACATCCGGGAGGCGAATGTCTTCGTCCAAGTAAATTCTTTCCTCCTTAATGATATGAATCAGTTTTTTTTCAAGAGCGTCAATGTCCACATCATGCAAAAGAGAACGTTTAACGAAGTTTTTTCCCGGTTCCAAGGAGAAAAAATCCAGTAAATTGGGGTGAGTTAAGGTAAGAAAGTAATAAAAAATAACCGCAAATGTTGTATGCACACTGGAAAGAAGTATTAGGGATTTGTTTTCAAATACAATTCCGAGGATTTCTAGGGGAATACACAGGGATGTCAGAACGACCAAAGTAAAAACCTTTCTAAAATTAACCGTGGAAAATTCGTATTTCTTGTCGATAAAGATGTTCGCAATTGCAATTACGAAGTAAACGAAAACGTATAAATCCGCTGCAAAAAGGAAAAATTCGAGTTCTTTACTACCTTCTTGTTCGTAAAAAGTAATGATCGGAAGACTAAGAATAAACGGACCTAAAAGATTTGAATAGTAAATCAAAGGAAGTTTCGAATACTTTTTAAAACTCATCGTTGAAATTAAAAATACGAGAGTTCCACTGGCGGCTAAAGCTACAATATCAATTAAAAAAAGAGATTTTCGTAACCAAGTTTGGGAGATTATACTCAAGCTGAATTCGTCCACAAACTGAAAAATCGCAGTAAGAATTAAGACTGATGAAATCAGATAATCTATCTGTTTTTTTGCGCGAGCCCAACTTCCAATTCCTAAAACTAAAGCAAAACCCGCTCCAAATCTTACTAAACTCAATAAGATTTCTTTATCTAGTATCGAATCTAAAATATTCATCATAATCCATTGTGGGTTTTTTGTTTTCTTTAATTTATTTGTTTAAAAAACAAAAACTCGTTTTTAATTAAAGTTTGATGAACTCACTATTTCAATCAATAGATTCATTTTTAAATTGAATGCAATTTGGTCCATTCAAATTCAACTTAAACGAATCATTTTATATACGAATGTGGAAATGACATTTAAATTGTAAAAGAAATTTTGAATATTCGTTAATACTTTTATTTTGACTAACAACTTTATAGATAAAGATTCCTTCGGATGAGTAATATTTCCTTTTGTGTGTAAAATGTTTGAGGATTTATCATTGAATTAACTTTATATGAGTCTCTTTATAATATAGAAAATGTTTATTGTAAGAAATTATAACTTATTTTTAGATCAATACTCAAACAACAAATAATACGATCAAAATACGATTTTTATTTTTTGAAAAGTTATTTAAAGTTTTTTGAAACATTAATGGGAATTAAAAGTAAAAATCAATTAATATATTGTATCTAACGCTACAACGTTAAGAGAGATTAAAAAATCATCTCTGTAGATTTGTAGTAACTCTGTTGAAAGATGTTCAAAATAATGTCGAATTAAAGAATTCAATTATGCTATTTTATATTTTGATAAGTATGGTTCATTTATAATTCATAAAAATCTAGGATTAAATTTTTGTATAACGGATATAAAATTAAAAATTCGTTTATTGATGAAAGCGAATCGGATATGAACAGAAGCCAAGCTATGAAAACGGCTGTTAGTTTGTAAGTCGTATAAAATTAAAGAAAAGAGTTAGGGGTTTGTGAAATTGAGAATGAAAGTAAAATTTTATTTCTGTTTGCGCTTGGAAACTTTTCAGTTTGTTTTAAAAATCATTTTTAAGTGAGTTTGTAAAAGTAGATTTAGAAATAGGGGAGTAGGATATCATTTTTTTCAGTGATTTGCAGTTTTAGTTTGGTATGGCTGTTCAAAAAGATACCTCTCGTTTTCGGTTATATAATACGGAAACTACTCATTTTTACTTTCATAAAGGGTTTATTCTACAATTTCCTCAATAATGGTTTATAGCTTCCGGATTCTTACTCTTAGAATTGAGAATTCATCCTGATTGTTGTAAATTGAATCGAATTTCTTTTGAACTTTAGATTATAAGATGAAAAGAAAAAATGAATTTCTACGATACAATGAGCTTATGATTTCTGAATACAGCGATCTTTTTGTCGAAAATAAAATTCATTCATCGGATATATTTAGTTATTCGCTGTATAATTTTGAAGGGAAAGAACTCTATTCAGAACCGAGTTATAACTCCTTATTGAATTCGGATCTAAAACTCAAAAAGGCGGTCGAGAGGTTTATTGATTATGGCAATAGGCACTCGAATATTTCAGGGCTTCGAAAATTTAAAAACGATAGAAACATTCAACTTATGGTTCGATCAGAAAATGACCGGATTTACAAGGTCGATTTTGAAATCAATCCAAAGGGCAGTTATATACTTGTACACATCGAATCTACTACAAGGAATTTATCTTGTTCCGAGAAACACAGAATCCAAAGATTTCGTTCTTTAAAACACGATTTGGTTCGTACTTTAAAACTGGAAAAGACATATTTCTATCTCGTTAATATTGAAATTTACAATCATCCGTCTCTTCATAAATACGAAACTCAGATTTACGAAGCTGTTTTCTTGGATTTACATGCTGAATTTTTAACTATCACTAATAACCAAAACGTCGGTTTTCGCATTTCCACAAACCAGATCTTTTTTGCGTATCAAATCAACAAACCAGATGTAGACATCAATTGGATTCCTTCGAGCTTGATTTCTTATATGAAGAATACGATCCAGATCGAAAATTACGAGTTTCATTTGAAACTTTCCATCGGAGGATTTCATACTTCTGAAACGGATACCAGTCCTCTCAATATTCTCAAGGGTTTAAAAACGAATCTTAGAAAAGTGATCGATTCTCCTTTTAGTCGGTATGCGACCCAAAATCAAAATGATTCCTCCAATTTAATCGCAACGTATTTATCTCTCAGAAACTCGGTACATAAAAAAGAACTTCTTCTATATTATCAGCCGATTGTCAGTTCGGAAACCAAAGGTCTACATTCCTTAGAAGCACTTTCACGTTGGAATCATTCCGTTAAAGGGATGATTAGTCCGGATATTTTTATCCCTTTAGCGGAAGAATCGGGTTTGATCAGTTCTATTGGGGCTTGGGTTATTCAAAATGCGCTTTTAGATTTGTCTCAAATTCAAAAAAATGAATCTTTATCTTCCAATTCTTTAATTTCAATCAATATATCCCCGTTTCAGTTGAAAAATCCTGAGTTCGCGGACAACTTAATTTCTTACTTTTCGAAATTAAATCTCCTGCCGAATTCTGTTGTTCTTGAAATGACGGAAAGTCGTTACGAAGAAGCAGCTCTAATCATCGAGCAAATGGCAATTTTAAAGCGCTTTGGTTTTCAGATCGCGATCGATGATTTTGGAATAGGAAATTCTAATTTTTCCAGGATTGAAAAAATTGAATGTGATTACGTAAAATTAGATAAAAGTTTGGTCATCGGTGTCGATACCAATCAAAGTAAAAGAAGCATTTTGAAGGCGATTTCTCAGGTTCTTTTGTCCCTTGGAAAAAAAACGGTTTTTGAAGGAATTGAAAATGCGGAATTAGAAAGTATTGCAATTGATTATGGGGCGAACTTTTTACAAGGATTTCACTATGGAAAACCAGCTCAAATTACGGATCTTTCTTCCTTTCGGTTTCAATTCTAAAATGTATTTCTCGCTCCACTCTGACTTGACCTTGTTTACGAATTTTTTGATCTGAGTTCATTATCTTTTGTTCTTTCATCACATCTTTCGATTTGTTCGTTAAATACGCGATACGGATCGTTTCTTTGTAGGCATTCGTTTCTACATACTTTTCTTTTCACTTGAGTTGCTTCTGGTTGTATTGTTGTGGTAAATGCTTCGCATAATAACCCACGTTTTTCGAGTTCAGAAGGGGAAGGGGAGCCATTTGTCTAAAGTAAGTTATTTTTTCTTGTTATTATCGAATGCTACTTGTTGGTTTCGATTCATTCAGTTGATTCTAAATTATAATGGATTTTTTATTTCTCAGTTTCGTAGCAAGTGCTTACATTTACTACTCGAACGCACGAATAGAATACTATGACAAGCTTATTTCGAAAATTAGAATATTGGAATCTTCCTTTAAAAAGTCGGGATTTCCCGATTTGACTTAATTTTTGAGAACCGTTGTACTTTTGCAAAACCGATCGCTTATTTTCATGCGTCCGAGTGGTAAATCTTCTCAATTTTAAATAAAAACTTTATAGATTTCTATTTCCATAATTTTCTACTTCATTTTGAAACACCTTGTTATCTATATAAGTTGAAGCGATAAGAGTTGTTTCATTTTACAGAATTATCAAAGTGAAGTATTGAAATTTCAATTCTAGATTCGAATTGATAAATTAGAAAAATTTAAAATCTTAAATGTATAGAGAGTTTTGTAAATTCAGAAGAGCTAATAATAAAAAAGTGTTCCTTTTATAGGATGCGGCGAATGAGGTAAATAGATTTTATAAACTATAAATGTGCTGAGTGTTCCGGGTTCTTTTAAAGTTTAAAGAGTTTTATAGTAAAACATTCGGCTCAAAAGATTTTTCCATATATTGGCTCTGGTCTTCGAAATGATTTTTAATGAGTGTGGAACGATCGGGTTGCGTTCTATTTCCAAGATAACCGGGGGGTTTAAAGTGTTGCGCATTTCTATTCTTTTATCATTCAAACCAATGGGCTGAATGCGTTTCTTATTTTTGAAGGTTCAAAATCAATATGAATCTAATTATTACTGATCTTTACATAAAGGAGTACCGTTAATTTGAACACAAATCCCATGTTGAAACGTAAAATTTTGGACACTCTATTATGTAGGGATCAGTAGTTCTAATCCAATTTATGAAGATAAAAATTTCAATTTTAAAACGGACAGAAGGAGAGGGGAATAGAAGAGAAGTTTGAACGTGCAAGACGAAATAGATGTTTAGAAACGGATTGGATTTTGTACAAGAAACTAAGTTTGTCGGTTGAAGACAATAAAGTGATTTGATCATACATAAAAGTCCGAGGCCTTATAATGATTTGTACAACCGTTCAAAATTATATATTCTATCTTATGTGTAAAATTTAAAATATGAGGGTACCAATGCAGGTCAGTAATGAGTTTGTTGCATTCAATGTGCATGGAATAGATATCAAAGTGATGTTAATCAAGTTGTCGGGGATCGTTGACAATCGTTCTATCGTGAACGTTCGCGATGTTATTTTATCGATTTTAGATGAGCTTACTGGGCCTTATATTTTGGATTTGAATGAGATTGAGAATGAGGAATTTATCAATCTGACTAACTTTAGAAAGATGCTCTCGGATTCTATTCGTGCGAATCATAATTGTATTATATTATCTAAATCTAAGAAATTGGAGTTATGGATTGAAAACTATTCCGTCTTCAACGGGATTTATCTGGCTAAAAACGATACGGAATTGATTCAGGTTTTAAATGGAAAAGCTCCCAATCACATTTTTCTGGAAGATATAAACGACGAACCCGATATTCGATTGCATCTGGATTACTTGATCAAAGACGGACACTAATTTCCACTAGCTTTTTTGATTTCTTGATAGGGGAGACGAGTTTTATAATCTTTCTTAAACTCAAAATTGTTTCGAGTTTAAGAAAGTTGGGTGAAGAGCGAATCGGATTAATATGTCATCGCTTTATCGACCGCTTCGTCCAAATCAATCGACATAGTGATGAGTTTATCTAATCGAGTTAATTCGAAAATCTTACCAATCGAACTCGGAATTGAATAAACAATCAAGGCACCTTTGAGTTGTTTCATCAATTTGGCTTGCGTGCTGATAAGGACCGCAAGTCCCGAGGAATCGATATGAGTTGTA